>JBKEBG010000034.1:0-35890 GCA_047972985.1 Arachnia sp.
CAGCGCGTAGCCGGTCGAGCACGGCCTGTGCCTCCGGGTCGAGCTTCGGGCTCGTCGACGGCGCCGCCCCCGGCGTGGCGGTGGCCACCGCGGCCGGTGCCGGCAGGGCCTCACGTAGCCGCACGAGCCGCGCACGGGTGTCCTCGGCGAGGAGCCTCGCCTGCCGAGCCTGGCCGGCGGCCACGGAGGCGTCGTAGACGGCCTGTGTCAGTCGGATGACCTGCCGGACCATGACCGCTTGCGCCACGGTCCCCTGGCCGCCGCGCGCTGCGCTGGCGAGCAGCATCGCCGCCCCGGAGATGGCGACCGTGCCGGCCTTGTGCGGGCGTACGGTCCGCTCGTGCGTCTGCGCCGAGCGCGACAGCGCCTCGGCCGCCGCGGTGAGGTCGCCAGGTGTCTCCTCGGTCGCGTTCGACCACGCGGCCAGAGCACCCGCGGTCTGCCTCGCCACCGTCGCCCAGGTGTCTCGGTCGTCGACGTCGACGCTACGCAGGCGATCGACGAGCACGCGCAACTCCTCGTTCCGACGGTCCCACAGCTCGGGGTCAGGCTCGGCCGTCTCACGTCCCGGTGCGACCACGCGCTGGCCCCGCTCAGGACCGCCTACGGCGAGACGGTCGCCTCGGCATCCTCGCCCACCTTGGCGAGTACTCGGGACACCGACGAGGCACCGACTCCGAGCACCTTCGCGATGTGCGCGACGCTGTGGTCCTCGGCGCGCATCTTCACGGCCGCCGCGATGCGCTCAGGCGTCATCACCGACGGTCGGCCGCCAACTCGACCCTGAGCACGAGCGTGCACCAGACCGCGCCTGGTGTTGTCCCGGATGGTGTCGACGCGGAGCTGCGCGAACACGGCGACGATGCCGAACAGTGCGCGCCCCATCGGGGTAGTTGTATCGATATCGGGCTCGGTCAAGCTCTTGATGTTCACGCCTCGCTCGTGCAGCTCGTTAATGGTCTGGATCGCCATCATCTCGCTGCCCGCGATGCGGTCGAGACGACGCACCATGAGGGTGTCGCCAGGACGCAGGTAGTCCAGACACGCGAGCCACTGCGGGCGGTCCTTGACCCAGCTCGATTCGCCGTGGTCCACGAACACGCGCGAGGCGCCAGCCGTGCGCAGCTCGGCCTCCTGGGCCTCGGGGTTCTGCTCGCGCTTGGACACTCGCGCGTAGCCCACGAGGTTACTCATGACCGCCTCACCTGCCCTGCCCGGTTCCGTTGCCGCGGCCCGGCATATACGGGCCGCCGTGGCGCTCCTGGTGGCCGCGCTGCGGTCCCGTCTGCGGTGGCTGCTTCGTCGCCGCAGTCACAGCCCGCGGATAGGACGCACGCAGCGCGTCGGAGCCGCCGCCCCGGCTGCGCAGCTCGCGCTCACTGATGCCGCTCTCAAGCGAGGGGTTCTGTCGTGATGCCTCACCGCCCAGTAGCCGCGGCCCTAGGTAGTCCGCCAGCGGCCGCGAGCTGCCGACGACGGCGCGCAGGCGCAGCGTGCGCAGCGTGTCCACGTCGATGCGTCGCCAGTCCATGGGGTGACCGGCCCGCTCTGCGAGCACAGTCACGTAGAAACTCTGACTGCGTGTGTTCCCGTCCCTGTAGGGATGGATGGCCGTCAAGTCCCCCCAGCGGTCTGCGAGCCGCGTGGCGAACGCCTCGGTGTCCAGCCCGGTCAGATAATCCTGGCGGCCAAGCTGGTCGAAGAGCTGCGACAGACTGCCCTCAATGTACTCGGGACGGGCGTAGGCGATGCCCGTCCCGATGGCCTGCACATTCACGTCGCGCAGCCGCCCAGCGATGCCGGGCACAATCCGCTCGAACATCCGCGTGTGGATGTGGCGCAGGTACTCGTAGCCGGGCTGCGTCGGCACTGGCTCGACGCGCAACTCGGCCATCGCGGCCGAGGCGTAGTCGTTCATCGCCGCGTCGAGACGCGCGGCCTCTTGTATCCCCTTCGAGTTGACGAGCACGCCCCCGCTGCCGGGGTACGTGTACTTGTCATCTTCGATCACCCGCGCGCGTACTTCACACCCAGCTCGGCATACGCGTCGGCCGGAGTCGTGCGTCCGTCGAGGATACGACGGGCACGGTCGAGTGCTTCGGCATCCGGAAAGTGACCGGCGAGCTGCTGGGCCTTCTCGATCATCGCAAGCTCGCCGTCAACGTCAACGGCTGGGCGGATCGTTGTGGTGCTGCGGGCCATGTCGGTTCCCTTCGTCCAAGCCTCATCCCATTCTATCCGAGCAACCGAAATGATCGAGTGACAGTTTCGGTGCATCGAGGTTTCGGTGGCGAGTTTCGGTGGGCCGATGCTCGGCGTGTCGGCGCTCTGGTCGACGTCGCCGGCATCCGCCCCGAAAACGACCGTTTTCGGTCCTGGGTGTTGACGGGTGCCTGGTGCGCGATGCGAGCGCTTGGGTTGGTGAACCGAAACTGTGTCCCGTATCCGATGTGACCCGTAAGTGCCAGTGGGCCGTTTCGGGATGAATGGTAGAATGGCGTGGTCGTATGAGAGGAGTGCGCCCAATGGCGAAGACGTTGACCCGAGCGGCCAAGTTCACTGAGGCTGAGGCTGCCGACCGTCTGGCGTTCGCGGATGCTGCGCTAGGAGCTGCCGGCCACGAAGTGACCGATCCCTATCTGCGTGAGCTGCTCCAGCGACATGCCCGTGGTGAGATCTCAGGGGATGAAGCCCGCGAACTGAGCCGGAAGCACATCATCGGCCGCTGACCGCATCATCATGGCCGCCAGAAACCCACAGCAGCGTGCCTGGGATGACTACTTCATCCCAGGGACGTCTGTGTTGCGGAACAAGTTCACCGGTCCTGGGCAGCCCTACGGCGAGAGCGACCCTGGCGCGCTGCAAAAGCTTGAAGAACAGTTCACGAGCATCCGGCTGGCCGAGCTGCGCTCCGCTCCGATCCAGGGTCGGTTCGACTATGACCATATGAAGGCGATCCACGGGTACGTGTTCCAGGATGTGTATGAGTGGGCGGGGCAGGAACGCACGGCTCCGAACGTGCCGATGACCAAGGAGGGTCACGCGTACTATCCGGCTGGTCCGGCGTTGACGGAGGCCGCTGAGGATCAGTACGCCAGGATCGCCCGAGCGAACTACCTGCAAGGCATGGGCCGGGACGAGTTCGTGGGAGAGTTGGCCGAGCGGTGGGGTGAGTTGAACGTGGTGCACAGTTTCCGGGAAGGGAACACGCGTTCGCAGTTCGTGTTCTTCTCCCAGTTGTGCGACCAGGCTGGCTACCAGCTCGATACTGAGGCATTCCGGCCGGGCATGCCGTTGCGCGATGAGTTCGTACAGGCCCGTTTCCACGGCCAGGACACGGGCAGTAACGCCCGCCTTGCGGCGGTGTTGGACAAGGCGATCACCACGCCACCAGCACCAGGGCCATCCTCAGGCCAGGGCGGTCCCTCCCTTGGACCGTCAGCGCTTCGAGCGCCGAGCTTCCCGAGGGCGGCGACGACACGTCAGGCAGGCTCGGCCGCCGCGCGGCCTAGGTCGAGTGGTGTTGAGCGCCGATCGCCAGGGATCGGTAGGTGAGCCGATTGAACGTTGTTGGGTATGCGCGGGTGAGTACGCGTGAGCAGAATCCGGATGCGCAGACGGCCGAGCTGTGCGCGGCTGGTGCTGGCCGGGTGTTCGTGGATCATGGTGAGTCCAGCCGGATCGCGGAACGACCACAGTGGTCCGCGTGCCTGGACCACCTTCGCGAGGGCGACACCTTGGTGATCCGGACACTGGACCGGATCGCGGGCACCGAGCTGATGGCGATCGAGCTGATTCGTGACCTGGGTCCCGGATGCTCACCTGCTTGACGAGATCGAGACCGACCAGGAGGACAGCTCGTGACCATGGTCAACGGGTCACCCCGGTACGGCACCGCGCAGGCATTCCGGCGAGCGCTCGAGGATCGGCTCAAGGCCGAGGTCAGGAACCGCGGCCGACCGGTGGAGCAGCTGCGGCGAAAGTTCCTCTTCCAGCGGTTCCTCGCGCTGGTGTTCGCCCGGCCAGACACCTGTTGGGTTCTCAAGGGAGGCGCGAATCTGCTCATGAGGCTGGATGGCGCGCCGTCCTCGAAGGACCTCGACCTGCTGCACCTGGATGAGGTGGAACCTCAAGTAGCCATCGCCGAGCTCGGCGCACTTTCTCAGTAGAAGGCCAGCGAGATCGCCCGCGCGGCACAGATCAGGATCGTCACCACGCCCAGCGCCGCCAGCGCAGGCCACTGCCAGCGCCGTTTATCACGGGGCAACCAGATCAGCACCGCCGTCGCGGCCACGCCACCTATCAGCCCACCGAGGTGGCCCTGCCAGGAGATCGAGCTGGAGTAGGCGATGGTGATCGCCACGTTGGCGACGAGCCAGAACAGGATGGACTGGACATTGCCGCGGTGTTTGATCGCAAGCAGCACCAGGGCGCCCAACAGCCCGAAGATGGCTCCCGAGGCCCCCACCACCGCGACATAGGGTTCGCTCAGCACCATGACGGCGGCCGATCCCATCAGCAGGGCCACGAAGTAGACCGCCAGGAACCGGGCCCGGCCAAAGACCCGTTCCAGCCCGGGGCCCAGGGCGAACAGCGCGAACATGTTGAACCCGATGTGCACGAGGCCGCTGTGGGCGAATCCGCTGGTCAGGATCTGCCACACGGCGCCCGTGGCGACCCCGTTGACCCACTGCCCGCCCCCGGCGGTGCAGCCGGCGGGATCGATGAGGATCAGCTGTTGCCCGAGGGCGCAGTAGCCCTGCGGCACCAACGCTACGTGGTTGAACAGCGCACCGAAGGGGCCACCGGTCAGCAGCAAGGCGACGTAGACCGCCAGGTTGATACCGATCAGCACGAATGTGGTGATCCGGGGATCCTTGCTGCGGGTGCCGCCGTAGGGGCCCTCCAGTTGGCGGGTGGCCTTCATCCCCCGCTGCACGCACTCGGGGCACTGGAATCCGACGGCCCCGGCGGTCATACACCGGGGGCAAATCGGGCGTCCACAGCGCTGGCAGGTGATTCCTGCCGGGGCGTCCGGGTGGCGGGAGCACCGCTGCTGCTGAGCTTCCATGGGGCCTGATCCTACCGACGACACACCCTGCTGCCGTGGCTGGCCAGCCTTTCAACATCGAGCCTGCCGCCGCCGGTCGCGCGGTCCTGGCAGCGCCAGTGATCGCGATCTTCCCTCCACTGCTGCGCAGCCGTAGAGTTCTGCGAGGTCACCGCCGCCCAGCCACCACGATGCTCACACCCCCGGAAGACCACGTGAACCAGCCCCACAGTTACGGCCCCGCCGAGCGCCGCATCATCGCGATCTTGTTGATGTCGGCCTTCGTGGTGATCCTCAACGAGACCACGATGAACGTGGCGCGGTCGCGGATCATGGCGGATTTCGACGTCGGCGAACGCACCGCCCAGTGGCTCACCACCGGTTTCATGCTCGGCATGGCGATAGTCATTCCAGTGACGGGCTGGCTGATCGAGCGGTTCACCACACGGCAGGTGTTCCTGTCCGCGATGACACTGTTCAGCCTTGGAACTTTGCTGGCTGCAGCGGCACCCACGTTCTCGCTGCTGCTGCTGGGCCGGCTGTTCCAGGCCAGCGGCACCGCCATGATCCTGCCGTTGCTGATGACCACAGTGATGCAGCTCGTGCCGCGATCCGAACGGGGACGCGTCATGGGCACGAATTCGCTGGTGATCGCCGTGGCCCCCGCCATCGGCCCGGCCCTGTCCGGGATCCTGCTGCAGTTCGGCGGCTGGCGGCTGATCTTCGTCGCGATGCTGCCGATAGTGCTGACGATGCTGGTGCTGGGGGCCCTGCTGCTGCGCAACACAGCGGGCAACCGCGCGCTGCCCCTCGACGGCTGGTCGGTGGCCTTGACGGTCCTCGCGTTCGGCCCGCTGGTGTACGGGCTGAGCCTGATCGGGGTCAGCGGCGCCCCGGCGTGGGAGGCGCCCGCAGCGATCGGGGCTGGTCTGGTGGCGCTGCGGATTTTCATCTGGCGGCAGCGGCGGCTGGAACGAGACGGCGACGCGCTGCTGGATCTGCGGACATTCAGCTGCCCGGGGTTCACCGTGTCGCTGACAGTGCTGGGGCTGATGATGATGGCCCTCTTCGGCACCGTCATCCTGCTGCCGCTCGTGCTGCAGCGCGCCTACGGCCTCGAACCCCTGGCAGTGGGGCTGATGCTGCTGCCCGGTGGGGTCACCATGGGCATCCTCGGCCCCGTGGCGGGCCGGCTCTACGACCGGCTCGGCGCCCGGCCGCTAGTGGGGCCAGCCACCCTCGTGGTCCTCATGGCGCTGATCGCTCTGGTGTTCCTGGCCCCCGGTACCAAGTGGTGGGCGGTGACCTGTGCGCATGTCGGGCTCAGCGTCGGCCTGGCCTTCTTGTTCACGCCGCTGTTCACAATGGCGCTGGGTGCGTTGCCGCCCTGGCTGTATTCCCACGGCTCAGCCACCATCGGCACCTTGCAGCAGGTGGCCGGGGCCGCGGGCACCGCCGGGTTCGTGACGTTGTTCTCGCTCACCTCGCAGCGGGCCACCGGTTCCGGTCTGGGGACCACCGAGGCGCTGCTGGCCGGGACAAAGGTGGCGTTCCTGGCCGCGGCCGGGGTCTGGTCGCTGGCCGTGATCGCCAGCGCTTTCCTGCCCGCCGCCGGCGATCACGGCGATGACGCCGAGGTGGAGGCCGCGCCGCACTGATCCGCGCGGCTGGATCCCCCGCGCCGGATAGGGTGAGTGCGTGGGACACGGACATTCGCATGGACCAGCACCCGAGGTCGAAGTGAGCACGACGGCGCGTACTGCGCTGATAGTCTTCCTCGCCGCAACCGGCATCGCCGCCCTGATCGGGATGCTGCTGCTGTGGCCCAGCCGCGCCGATCTTGACGCCGCCGCCAACCCGATCTACGACGCACCGGGCGTCACCTACGAAGATGCTGTGCTCCAGGAAATCGATGAGGGCTGCGCCGAGGTGGACCCGTCCATCGCCTGTTACACGGCCACCGTCGAGGTCACCACGGGCGAAGGGGCCGGGGATGTCGCCGAGGTGCAGCTCCAGGCCGCCCAGGCCCAGTCCGGGTTGCAGGTGGGTGACGTCATCGAGGTGGCACGGGTCCCGTCCGGGGATCAGGTGTTCTACTCCTACACGGGAACTAACCGGTTGCCGGTGCTCGCGGTGCTCATGGTGCTGTTCGTGATTGCTGTGGTCGCGGTGGCCCGGTGGAAGGGATTGTTCGCGATGGTGGGGCTCGCTGTCGCCGCTTTCGTGCTCGCCGGATTCATGCTGCCGGCCCTCATCGTCGGGGCCCCTGGAATGGCGGTGGCCCTGGCCGGCTCCACAGCGATCATGTTCGTCGTGCTCTACGTGGCGCACGGGATCTCCATCCGAACCTCGACGGCCCTGGCAGGCACGCTGCTGGGGCTGGTGTTCACCACGGCGCTGGGATCGGCGGCGGTCTACGCTGCCCGCCTGTCTGGGTTCGCTGAGGAAACCGAGTACGACCTGGCGCAAGTGGTCCCGGGGCTCGACTTTCAGGAGCTGCTGATCAGCGGCATCATCATCGGCGGGCTCGGCGTGCTCAACGACGTCACCATCACCCAGTCCTCGGCGGTGTGGGAATTGCGCGCCGCAGCGCCGAACCTGAGCCGCATGGAGATCTTCGCCGCCGGCATGCGGATCGGGCGCGACCACATCGCCTCGACGATCTACACGATCGTGTTCGCCTATGCGGGGGGCGCGTTGACGATCCTGCTGCTGCTGTACTTCTCCAACCGGGGCGGGCTGGACCTGTTCGGGGTGGAGATGTTCGCCAGTGAGGCGGTGCGCACGCTGGCCAGCGCTATCGGGCTGGTGTTGAGCGTGCCGATCACCACCGGGATCGCGGCGATCACTGTGGGGGGCGCCACCGAACCCGAGCCGGCCTCAGCCGCGGCGTAGCCCGATCCCCAGCAGGGGACGCCGGCCGGGGCCGGCACTGCGGCGGCTAACCGAACGCAGCCGCGGGTACCGGGCGGCCAGAGCGCTTTCGATCCTGCCGTGCAGAGTGCTCCCCGCGGCGGGGCAATGCTCGCAGGCCCCGCCGAAATTCAGCGTGAGAGTGTCGTGGGTCACCTCGCCGACGCTGATCTGGCCGCCGTGGGAGGAGATGTAGCTCGCGAGCTGGGTGCCGATCACGTCCGCAGCGATCCACCCGAGAAGTTCCGCGCTGTCCGGATCCACGTCCCATCCCTCGGGCTGCGCCAGGGCCGCGGCGACCGCGACCCGCACCTGCGTGCCGTGATCGGCCCAGGCCAGCCCGTCGGCCAGGAAGGTCCACAGCCCGCCGCCCTCGCGGAACACCTGCCGCAGGGTGCCCGCTGCCAGCAACTGCCCCAGCGCGCCAGGGGCGGCCCGGACCCGCCCGGCAGGTCCGGTGGGCGTACAGACCCAGCGCAGCGCCTGCGGCTGCCCGGTCACCGGTTCCGGGTGGACGGCGATCATGCCACCAGATCCACCAGGGACTTGGCAAGGAAAGCCATGACCCAGGCCAGCACCCCGAGGTAGGCGAAGGCCGTCACCGGCCAGCGCCAGCCCCCGGTTTCGCGTCGCATCACGCCCAGGGTCGACATGCATTGCAGCGCGTAGACGAAGAACACGAGCAGGGCGGCGATGGTACCGGGGGTGAACACCGGCTCCCCGGCATGCGGGCCTTCGGTGTGGGTCATTGATTCCAGCGCTGCCTGCGGATCCTCCGGGTCCTCGGCGGCGGCCACCTGGCCCAACGTCGAGACGAATACCTCGCGCGCGGCCAGCGAGGACAACACTCCGACGTTGACCCGCCAGTCGAAGCCCAGCGGGTCGAATACCGGAGCCACGGCGCGTCCGATGCCCGCGGCGAAGGAATTGTCGAGCACGTAGGCGGCCACGGCGGGATCATCGCCCGGGTCGATGCCTGCTGCGGCGAGGTCGGCGTCGCTGTGGAGCGGGAAGTTCAGCAGCCCCCACAGCACGAGGGTGGTGATCATGATGATCGTGGTGACCTTACGCAGGAACGCCTTACATGCCTCCCACACCGATAGCCCGAGGCTGCGCAGGTTAGGCAACTGGTAGCTGGGCAGCTCCATATAGAACGGCAACGCAACGCCCGAGCGGCCCAGGATGCGTTTGAACACCCAGCCGGCTGTCATTGCCGAGATCGCCCCGAGGAGGTACAGCCCGAACATGACGGCACCCTGGGCGCCGAAGGGGCCCACGCGGATGTCGTTGGGCACGAGCATGCCGATCAGCAGCACGTAGACCGGCAGCCGGGCCGAGCACGTCATCAGTGGTGCCGCCATGATGGTGGCAAGCCGGTCCTTGGCCGAGGGGAGCGTGCGGGTGGCCATGATGCCGGGGATGGCGCAGGCCAGCGACGATAATAACGCCACGAATGCCCGGCCCTCCAGGCCTGCCATCGCCATGACCCGGTCCATCAGGTAGGCGGCCCGGGCCAGGTAGCCGGTGCCTTCGAGTAACGAGATCAGCACGAACAGCAGCGCGATCTGTGGCAGGAATACCAGGACCCCGCCGACGCCGCCGAGGATGCCATCGGCGAGCAGGCTGGACAACCAGCCGATGCTGATAGCGCCGCGGACCCACTCGCCGAGCACCACGAAGGCCGATTCGATCCAGCCTTGGGCGGGGGCGGCGAACTCGAAGATGACTTGGAAGAACGCGAACATAGTGACGAAGAACACCAGGGTTCCCCACACCGGATGCAGCAGGACCGCGTCGAGCTTGTGGGTGCGTTGATCGCTGCCCGGGGCCCGGTGGTGGGCTGCGGCCAGGACCGAATCGGCCCAGCCGACGAGCTGCGCGGGATCGGTGGGTGGGGGGATCACCGGCGCTGGCCAGGCTTCGACGTCGGCCAGCGCCGAGCGCAGCGCCTCGGCCCCGCGGCGTTCCCCCGCGATGACTGGGATCACTCGGGCGCCGATGGCGCGTCCGAGGGCATCGACGTCTACCGAGCCGCCGCGCCGGGCGAGTTCGTCGGTGAAGGTGAGCACCACAAGCACCGGGGTATCGGCCTGCTGCAGCTGGGACAGCAGCCCGAGGCCGCGCCGAAGATTCGTGGCATCCAGCAGCGCGATGAGCCCGGCGACGTCCTCGTCGGCGGAGCGGCCGTGTTGTACGACGTCGGCGACTATCTGCTCGTCGGGACTGATCGGGTCGAGGCTGTAGGCGCCGGGGAGGTCCTCGATGACGACGTCACCCTCGGGTGTGCCGGCGCGGCCCTCGTAACGCGAGACTGTGACACCCGGATAGTTGCCGACCTTGGCGCGGAGCCCGGTCAGGCTGTTGAAAAGTGTGGTCTTGCCGGAGTTCGGGCTGCCGACCAACGCGAACCGACGCAGCCCCGAGGGCGCCCGGTGCGCGGACGCGTGGTGGCTCATGTCGTGACGAGAACCCGGTCAGCTTCGGCCCGGCGCAGCACTATCGAGGTGCCGCCGACGTCGAACATCAGTGGGTCGCGCAGCGGCGCCTTGCGCACCAGGCGCGCCTGGGTCCCCGGGACGAAGCCGAGGTCGAACAGGCGCCGGGACACGGCGTCATCGTTGGTGAAGCCCACGATGCAGGCCTGGCATCCTTTGCCGAGGGTTGCCAAGGAGCATGAGGCGGCGGCAGGATCCGCGGCGCAATTACGTCGCTGAAGCGTTGCGATAATCGGTGCCATGAGGAAACGTTAGCACTCCCTAACCTCACCGAAAACGCGGGGGTCAGCATTGCGAAAAACTACGCTGGCGTAATCACCCTTCCCCGCCGGTGGCGGCAAGAAAGACCAGCTCACCGTCCAGGTAGACGATGGCGCCGTACTCGTTGACCCGCACTGCTTTCCCCGGGGTTTCGTCGGCAAGTTCCTCACCGGTGAGAGCATCGACCGGCACGAACACCGGCCCACTGACAGTGACGTAGATAGCATCGCCGAAGCCGACCGCGCCATTGAGGCCCGTGGTGCTCGCCGAGGGAAGCTGCCACAGCGACTCCAGGGAGCCGGCGTCGACGACGCTGAACTCATCAGTGTTCACCCCCAGATCAACCGTCACGACAGGGCCGACGCTGTCGAGGTCTGCCCCGCCGAAATCGCCGCCTTCGGCGATAGCGCCCGTGGTGATATCCACTAGGCCGCTAATCGGCTCACCAAAGTTGTCAAGATCGTCGGAAAACATGCTGATCAGGACTGTGCCCTGCGCCGACTCGACAATCGAGGCCAACGACGTGCACTCCTGCGAGGTCCACCGCGGCTCGCCGGTGGCCACCTCGAGCCCGACCAGATGGTCGCAGCCAATCTCGTGGTGCACGGCCACTATGAGCCCATCGAGCAGCACGTGGACAGCCACGTCCCGGGCTTGCCACAGGACCTCCCCGCTGTCCGGGTCGAGCGCCGTGAGCGAGGGTGTCGAGCCGAGCGGTTCCTCACCCTGGCCGACCAGTACCACTTCGTCGGAGGCCGCCGCTATCCAGGACCGCTCCAGGTTGCCGGATTCTTGATTCGAGGAGATGTCGGGGGCGATGGCGGTCCACAGCCGCTCACCCGAGTCGATGTCAACTGCCATCACCTCGGCGCTCGGGACGCCCCCGAGCAGGAGCGGCCCGGCCGCATAGGCCACCCCATCGGCCAGGACCGGGCCGTTTGTCGTCTCGAGGAAGGCTTCACCTGTGGTGTTAGGGGCCTGGAAGCTGTGTTCCCAGTTGCTCTCGCCCGTGGACAGGTCGATGCCGATCATGGCCTCGTTCGTGTTCCCCACCAGGGTGGTGCCCTCAAGTTCGAACTTCGGGGAGACCCGGTCGCCGGGGGCGGTGTCGTAGACCTCAGCCTCGATCGGGACGCCCGTCTGGTCGAAGACCAGGGGCATCTCGAAGGGTCCGGTCTCCGGCTGCGGGGCCGCCTCGGAGGGGGTGCCTGCCGCGGAGTCGTCGGCATCGGAGGTCCCCGCGCCGTCGTCGCCCTGGCCGCTACATCCGGCCAGCACCAGGCACGCGACCGCCCCCAGGGTAGGGATCCAAAGGTGATTCCGGGGATGGTTGCGATGTCGTAGATTCACGCTGTCCCATTGTGCTCGGGCATCGGGTCAGCGCCCTAGGATGGCTCCATGAGTGCGCGTCGAAGCACCACCATCGACTGCCTTGCCGAGGACTACATCGCCACCCTGGCACGGCTGAGTCCCATTGAGGCCACCGATATGGGCATCGTTGGCTTCGACGACCAGCTCGACGATTTTTCTCCCGAGGGCTACGCGGCGCGGGCCGAGGCCGCCTCGCAGACATTGCTGGCGCTGCAGGCCGCGGATCCCGTCGACGACACCGACGAGGTGACGATCGCCGCGATGGGCGAACGCCTGGGGCTGTGCATCGAGCTCTATGAGGCGAGCGAGCACCTCCGCGATGTCAACGTGATCGCCTCACCTCTGCAGTCGGTGCGCAGGGTATTCGACATCATGCCCACGGACACGCTCGCCGATTGGGAAGTGATTTCCCACCGCCTGGCCGCGGTCCCCGACGCCATCGACGGATACATGGCATCGCTACGCGAAGGGGCCCACCGCGGCCTTACCCCGGCGCTGCGACAGCTGGAACGCGCCAGCGACCAGGCCGATCACCTAGCGGGGGCCGGCTCGTTTTGGAGCTGGCTCGCGGCCGAGGCCACCGCCGACGGCGCCGACCTGCCGGAGACACTGACCGGCGAGCTGCATCGCCACGCCAGGGACGCGGCGGCCGCCTACGGCGATCTGACCCATGCGCTGCGGCAATTGGCTCCGGGGGCACCCAACGACGACGCGTTCGGCCGGGATCGCTACGCGCTGCATTCGCGTCACTTCCTCGGCGCCCAGGTGGACCTCGAAGACGCCTACGCGTGGGGGATCGATGAACTTCATTCGATCACCACCGAACAAGCATCCGTCGCGGTCGAGATCGGCGGCCCCGGCACCAGCATCGAGGCCGCCATCGAGATCCTGGAAGGCGATCCCGCCCGCCACATCAGCGGCACCGAGGATCTGCAGGCCTGGATGCAAAGCACCTCCGACGAGGCGATGGCGGCATTGGCGGGACGTCACTTCGATATCCCCGAGCCGGTCCGGACCCTCACCTGCCGCATCGCCCCCACCACCAACGGCATCATGTACTACACCGGCCCCAGCGAGGACTTCTCTCGCCCCGGCACCATGTGGTGGTCGGTCCCTGCCGGCGTCACCTCCTTTGGCACCTGGCGGGAGAAGACCACCGTCTACCACGAGGGGGTGCCGGGGCATCACCTTCAGATGGCGCACACTGTGTTTCGTTCCGAGCTGCTGAACCGGTGGCGGCGCCTCGCGTGTTGGGTCAGCGGCACCGGTGAGGGCTGGGCCCTGTACGCCGAGCGGCTCATGGCCAGCCTTGGATTCCTCGACGATCCCGGCGACCGGATGGGCATGCTCGACGCCCAGCGGATGCGCACCGCCCGAGTAGTCCTCGACATCGGCGTCCACCTGCGCCTGGCGTGCCCCCGCGAGTGGGGCGGCGGAACCTGGGACGCGGACAAGGCCTGGGACTTCCTTCGGGCCAATTCCAACGAGCCCGAGGAGTTCCTGTCCTTCGAGCTCGACCGCTACCTGGGCTGGGCCGGGCAGGCCCCGGCCTACAAGATCGGCCAGCGCCTGTGGGAGGACATCCGCGACGAGTCCCTGGCCGCCGGCTCGGACCTGAAGACCTTCCACGCTCGCGCGCTTGACGTCGGCGCCGTCGGCCTGGACGTCCTACGCGAGGCGCTTGCCCCGCGTCCACCGGCCGGCTGAGTCGGCCCCACCCGCGGCCGAGTCGAGACCTCGGCCGCCGAACGGCTAGGGGCTGGTGGCTACCGTGGGTGCGTGAACTGGTGGGATCAGGTGTGGCAGCGGGTGGTGCCGGGCAGCAGCGGCGGCCTGGCTCACAGCGAGGCGCTCATAGCGCTGGCCGCAGCCGTCGCCGTCGTTGTGGTTCCTCCGGTGTGGCGGGTGGTGCGGGTGGCCGTCACCCTGGTCCACGAGCTCGGGCACGCGATGATCGGTGTGTTGTTCGGCCGGAGATTCACCGGCTTCGTGGTCAACGCAGACATGTCGGGGCATGCCATCACCGTCGGCCCCGATCGTGGCATCGGCAGGATCGCTACCACCTGGGCCGGCTATCCAGCGCCCGCCGTCGTCGGGGCCGGGCTGTGCGCCGGCGTCGCCGACGGATACGCCGCCGGGATGCTGACCGGCATGCTGCTGGTGCTGCTGTTCTCACTCATCCGGGTCCGTTCGCTGCTGACCGCGGTGGTAACCCTGGCGGCCGGAGCGGGCCTGGGAGCGCTGTGGTGGTACCGCGACGACCAGCTGCAGGCGAGTGTGCTGCTTGCCGTCGGCGGCTTCCTGATCATCGGTGCGTGGCGGCAGCTCGGCGCCGTCATCGGCAGCCGCGACCCCCACAGCGATCCTGCCCAGCTCGGCGCCAGGACCTTCCTCCCGAGGGGATTCTGGCTAGCGTCGTTCGTTGTGGTGGTGGCCGCGGCGACGCTGCTGGCAGGCTGGCTCGTGATCGGCGCGGAGCTCACCGCGTCCTAGGCCGCCCCGGATGGTCCAGGGGCGCCGCTGCCTCGCCTGGAAACCCCGCAAGCGCACCGGCAGACCCTTCACCCGCGACGTGCTGCCTGACACACTGGAGCCATGTATCCCACGTATCACCCAGACGCGGATCGCTACGACGGACGCATGCCTTACCTCGCGTGCGGCAGGTGGGGGCTCACGTTGCCGCGGTTGTCCCTCGGGTTGTGGCAGAACTTTGGCGATGACAAGCCGATGGAGACGCAGCGGGCAATCATCCGTCGCGCCTTCGACCAAGGCATCACCCATTTCGATCTCGCCAACAACTACGGCCCGCCCTATGGCCAGGCGGAGATCAACTTCGCGACATTCCTGCGCCAGGACCTCGCCCCGTTCCGCGATGAGCTGATCATCTCCACCAAGGCCGGCTACGACATGTGGCCGGGGCCCTACGGTCAGGGCGGCGGCAGCCGAAAGTACGTCCTGGCGAGCCTCGACCAGTCGCTACAGCGGCTGGACCTGGATTACGTCGATATCTTCTACTCTCACCGTTTCGATCCCGAGACCCCCATCGACGAGACGATGGCAGCACTCGATCACGCCGTGCGCTCCGGCAAGGCGCTCTATGTGGGTATCTCGTCGTACTCGGCGGCCAAGACCCGCGAGGCCGCCGGGATCGCCCGGGAACTGGGCACCCCGCTGCTGATCCACCAGCCGAGCTATTCGATGCTGAATCGGTGGATCGAGCCCGACCTGATCGAGGCCTGCGACGAGGAAGGCCTGGGTATCATCGCGTTCACCGCGCTGGCCCAGGGCCTCCTGACCGATAGGTACCTCGAGGGTATCCCCGAAGGCTCCCGGGCCTCCCGGGGCGGGTCGCTGCCAGCCTCGCACCTGAATCGGCAAACCCTGGCCAAGATCCGGGGGCTCAACGACATCGCCGTGTCCCGCGGCCAAACTCTCGCCCAGATGGCGCTGTCGTGGGTGCTGCGTGAGGACCGGGTGACCTCCGCGGTCATCGGGGCCTCCTCGGTGGGCCAACTTGAGGAGAATCTGCAGGCGGTGCAGCGGTTGGACTTCACCGATGCGGAGTTGGCCGCCATCGACTCCCATGCCGTCGACGCCGGCATCAACCTGTGGGCGAAGTCCACCGAGGAATAGTGAGTGTCATGAAGCCTGAGCAGACTGCCCGCTACATCCAGATCAGCCAGCTGGTGGGCCTCACCGGCGGGGTGGCGGCAATAGTGTTGGCGTTGGTGTCCTACTTCGCCGACTACGAGCCCGCCCTGCAATGGTCCGAATGGGCCTTCTATCTGGGCGCTGCCGGAGTCATCGCGTTGCTCGTGCTCCGGCAGCGCCAGCGGATGGGCAAGTAGCCGGGAAGGCGCCGGAGGTGACGCCGACTCAGATGGGGCGGTACCCCTGAGCGTGGCGGGGTTCACCAGTCAGGGCGGCCAGCACCCGGCGCACCCCCGCGGCTTCGTCGTGGCGCGACTGCCGCTCCAGGGTGCGGGCCAGCAGCAATGTCGCGTACTCGTCGGTGGGGTCCCGATCGAGGATGATCCGCAGCTGCTCCTCGGCATGCGGGAGCGATGCCCGGTGATAGTAGGCCCGGGCCAGCAGTTCACGGGCCTCGGCGTTGCCGGGGTGCTCCTCGAGGATGTCGCACAGGTAGCCGACCGCGGCGCCGTAATCGCGACGCTCGAAGGCTTGGGCCGCGAGGTTCTTGGTCATCAGGGTCGTAGTCATGCCCTCTCAACGCTGATACCCCCACCGGTATTCCCAGGGTGCAACGCTGAAAAAGTGCACCGAGGGGGCCAAAAGTGGTGCCACGCCGAGGTTTTCTTCCCCTCGGCGCACTTTTTCAGCAGATGTGCTGGGTACCGGGGTCACTGCCCCGCCCCCGGAACCGCGACGCGGACTAGAGTTGGTCTCACCCGCGCGAGGAGGCGAGATGGGCAAGCGAATCGGAGTGCTCACCGCCGGAGGCGACAGCCCCGGCCTGAATGCCGCCATCCGCGGCCTGGGCAAGGCCGCCATCGGGCGGCACGGCATGACACTTCTCGGTTTCCGCGACGGCGTGCGCGGCCTGGCCGAGGACAGGCACGTCGAACTCAGCCCATCGGCCCTGTCCGGGATCCTCACCATCGGTGGCACCATCCTGGGCACCAGCCGGGACAAAGTCCACAAGATGATCCTCGACGGGGAACCTGTCGACATGGTCCCGGCCATCGCCGAGGTGGTGGAGCGCAACCAGCTCGATTGCGTCGTGCTGCTCGGCGGCGGCGGCACCGCCAAGAACGCCCACCGGCTCGCCAAAGCGGGCATCAACGTCATGCACCTGCCCAAGACGATCGACAAGGACGTGGCGCACACCGATAACACCTTCGGCTTCTCCACCGCCCTGGAGATCGCCACCGACGCGATCGACCGGCTGCATTCCACCGCCCACTCACATCACCGTGTGATCCTGGCCGAGATCATGGGCCACAAGGCTGGCTGGCTGGCGCTGGGGTCGGGGATCGCCGGCGGCGCCGATGTCATCTTACTGCCCGAGATCCCCTACACAGTTGATTCGGTCGCCGCGACGATCAAGGCCCGCGCCGAGCGGGGCAGCAGCTTCAGCGTCATCGCCGTCGCCGAGGGCGCACGGGATCAGGCCGCGGCCGCCGACATTGCCGCCGCCGATTCCCTGCTGCGCGCCGCCACGACCGACGCCGAGAAAGCCGCAGCCAAGGCTCACCGCGCCAACGTCGAAGACCAGCACCGCGAACACACATTCCGCCTGGCCCGACAACTTGAACACGCCACCGGCCTGGAAAGCCGCGTCACGATCCTGGGCTACGTGCAACGCGGCGGCACCCCGTGCGCCGAAGACCGGCTGCTGGGATCGCGCATCGGCTCGGCCGCCGCCGACGCCATCGCCGAGGGCGAGTACGGCATCATGATCGGCTCGCAGGGCGACGGCACGGTACGGGTGCCACTGGAGGACGTGGCAGGCAACCTGGCGACTGTCCCCACCGAACATCCCTGGATCCGCACCGCCCGCGACCTCGGCACCGGACTGGGCGACTAACCGGCTCCCGGCCGACAGAAGGGCCCCGGCATCGCTACCAAGTGAGCCCCGCGGCCCAGGCCGGTCACGCTGTGGGCGTTGGGACGGGGTTCTGCTCGCGGGTACCGTCGAAGCATGGTGCTGCGAGGGCGGCGGGCGGACGCGTCGCCGGTGGGGAGGGTGAGCCGGCGGGCAGTGCTGTGGGGCCCGGTGTCCGCGCTGACCGGCTGCTCGCTGCCTTCGTCGCTTCCGCTTCCCGATCGCGGCTCCGATGCCGGGTCCTGCCGCAGCCCCGAATCCCTCGAATCGTTCACCACCTTGGCGGGGGCGCCATTGATCAGCGAGACCAGCGGCGCCCCGGCGAGGCTGCGGGCCGATCCCCGTTTCATCCCCCTGCTGGAGGCCTGGGCAGCCGATTGGGCTGAGCTGTCCGGCCTGGGCCCCATCACCGGTGTGCGCAACTACGGGGCCTTCGTCGACAAGTGCGATTCCTGGCATGCGGCGGGGCGGGCATTCGATATCGCCGCGATCGAACACGAGCAGGGCTCGGTGTCGTGCCGGGTTGACCAGTGGGGTCCCGGCACCGCCGAGCAGTTGCGAGGCTATTGGCGTCTGGCGGCCTCGACGCACCTGCACTTTGCCTATGTGCTCACCTCGCTGTTCGACGACGCGCACCGCAACCACATCCACATCGACAATGGCGTCAGCGGCTTCGAGGGCCCGGTCACGTTCAACGAGGGATCGCGGGTGCAGGTGCAGGTGGTGCAGGCCACCCTGCGCCACGTCTTCGGCGTCACACTCGATTACACCGGCAGTTACGACGCTCAGACCCGCGACGCGCTGCGCGGGATTCAGGCCGATCTCGGCATCACCGCACCCCTGCGCGAGCCGGAGGGCTGGAGCGCCTATCTCCGCGCCGCGGCCGGGCGCACAGGCTAGCCGGGCCGCAAGCCGCACCAGGCAGCGCGCGATGAACCATGTCTCAATGATCGGCAGCTGGGCGGCTCCAGCGCTGCCCTTCGGTCATGCCCGGCTGCTTCGGGAACCGGGTCAGTCCACCTCGATGTCGACGTTGAGCGCCTGAGCCGCGTAGGCGAGCACAGCCCGGCGGCAGGACTCCCGGTCGACATCGACGCCCACCAGCGGGTACAGGTCATAGGCGTCTTCGAGCGCAACGATGTTCCGGGCGATCTCGGGAACCGCCCGGGTGGGGGTGAAGGCCCCCACGCCCACGCCGATCTCGATAGTGGTGCGGTACAGCAGCACCTGCCGTTCAACTATCGAACGCATCAACGGCCGATAGTGGGGTTTCTCACGCACCAGGCCGACGCTTTCGTAGACCACCCGCAGGTCCTTGGGGATCTCGTCGGGGATACCGGCCACCACCAAGGCCCGGAGTCGCGCTACGGGATCATCCAGGCGTTCGGTGAGCAGCCGCCGCTGCTCATAGAACTCTTCGAGGACCTCCTCCACGCTGAGGTAGAGGAGATCCTCGAAGCTCGGGAAGTAGTACAAGACGCTACCGACGCTCACGTCGGCCTTGGCGGCGACGGCCCGCACATGCGTTGCCGACAGCCCCCGCTCAGCGGCCACCGCGCGTGCCGCGCTCACCAACGCCGCACGGCGTCGCCGGTGGCGCGGCGTGAGTGTCATGGCAGATCTGAGTCCTCTTCAACGACTGGGATCGACTGAGTGAGCGAGGCGTACGCTCCCGGGTCCCGGCGGCGTAACACTAGCCCCACCACGATACCGGTGATGAACAACAGCGGCGTCGGCAGGAGCAGCCAAATGTTCATGGCACCTGGAATACCGGAGACGACTTCGAAATTCGAGGCGACCAGCGTGAGCGCCACAAGCAACCCGAGCGCGCCGAACCCGGGAGCCACCAGAACCCGCCACGGGCTGTGGCCGCGTCGGTCTCGAGCGAAGAAGCTCACCGCCGACACCGAGGCCACGGCCTGAGCGAAGATGACACCGAACACGCCCACCGCGTAGGTCCAGAACGCGAGATTCAGGTACGGGTCGGCTCCCAGAATCGCGGCGATCGCGATGGGGATGGTGCACACGGCCGCGACGAGAGTGCTCGCTGCGGCGGGAGCACCCGTCTTGGCGTTGGTGCGGCCGAGAGAGGCGGGCAGCAGCCGTTCTCGCCCCAGCGCGAACAGGTAGCGGCTGGTGGCATTGTGGAAAGCGAGCACACAGGCGAAGAAGCTGGTCACGATCAGGATCTGGATGACCACCGATGCCCAGGCACCCAAGTACTGTTCGCCAGCGATCGGGACCATCTCGGTGTACGCATCGGTCTGCGCCATCGAGATGACGCCGTCGACGCCGAAGGCGAGCGTGACGATCCAGAACGAGAAGGCGTAGAACACTCCCAGGAAGATCACCGCGATATAGGTGGCGCGGGGAATCGTCTTCTCCGGCTTGACGGCTTCCTCGGCGTAGATGGCGGTCCCTTCGAAGCCGAGGAAGGCGCCGAAGGCGATCACTATCAACGCTGCCACACCTGGTCCGCCGAACACGGCTTCGAATGAGAACGGCGCGACACTGAACGGTTCGGGGCCACCGTCGATGAGCACCGCGACGGCGAGGATCAGCAGGATCGAGACCTCGGCGGTGAGCAGAACAGCCAGTACGCGCGCCCCGACATCAATCTTGCGTGATCCCAGGATGCCGACCAGCAGCACCGAGAGGGCTGACCAGATCCACCACGGCACGGTCATGTCGAGCAGATTCTGGACTGTCAACTGGGCGAAGAAGCCGAAGAATGTGTGGAACGCCACCGCGAGCAGCGTGTAGGCAAGAACGGTGACGAACGCTATCCCGACCCCGGCCGGTTTACCCATCCCGCGTCCCACGTATGCGTAGAACGCCCCAGCGTTCCTCACATGCGACGACATCGCCGTGTAACCGAACGAGAACAGCAGCAGCACTCCCGCCGCGAACAGCATCGCGCCCGGGGCTCCAATGCCCCCCAGACGGAAGGCGGCGGGGGCGGCGCTCACCACGACTGTCAGCGGTGCGGCCGCCGACATGACGAAAAAGACGATGTCCCACACCCGCAGCCGCCCTGCGGCCAGGCCACCGGCGGCGGGCTCTCGTGTGGTCGGGTCGTGCGTTGAGGCTGTCATCTGCACTCCTTGGCTGGGCTCTTCTTTGAACACACATTCAAAGTAGACAACACCCTCCGTGTCAACGATTATGTGTAACGGACATGAAAAATTTAACTATCGTTCAACCCTGGAGGGCCTCCCCATGACCGGTCTATCGCGCGCCCGTGACCTTGGTTTTCCGCTGCAGGGAGCCCCCGGACGGTGGAACGCGATCACCGACGTCCCGGGGGTCGAGGTGGGCTACGCGACAGTGATCGAGGGGGATCCCGGCGATACCCACGTCGCACGCACCGGGGTCACCGCGGTGCTGCCACGGGGACGTGCGGGGGCCGGCACACCGGTCGCGGCCGGCACTTTTTCGTTGAACGGCAACGGCGAGATGACGGGCCGGACCTGGATCGATGAGGCGGGGATGTTCTCGACGCCGGTGGCAATCACGAACTCGCACGCGGTGGGTGCCGTGCACCGGGGGGTGGATCAGTGGATGGACGCTCACCACCCGGAGGCTTCGGTGCAGTGGATGCTGCCGGTGGTCGCGGAAACCTGGGACGGGTATCTCAACCAGATCAACGCCAACCATGTCACCAGCGATCACGCCATCGCCGCGCTCGATGCCGCCCAGGCCGGACCGCTGGCCGAAGGCAACGTCGGCGGCGGTACCGGGATGAATTGTTACGGCTTCAAGGGCGGATCGGGTACCGCGTCCCGCGTGGTCGGCTATGACGATCGGGAGTACACGGTCGGGGTATTCCTGCAGGCCAACTTCGGTTCCCGGGCCGAGTTCACTGTGGCCGGCAAGCATCTGGGCGCCGAGTCGGCCGCCCCGTCACCTATCGAGGATGGCGCCTGGTTCGTGGCCGAGGGTGAGCGCGCCCGCCCTGCCCCCGGCGCGGGCAGTGTCATCGTCGTGGTCGCCACCGACGCCCCCCTGCTTCCGGGGCAGTGCGCCGCGCTCGCCCGCCGGGTTCCGCTGGGGCTTGCCCGCACCGGCACCACCGGGGGGCATTTCTCCGGGGACATCTTCTTGGCCTTCTCCACGGCCAATGCCGGGGCGCTGGTGTCGAACATGGCCGATGCCCGCGCGGTCGACACGCTGTCGTTCATCCCGTGGGGCCGGATCGACGCGTTCTACGCCGCGACTGTGCAGGCTGTGGAGGAGGCGGTGCTGAACGCTCTCACCGCCGCAGACGACCTCGCCGGGCGCGAGGATCACGTCAGCTACTCATTGCCCCACGACGAGGTGCGCGCCGCGTTTGGCCAGTAAGGCTCAATGCTGGGTGGGGGTTCCGGTCGCTCGGTGCACCAGCAGGGCCAGGTGGAGCGCAGCTTGCAGTTCGCCGTCTTCCAGATCGACCGCCAAGAGATCCTGGATCAGCCTCAGGCGCTGGTAGAACACTGAGCGTGACAGGTGGGATGCGGCGGCGGCCGCGGTCCGGTTGCCGGGGTGGGCCAGCATCGCGGCGAGCACGTCGAGCAGATCCCCCCGTTGGGTCAGGTCGTGCTCGATCAGTGGGCCCAGCATCCGCTCCCGGTGATCCAGCACGCGGTGGTCGTCGTGCAGCGCGGCCACCAGCCGGGACAACGGGCGATGTTCGGCGCGACGCACGTGCGGGCCGAGGCCGGCCGGAGCAGCGCCGTCACGGGCCACGTCCAGCGCCTCCTGCACCGATCGAAGACCGGCATCCAGCTCCATCCCGGCCGAACCCACCGAGACCACTACCCGCTCCGGGGACGCGCTGATCAATCCCGCGAACCGGCGGGCTGCGTCGTCGTCAAAGCGCTGCGTCACAGGCAGCGACAGCAATATCGTGACCCCTTCTGGTAACCCGGTGGCCAGGGCGCCACCGCCCAGCTCGGCCGCGGCGGCCGCCACTGTGCTGGCGCTGGGTTCGGCGCCTGCCACGACGACCCCGTGCAGCGCTGCCCCCACCACAGGCGTCCCGGTGGCCTCGATCCGGGCGACGGCCCCGGCTTTCGTGGCGTATCGCCCGGCGAGCAGATCGTTGAGCAGATGCCGGCGGCCGATGGCTACCCACTGGTCACCATCGGCGTCGGTGAGCCGGGACAGCGCCAGCGCTATTGCCGCCTGTTCGACGACGGCTTCGCGTCCGGCGCGGTGCGGGGGCCCGGGCAGCACCACCAGCCGCCCCCAGCTGATCCCGCGCGCCTCGACCGGCACGACTGTCCACGCGTCGTCGGGCGCGCGACGCGATCGGGTTTCCCAACCGGTCAGCAGGTCCTGCTCGGCGTGCGAGGGCACGTCTGCGAAGACCACCTCGTGGGCGAGGTTTTCCAGCACGACGGGTGCCGCCAGTGTGTGCGAGAGCTGCTGCACTATGAAGTCCGGGGGTGACCCGCGCAGGGCGAGCCCGGTGAAGCGGGCGCGTACCTCGTCGCGGGCGCGCAACGCGGCCGTCTGTTCGTCGATGATGCGGCGGTGCACCGCCTCGGTGATCGAGACGAATTTGACTTCGCGGTGCAGGGCGATCAGCGGCAGGTCTCCGGCCCGGGCCGCCGAGACGAGCACACCGGGGGTGTGCCGGTAGTGCGTTCCCAGCTCCAGGACCAGGCCCGATAGCCCCGCCGCGATCAGGTCGTTGACGAAACTGCGCAGGTGCTCGGGGTCGGCGGGCCAGCCCGACCCGGTGGACAGGAGCAGTTCGCCGCCGTCGAGCAGCCGGGCAATTCTGGGGCTGTCCGAGACGTGGACCCATCGCACCCGCGCATCCAACGCCGATTCCCCGGACAGGAGGTGCGGATGCCCCGCCGTGACTGCCTCCAAGGCGAGCACATCGCGTACCGAGGGTGAACGCTCCGTCACCTCCGGACGCTCTGTCCGGTTTTTGTCGGATTCGCGACGATCAGCCACGCTGATCCTCCGTTGCGGTGAGGCATTCTTGGGTGATCACACAGTACGCGGTCGTCGGTCAATGTGTCTGGGGGCCATTTCACATCCCTGGGAGAAGTCATGGTCATCCGCCACCACATCGCCGGTGCCGAGAGCGGCACCGCGGAGCGCACCGGGCCGGTGTTCAATCCGGCCACGGGTGAGGTTCAGCACGAGGTCGCGCTCGCCTCGGCCGCCGAGACCGAGGCGGCGATCGCCGCGGCATCGGCCGCCCTGCCTGCGTGGCGGGCCACGAGCCTGATCAAGCGAGCCGACGTATTCTTCCGGCTGCGTCACCTGCTGGTGGAGCACACCGACGAGTTGGCCGCGATCATCACCAGCGAGCACGGCAAGGTGCTCTCTGACGCCAAGGGGGAGATCAGCCGCGGGATCGAGAACGTCGAGTTCGCGGCCGGGCTGGTGCATCTGCTCAAGGGTGAGCATGCCGAGCAGGTCTCGCGTGGTGTCGATGTGCATTCGGTCAAGCAGCCGGTCGGGGTGGTTGGCTGCATCACCCCGTTCAATTTTCCGGTCATGGTTCCGCTGTGGATGACAGCTTCCGCGATCGCCTGCGGCAATACTGTCGTGTTGAAGCCGAGCGAGAAGGATCCGTCGGCGGCATTGTTCTTGGCCCGCCTGTACGAGCAGGCCGGTCTTCCCGCGGGTGTGTTGAACGTGGTTCACGGAGACAAGGTCGCCGTTGACACGATCCTGGATTCCCCCGTGGTTCGCGCGGTGAGCTTCGTGGGTTCCACGCCGATCGCCCGCTCGGTGTACACGCGCGCCGCCGAGCAGGGAAAGCGGGTGCAGGCGCTGGGCGGGGCGAAGAACCACATGGTGGTCATGCCCGATGCCGATATCGATTCCGCCGCCGATGCTGCCGTCTCAGCTGCCTACGGTTCGGCCGGGGAACGCTGCATGGCTGTCTCGGTGCTGGTGGCCGTCGGGGATGAGACCGCGGACGCGCTGGTGAGCAAGGTTGCCCAGCGGGTGACCTCGCTCACGATCGGTGACGGGACCGACCCGGCCAGCGAGATGGGCCCGCTGATTACCCGCGAGCACCGCGACAAGGTTGCCTCCTATGTCAGCGGCGCGGCGGCGGAGGGTGCCAGTGTGATCGTCGATGGCACGGCGCGCACCTTCGAGGGGGACGGGTTCTTCACCGGGGTGTCCTTGGTGGATCACGTGAAGCCGGGCATGAGGGTCTACGACGATGAGATCTTCGGTCCCGTGTTGAGCGTGGTTCGGGTGGCTGACTACTCCGAGGCGGTGGAGTTGATCAACACGAGCCCCTTCGCCAACGGCACCGCCGTGTTCACCCGCGACGGCCGCACCGCCCGCGAGTTCGAGTTCGACATCGAGGTGGGCATGGTGGGGATCAACGTTCCGATCCCGGTGCCGGTGGGCGCGTTCTCCTTCGGCGGGTGGCGCAACTCGCTGTTCGGCGATACCCACATCTACGGCCCCGAATCGATCCACTTCTACACGCGCAGCAAGGTTGTCACCTCCCGGTGGCCCAACCCCAGCGAAAGCCAAATCAACCTCGGTTTCCCGAGCAACCACTGAGGACTCAACGTGACCTTCTCCGAGATTCACCCCAACCCCGACGCTGATGCGCGGGTGCGCGCAGATGACCGCCAGCACGTGTTCCACTCCTGGAGCGCGCAGGCACTGATCGATCCGTTGCCCGTGGCAGGCGGCAAGGGCGCCACTTTCTGGGACTATTCCGGTCACAGCTACCTGGATTTCTCCTCGCAGCTGGTCAACCTGAACCTCGGGCACCAGCACCCGGATTTGGTGGCGGCCATCCAGCATCAGGCGGGCGAGTTGGCCACGATCCAGCCGTCGATGGCCAATGACACCCGCGGGGAGCTTGCCCGGCTGATCTGCGAGGTCGCCCCGGAAGGCTTCTCGAAGGTGTTCTTCACCAACGGGGGCGCCGATGCTAACGAGAACGCGGTGCGCATGGCACGGCTGGTGACGGGCAAGCGCAAGGTGCTGTCGATGTATCGCAGCTACCACGGCAATACCTCGACGGCCATTACGTTGACCGGTGATCCTCGGCGCTGGCCCAATGAACCCGCCGACGCTTCGGTGGTGCATTTCTTCGGCCCATATCAGTATCGCTCGCCCTTCTATTCCGATTCTGCGGAGCAGGAGACCCAGCGCGCCCTGGAGCATTTGGAGCAGACAATTGTCTTGGAGGGAGCCTCGACGATTGGCGCGATCATCATCGAGACCATTGTTGGAACCAACGGGGTGCTCATTCCACCGCCCGGGTACCTGCCCGGTGTGCGTGAGCTGTGTGATCGGTACGGCATCGTCTACATCGCCGACGAGGTGATGGTGGGTTTCGGCCGGGTCGGCGAGTGGTTCGCCATCGACGCTTTCGACGTCACCCCCGATGTGATCACCTTCGCCAAGGGCGTGAACTCTGGGTATGTGCCGCTGGGCGGTGTGATCATCAACGACCGGATCGCCGGGCATTTCGACACTGTTGCGTTCCCGGGCGGGCTGACGTATTCCGGGCACCCGCTCGCGTGTGCCCCGGGCGTGGCAACCTTCGAGGTATTCCGCAGGGACAACATCTTGGGGCGGGTGAAGGACCTTGGCGAGCGCGTCGTCGCACCGCGGCTGCAGCAGATGATGGCGTCCCATCCGTCGGTGGGGGATGTGCGGGGCCGGGGCCTGTTCTGGGCGATCGAGCTGGTCAGCAACCGGGAGACCCGCGAGCCGCTGGTGCCGTTCAACGCGACGGGTGCTGCCGCGGCCCCCATGGCCGCGGTCGCCGCCGCGTGTAAGCAGGCCGGGGTGTGGCCGTTCACGCATTTCAACCGGCTTCATGTTGCCCCGCCGCTGGTCATCTCCGAAGCGGAGCTGGTTCGCGGGCTGGAGGTGATCGACGGCGCTCTCCAGGAGGCCGACGCCGCTTTGTAGCTGTCGAGACAGCCATCCGGGGCTGCGGGCGCCGAGAGCCTCGGATGGCATCTGCCCGGTGGTGCGCCTGCGGTGCGGCTTTCCAGCGCCGCGCCACACACGTGGGCATCAGGGATCCCGGGAACCTGATCGGCTGTGACTGGTCGAGGCTTTGACCCGGTACGGCCTTACAGTGTTGCCGTCATTGGTTCATCCTCGCCTGCTGCGCGTCGGCGCGTAAAGGAGTTTCGTCCATGAAATATGGGCTCTGCGGGCTATTCATGGGAGCCGCTCGTGAGTAACCAGCACCCATCCACATCCGGCCAGGTACCCGTTGATCTTCCCGCGGTTGATGCCATGACCAGCAGTTTCGCTGTGTTCTTCGCGGAACGACGTATGGTTCGATATTCCGCCGCATTGGATCACTTCTTGCAGCAGTGCCGCTGGCAAGAAAAGACCCCGGTTGTGCATACAGCATGGCAGAGCCGCCTCACGGCTCACGCGGCTTTTGAACTGGCTCGCCAGGGGGTTGGCTGGACGGCAACCAGCCCCGAGGAGGCCTTGTACGACGTGTGGGGCCTCCGCAAAGTGGCTGGTTTCGACCAGTTGGTGGCGCGCACCGGGAAGGCGGAACCGGCCACGTTGCCATCGGGGGCACAGCCCGCATCCGCCGTGGTCATTGATGTCTTGGCGCAGCATCGGGCGGAGCCGAACGTGTTGGTGGGTGGGCTGGCCCAGGATGCTTTCGCGTTGCTCGGGTCGCGCGCGCCGCAGACCTGGGGAACTGTCGAGCCGTTCGTCGGGATGTGGAATCGCACGGATGTGACCAGGTGGGCCCACGCCGGGATGCCGAAGACGGGATACGGCAGGGGGCGCTCGGCTGATGGGGCGTGGCTGTCGATGCGCGTGGAGCGCGTTCCCGATGGCTTGGTGGAGCAGCTTCGATGCGGGATGGTGCTGGAACCTGATGCGAGTGCCAACGCGATGGATCTCGCCGAGGCAGTGCTGCGTGAGCTGGTGGGAACTCATCGAGTTCTCGTGGCTTCGGCGACACTGGTCGATACCGATCCAGACGGTGGGACCGGTGTCCGGGCCACCCAACCCGATGTGCCGCTGGCCTGGGCGATGGGGCCACGGCTTTTGGCCGCCGCGGCCGTCGACGTGCCTGCGATGCTGGCCGATTTCGGCGCTAGCCAGTTGGGGCGGGCAAAAGTTCCCACGTTGCTGTTTCGCTTCGACCGCCCGCATCGCGACCCGCAGCTCAGCTTCGCAGCAATCGTGGCTGCTGTTGCCTTCGACCCCGAAACGGCCCAGGACGTGCTTCGCACAGCTCAAGGAGATTCGCATGGGGCGTGAGTTTGTGATTTTGGCCGATCGGGAACCGTCGGTCAATGAATGGGGTTTGTGCTCGGGCTCACTGATCGGGGAGGGAATGGTGCGCGGCTACGAGGGCGGCGTCACTCACCTGCTCGATTCCCACGGGAATGGTCTGGTTGCTTTCTGGCCGGCCCGGCACATAGAGGAGCGGCGGGAGGCGGTGGCATTAGTGGGTGATGCCGCTCAGCGGGCACTCCTGTGGATCGACGTGGCCCCTCGTCCGGACCACGAAGAGCTGGGGGTGGCGATCGCTGCCGAGATGGCCCGGCGGGCAGACGGCATCCTCGTCGAGGTGCCATGAGGGCGAGGAATTGCCCGGTCAACCGCAACGTCCCACAGAACGCCTAGGCGAAGGCGGCGGCTCGCGGTGACAGGTCTTTCCTGAAGGGGTACTACCCGCGGCTACCAGCCTGCGCTCTCCCGTGACGAGTTCATGTGGGCTCCACCGGCGCCCTTTGGGCACCGCTGTCGAGTGCAGTTCGTGGTGTTCGCCCTCGGGATCGGCGTAGCCGAGGCGCAGCGAAGGGGTACAGCGCGCACCACAGACCAGTAAAGCCCGTGGGCCCACCCGTGCACTCATTCAAAATAGCTTTCGCTACGCCCTTCACCCCGATATGACCGCCATCTCAGGCCAGCCCCGGGCGTGGGTGAACCGCACGGCTCTTACCCTTAATCTCCGGCAGGTTTCGACGTCCCAATCCAGGAGGCCTCGGTGATCAGTCGCGCGACTGTCAATGGACTCGCTTTTGGTCCTGTGACGCACTTTACGCACACCGTTTCTTTATCCGATCCTCACCCCCACTTGAGGGGTTTCCCACCTAGTCAGTGTGGCCGCGAGTTCCCAGGGCACATTGGCTGCGCACTCATAGGGGTGATCTAGATGAGCAAGTGGAAGCTGCAGGTTCCGGGGGTCAACGATGTCTTGGAGAAGGTGTCCACCGGAGCGGAGAACTTCAGCAAGGCCCTCCCCGAGGACAATTTCGAGGGGATGCTGCAACACGCCCAGAACGGCATCACCGGAGGGGAGAGCATCGGCCTTGGTGCCCAGCTCTACGCCGCACTCGTGGAGTACCTCACCGCGGAGAGCGCCACTGTGACATCGATCTCCCACCACATCCAGGCAGGCATGACCGGCGTCTCCTATGCCGCCGGGTACTACCAGGGAGCCCAGGAGAGCATGAGCGGTCAGGCGCAGGCGGCCATGCTCAGTTCGGCTCAGAACGGGGACTTCGCCTGGTTCGACGAGCACCGAGAGGACTTCACATGGCCGACATCGTGAATCCAGACGCAGTTCCCGAGCTCAACAGCGCCTCGTACTCGAGGCTGGGGGAACTGTTGACGAGGTTCGGCTCCAGCATCGATTCGAGCCTCGACACTATCCAGCTGGAATGGGGCAAGCTTCGAAACTGCTACGAGGCCCCCGAGCAAGAACAGGTCTATGCACTCATGGATGGCCCGGCAAGCGATGCCACTGAGTTGAGCGGCCGCACCGCGAAGGCGGCAACCGCGCTCGACGCCTTCGCTGAAAAGCTGGCGGCGATCGACGTCACGCTCACCGAGCTGAAGGCGGGAGCCCGAGCGTTCGCCGATTTCATCGATGGCGGCGGATGCGTGAGGGAGAGTGAGGCGAGCCCACGTTGGTCGAGCGCCAGCGGCAACCATCATGTCCCGGGGATCGACCTCACAAACCACAAATGGAGCCAATGCAGCAGTTGCATGGACCGCAATGATGAATGGATCGGCCGGATCGCAGAACAGCTTGAATCCGCCTCCGCGGCGGAGGTGGAGTGCGCTCAGGCAATTTCAGGGCTGCTCCCCGCCGCCACGGGTGGCAACGAGCAGCCCCAAGTCATCACGGCGGAGATGATCCGCTCGCTGGACAATCCTTGGGGCACTGTGGCGGGGAAACGAGAAACCTCGGGGCCCGCAGATTCCGTTCTAGCGGGCTTGGAAGACCTCATCACTGAGATCCCCGTCAGCTTGGCAGTGCTGATCGGCGGGTATGACACGGTGACCAACCGGTGGGGGCAGTCACACGTGTATGAGGGCACGGGTGAGGGTTTCAGGCAGCTCGGCGACACCTTCACCAGTGACCCCCTGCTTGCCTTGGGGATGATCTTTGGCCCGATGATCAAACTTGAGCCCGGCTCCGAGGACCCGGGCCAAGAGTGGACCGACGATCCTTGGCGCGCCGGTACCTACTCCGTGGCGAATGTGGCCTTGTTCTTTCTTCCCGTCGTCGGGTGGGTCAATAAGGCCGCCAAGGCCGCCAAGGGTGCCGGCGGAATCAGGGCGGTCGGCGCGATCGCCGTGGGAAGCATCGCGGACGCTGTCCCATTCGCCCGACGCGGCCTGCACTACGCGGCACAGACTGCAGACAAGTTCTTCGATGTCAGTGCTGTGACGCACCTGGACAACCTGCTCCATACGTGGGATGGCGTCCCGGTTCCCACCCACAAGCCCCTCGGTCTGCCCGACAGGGATTTGCCCACGACGCCACCCAAGACAGACCTCCCCGCCGCTGACACACCCACCACCCACCTTCCCGACAGTTCGTCAGGCAAGGCTGAGCCGCCCACCGCCCGCGGGGCGGGCCCGCAGGAAGATCCTGCCGGGCCCGCCGATGCCGCGACCTCAGGTGGTGGATCAGCCCGGCCCCCAGCCGGGAATCCTGCCGGGCCCGCCGATACCGCCACCTCAAGTGGTGGATCAGCCCGGCCCCCCGCCGGGGATCCTGCCGGTGAGGCCCCACCAGCTGGCCCCCGGAGCGATTCGGACCCCGCGGCCTCCAGCGGCTCACCCGATGGGAATGGCACGACGAATGCTGCGCGCGAGGGCACGCCGGATAGCCCGTCGGCAGACACTTCACCCGAGGTGGACCCATCCCGCCGCCTCTATGATCCTGACTCACCTGCGCCATCGACGATCCCGGCGAAGGAGGCACCGCATCCCTACACCCAAGCCGATGTCGAGCGGGCGTTAGATAACGCACCCGTCAACGACAAGGGCGATCCGGTTGATCCGCGTACCGGCGAGCCGCTCAATCTCACCGATGCGGCGGGTCACCGGGGCTGGGAGATGCGCTGGGACCCTGACGCTGGCGACTGGGCGGCTCAAAACCGTGGATCAGGCTTGGCGGATGGGCTGCCGGCCAAGGGCGAACCCGGCTCCTTCGGCTATGACGCCAACGGTGACCGGCTGCCGTATGCAAATTATCGCCCGGACTACGCCCCGGGCCAGGAACAGCAAGTGTGGGACGCGGCCCGCGCCGAACAGCTCGAGCTCGCACGACGCGGCCTGCTGGAAGATGAGGCTGGCAATCCGCTGCCTACGCCGGGTGATGATCAGTTGTGGATCAAGCAAGCCGACGGTAGCTCTAAGCTGGTGACGTGGAAACAGCCTCAGTCGCGCGACGGGTTGTGGGACATGGGCCACATCCCCAAAGCCCCCTACAACAAACTGCGTCATGAGTACTTATCGGGAAACATCACCCAGAAAGAGTTTCTCGACGCTTATCGCGACCCCAACAATTACGCCCCGGAAGACCCATTAGTCAACCGATCACATATGAATGAGATACCATGATGGCGAAGAAATACCAGGACAATCGCACCATCCCATGGAACGCCGAATATAAAGCGCAGTACAGTGATTATGAGACGTTCCTAGAGGGGTACGACCCCCAACTACACGCCCAACACGACAAGCCCGAAAGGTCAGCACTCCTCGGCGCCCTCGCCAATTCCGACCCCACAGCCCGGCAAGCAATAGCCCACCGGCTCCTCGACGACGGCGCCAACGCCGCCATCATCTCAGACACCGGAGCAACACCACTCCAAGTGCTCCTCATGAACAAATCACGCAAAGCCAGCGACGGCCCCCTCTTCCGACGCCTCGTCGAAGCCGGAACCGACATCAACCGACCATTCCGCCACCACGGACCACCGCTAGCCCTGCTCCTGAAATCCACCATTCCCGACGAAGACGCTGCGGAATTCTACGACGCCATCCTTGCCCGCGACGACCTCGACTACGACGCCCCCGCAGCACCAGGAATGTCACAACGCACCCTTCGCCAACTCATCGGAACACTCGGCGTACGAGGCCGCCCCCGCTTCGTGGAACGCTACCAAGCCGTCATGCGAGCCCGCGGTGAATCCGACGAACTGCCCACCTAACACTTACATGTGAATGGGATGCCATGATGGCGAAGAAATACCAGGACAACCGCACCATCCCATGGAACGCCGAATATAAAGCGGAGTACAGTGATTATGAGACGTTCTTGGAGGGGTACGACCCCCAACTACACGCCCAACACGACAAGCCCGAAAGGTCAGCACTCCTCGACGACGGCGCCATCATCTCAGACACCGGAGCAACACCACTCCAAGTGCTCCTCATGAACAAATCACTCAAAGCCAGCGACGGCCCCCTCTTCCGACGCCTCGTCGAAGCCGGATCCGACATCAACCGACCATTCCGCCACCACGGACCACCCCTACACATGCTCCTATCAAGAGGGCCGTCTGCTGCACCAGACCGTGCGCCCAGTGGGTGCCGCTCAGGCGCAAGAGACCTACTCTGCCCTCGCCGAAGCCTTGCCACAGTGCACCGAGGACCTCCGTACCACCAATTCTGGGGAGACCGAGACCTACACTGTCCAACAGATCCAGCTGGCGTCGGCCGACACCACGGCTTGGGCGCAGGCTCCTTCGTCGAACCCGGCAGCCTGGATTGTGCGGGCAGTCTTTGTTCAGAGCCAGAGCTTGGTGGTCTTCAGTACCCTGGCACTGACCCCCGATGAGGCATCGGAAATTCTGGATGGCTGCATCCACGCAGTGAGGGCCAAGGGCGAGCGCTGACCCCCTCACCAGGTGTCGGCGCTGCTCACCTAACCAGCGCTGGAGGTAATCAGATTAGGCACGGAAAGCTGGCGGCACGTAGAGATTCTCGTCGGGGATCTGCTCGCCGGTGGGAGTGTCAACAACCCGAATGCCCAACTCGTCACGAACCACCTGAAGATCCGAACCCACCGCCAGATCCCAAATCCCGATCAATGCCGGTTCGAGTGCACAGACCTCATTGAAGTCAGAGATCTGCCAGTTATCAGTATCTGCCAGGTACTCGCTGGTGTCGACATGGCTCATGATCCGCCACCCATTATCCACCGGCGACTTCGATGGAACCCGCAACATCCACCGCACCACACCGGCTCCACTCAGCACGTTTTTGGTCACTAGGCACGCACCGGCATCCGGGATGAACTCCGGGTAACCCTCAGCCCGCTGCGTCATGTATTCCTCCCCTAACGGTTGATCGGCCTGATCATCGTGTCACATCACCCCGAGCACCCAGCGGGTTCTCCGCACCCAGCATCGGTGGCCCTCACCCGGCTGGCGCGCCACCGCCACGGGGGGCCAGGGCTGGCAGCCACGTACCGCGCTGTCATCCCCACAGGCGCGCGGGCCGCGTCGCAGCCGCGATGAACTCCGGCAGGCGAGCTCGATAGCGCGCAGCCAGGTCAGCAGCGCAGTGCAGCGGGACACTGGACAACACAGCACCTGGATCCCCCGCACCGGAGCGCGCCAACGCAAGCAGCGCCGCCCCCGTGGCAACCGGCTCGTCGGCGTCGAGCAAGTACGAGCCTTGGGCCAGCGCGGCCTTGGCCTGCCGCCACTGCGGATGAACAGCCACCGGTTGCCCGATGACAGTGACACCCCCCGCTGGGCCACCGGCCAGGTCACGCTGCACATCGATCATCCACTGAGCCTGGTAACTCAACGCCTCCACCGCCAGTAGCCCCGGCGGGGCGTCGCCGGGATCGCCGACGAGCCGCGCGCCGGCCCGCGGATCGGGTTCGGGGCTTTGCCGCCCCTGCGGATAGGGCAACCACAACCCTGGCCCGGCCAGGTGCTCGGGGACGGTGTCAAGGTTGACCAGATCTGCCACCGAGCAGCCCTCGCGCTCGGCCACCCAGACCAGGAAGGAGCCCGCGCTTGCTGAGCTCGCAAGAATCGCCTCGGTCGCCCCGTTGACGGCACGGGTCAGGCTCATTCCGTGGCGGGCGATAGCTGCCCGGTCCGGCGCCGCGGGCACCAACGACACAACGGCCTCGGTCGTGGCGACGCAGTCGGCCACCTGCCCGGGGACACGCACCCCCGCGGCCCAGGCGGCCACCTGATGATCGTGTCCGGCGACAACCACAGCGGTCCCCTTGGCCAACCCGGTGGCCGCAGCTACCGCGGCACTCACCCGATCCGGTGGCTGCCCGGGCAGCCCCACGGCAGGCAACGCGCCCGGCCCCAACCCGACCGCGGCTAGAAGCTTGGCGTCGAATTCAGGGGCCAGCGCCTCCCCCGCGGCGGGCAGCCGGTAGGCCATGGAACGCCCGGCCAGCGTGTGATCGGTGCGCAGGTGACCGGTCAGGGTCAGGTGCACAAGATCGGCCACACCGGCCCAGCGTGACATCCTGCGCCACAACTCCGGGGTGTCGCTGCGCAGCGACAGCAGCATCGCCAGGGTGGGCTGCGGACCGACCCGCACCCCGGTGGCCGCGAATATCGCTTCCGGGCCGAACTCGGCCGCCAAACGCTGTGCGGCGGCAGCGGTGCCCCGGCGGTCCTGCCAGGACTGAATCCGGGTGAGGGGAACGTCGTCGGCATCCAACGGCACTCCCCCACCGGCCATCGAGGCGATCCCCACCGCGGCGGGTGCCTGGCCCAACCGCTCGGTCTGCTCCCGGATACCCAAGATCACAGTCGCCAGCAGTTGCATAGCATCACGCGGGGTCGCCCGCGACGTCACCGAGCGGGACCCGTCGGGTGCGATCGCCACCACCTTGGTGTGGGTGGCGCCGATATCGATCCCCAACGCAGCGGGCATCGGCCCTAATCCAGGATGACGCCGACGTCGCGGCTCCGCTTTAACTCGAAGAAGCCGGGGGTCCCCGTCACCAGCGCCACGCCGTCGAACAGCTTGCCTGCCTCCTCACCCTTCGGCGCCGGCGAGATCACCGGCCCGAACAGCGCCTTGCCGTTGATATGAATCACCGGCGAACCGACCTCATCTCCCACCGGGTCGATACCGGCGTGGTGCGAGGCCCGCAAGGCGTCATCGAGTTCGGTGGTCTGCGCAGAAGCGAGGATGTCGACGTCGGCGCCCACATCGGCCAGGGCCGCGGCGATGGTAGCGGCATCGCGCGGCTCGTCGTTGAGGTGGAACCGGGTACCCAGCGCGGTATAGAAATCGCGCAGCAGTTCCGAGCCGTGCCGCTGCTGAACCGCGACGCACGCGCGGGCGGGTGCCCAGGCCTGCGCCATGAGCTCGGTGTACTCAGGTGAGAGTTCGCGGCCCTGGTTGAGCACCGCGAGGCTCATCGGATGGAACACGGTTGTCACATCGCGGACCTGTTCGACGTGCAGCATCCAGCGCGACGTGATCCACGTCCATGGGCAGGTGGGATCGAACCAGAAATCAACTCGCTTGGTCATTTCCCCATCCCAGCACACCGGGCAACCGCTCGGCGAAAATGCGCAGCACTCAGCCAGGCCATTGTTTGCACCTTAAGCTTCCAGGCATGCGGGATCGTGTCGTGATCGGACTTGACGGCGGAGGCACCAAGACTGCCTGCGTGGTGCTCGACGGTGCCCGCAGCGAGCTGGGCCGGTCCCGGGGCGGTTCCACAAATATCAACAGTGTGGGGGCCGACGGCGCCCGCGCGGCGCTCACCGACACCATCCACGCCGCCCTCCTCGACGCGGGCTGCGAGCATGGCGACGTCGACGGCATCGTTTTCGCCGGGGCCGGGCTATCGCGTCCCACGCTGCGGTCCCAGGCCGAGGCCTGGCTCACCGAGAACTTCCCCGGGCGCTGGGTGCGGGCAGTCAACGACGCAGTGCCGCTGCTGGCATCGGTCACCGGCTCCCGGCTGCGCGGCATCGTGCTTCTCGGCGGCACCGGCATGCTCGTGTGGGG
>JBKEBG010000072.1:0-2571 GCA_047972985.1 Arachnia sp.
GTGCGCGCCACGGTGAGCGCCAGCCGCGCGTCGTCGGTGACCGAATCGTGGAGCAGCATGCCGCCGACGTTGGCGGCGGGATCAATGCCCGGCATCCGCCGCGCCATCTGGGCGGGTGACATGTGCTGGTGCCTGGGCACTACCTTCTTACCGCCCATGACGTCGTAGAGGGTCAACCCGATCCCGACATAGGGCCGTTCCCAGAAGCTGTGGGTAAGCGGCCACACGAATCCCATCGGCTTGACCTGATGCGGCGCCAGGCGGGTCAGGTGCAGCTCTCGTTCCCGCAGCGCCTCGGCGACCAGCGAGAAGTCGAGCATCTCCAGGTACCGCACCCCGCCGTGCATGAGCTTGCTGGACTTGCTCGAGGTCCCCTCGGCAAGGTCACCGGCGCTGCACCTCATGGGTGCCGGGGGATCGCTGCGCGTGGAGTTCGTCTTCACCGCCGTGGCGACGATCGGGCTGGTCGTGTTCGCATTCGGGGGGGCACCACACGTGAGCGTCGAGAACCTCAACGCCTACTCCGATGGTGCGGTGTTCCCCAATGGCTTCGCCGGCCTGTGGGCGACGCTGCCGCTGGCGGCCTGGTTCTTCTTCGCCATCGAGTCCCTGCCGATGTCTGCTGAGGAGACCAGGAACCCGAGCCGGGACATTCCCCGGGCGATGATGTTCGCCTTCGCCACGCTGGTGGTGCTGGGCCTTGGCACCCTGACAGTCGCGGCGGGGGTGGGCAACACTGACCTTGCCACGTCGGATGCTCCGCTGGCAGATGCCCTGGCGCAGATCGTCGGACAGCAGGGCTGGATCGTGCCCACCATCGCCATCTTCGCCATAGCATCGCTGATCGCCTCATTCCACGCGATCGTGCTTGCCTACTCGCGCCAGACTTTCGCGCTATCGCGAGCCGAGTATCTGCCGAACTTCCTGTCCACGCTGAACAAGCATCACGTCCCGATCTGGGGCACGATTGTTCCCGGCATCATCGGGTTCATCTGCGTGATTGTGGGGCACACGATCCTCGCCGACGCGATCCCGGTGCTGGTCAACATATCCGTGTTCGCCGCAGCGATTTCGTATTTCTTGATGACGCTGTCGGTGATAGTGCTGCGGCGAACCAAGCCGGATCTGCCACGGCCGGTGAAGGTTCCCGGAGGGCCGATCATCCCGGCGATATCGGCCGTGCTTGCGCTGCTGCTGATTCCCGCTGCGCTGGTGTCATTCCCGATAGCCTTTGTCGTCGGCGTGATTGTGGTGGGGGTGTATCTGCTGTATTACTTCGCGGTGGCAAAGAAGCGGGTGAGTCGACGGTCGCTGGACGAGGAGCTCGCCCTAGTGGAGAGCGCTGAACACGAGATCGCATAGGAGGCCACACCGTCAATCTCCAGCCGTCCGGGGAAGGTTGCCAACACCACCCCGGGCGGCTTGGGCCCGATGAGTCGGCAACCGAGACTACCCGCCAGATCTGGCAGAATCGCCCTTTGAGCCGGAGTCGAACCGCCAGCCCGCGCACGTTGGGGGCGGCCTTAAACGCTGAACCGATGCCCGCCTGCCCAAGCAACTGAGCTATCGTGAGGCAAGCACAGCTATTGGGGCCCAGGGAGGCGGTACGGTGCCACGCAGGATCAATGTCGTTGATGACGTCCGAACGGAGATCGTCGCGCTCATCGTTGACGAAACGTTCGCCATCGGTGACATGCTCCCGAATGAGCAGGAAATGTCCGAGCGATTCGACGTGAGCCGGGCCACCATTCGCGAGGCATATCGAGGACTCATCGACGCCGGCACACTCACCCGAAAACGGGGGATCGGCACATTTGTCACCGGGATCCCGCATCGGCATTCCTTGGATCTCGAGCTGAGCTACACCGAGATGATTAGAAATGCCGGTTTCACGCCGCGGGCAAAGGTTCTTGCCATCAGCGTGAGAGAGGCCGATGACCGCGAGCGTGAGGCGTTGGCACTGGCCCGCGGCGCGGAGGTTCTCGAGGTGGAGCGCATCCGCCTGGCCGACGACACCCCCGTGGTGTACTCGCTCGACCGCGTCCCCTATTCATTGATCCCCTCGGGCGAGCTGACCGGCCCATTCGGGTCCCTGTTCACATATCTGGGATCACTGGGATTCCATGCGCGGACCGCGCGCACCCAGCTGCTGCCCGTGCTGGCCGAGGGTGCGGTCGCCAAGCACCTGCAGGTGGACCCGGGCTCGGCGCTGCTGTTCTTCGACGAACTCGATTTCGACCAGACCGGGCGCCCGATCATCACCTCCCACGAGTGGCACACCAGCAACGTGTTCGAGCTATGGATTAACCGACGGGCGCCCTGAACCACACCACCGGCCGCCGCAGGCTAGGCTGCCGCGCATGCGTTCACTGGTGACTGGAGCAACCGCGGGCATCGGCGCCGCCTTCGCCCGGGAACTCGCCGCGGATGGCAGCGACCTGGTGATCGTCGCGCGCGACGAGTCTCGCCTAGCCCAGGCCGCCCAGCGGCTGCGAGAAGAGTATTCGGTGGCGGTGGAGATCCTGCGGGCCGATCTGGCTGTCGAGTCGGACCTCGCCGCAGTCGCGGCCC
>JBKEBG010000126.1:0-31624 GCA_047972985.1 Arachnia sp.
CACCTCACTGGCAGCGGCTGGCCTCGACCTGGTGGCACGTCGGCACTTTCCGGTATCCGGACGCCGCGCGTTGCTGATCGGCACCGGCAGTTTCGCCCGCGTAGCCACCGGCGCGTTGCGGGACCGCGGCTGCCACGACATCACCGTCTACTCCAGCAGCGGCCGCGCCGCACATTTCGCTGCGCTCAACGATGTGTCGGCGGTCGACCTCGACGGGCTGGACGGTGCCTTAGCAGCATCGGATCTTGGTGTGTTGTCCAGCGGCAAGCGAAGAGCGCACCCGATCCTGAGCACCTCGAGAGTCGCGGCGGCTCGAACCGCGACCACGGTGATGACGATCCTGGACCTATCGCTGCGCGCCGATATAGCTCCGGAGGTGGCAGACCTCGCCGGAGTCGACGTCATCGATCTCGACGAGGTGGGCGCACACCTGCCCGGCGCCGAGAAGCAGTCGCTGGTGGCGGCGCAACAGTTAGTGGCCGAGCGCGTCGAGAGCTTCCTGTGCCGCGAGTCCGGCCGCTCCTCGGCCAGTGCCGTGACCATGCTGCGCAATCACGTCTCGGCATATATCGAACGAGAGGTCGAAGTGGCCAGCCACCGCTACGATCCGGCCACAGCCGCAGCGATCGCCCGGTCACTGCACCGGGTGTCGAATTCGTTGCTGCACACCCCCTCGGTGCGAGCGGCTGACTTCGCCAGACACGGGTCCCTCGACGAGTACCAGGTAGCTTTGAACACAGTGTTCGGAATCGACGTCCACCCATGAAGATCAGGCTCGCCACCCGAGGTTCCCGGCTCGCCCTGGCCCAATCCGGGATCGTGGCTGAGGCTCTGCGCGGAATGGGCCACGAGGTGGAACTGGTCAGCGTCATCACCCGCGGAGACACCACCCAGGCCCCGCTGAGGCTCATCGGTGGCCACGGCGTGTTTGTGGGTGCCGTGCGGGCAGCGGTACTGGCCGGAGACTGCGATATAGCGGTGCATTCCCTCAAAGACGTGCCGGTGGCGCAGCCGGAGGACCTCAGCCTCGCCGCCGTCAGCGCGCGCGAAGACCCCGCCGACCTCCTGTGCGGCGTCACCGATCTGGCTGAGCTGCCCAGCGGAGCCGTCGTGGGCACCGGTTCGCCGCGCCGCGCGGCTCAACTGCTGGCCCAGCGCCCCGACCTGAGCATCCGCACTATCCGGGGCAACGTCGAGACCCGCCTCAAGCGTCTCGACGACGACCTTGACGCTGTCATCCTGGCCGCGGCCGGTCTGCGCCGGCTGGGCCGCAGCACCACAGCGCTGCGGCTCGACCCTGGCCAGTTCGTGCCAGCCCCTGGCCAGGGGGCACTGGCCATCGAATGCCGCATCGACGCCAGCCCTGAGCTGCGCCGCGCACTTGCCGGCATCGACGACCCCGACACTCACCTAGCGGTCATCGCCGAACGAGCCGTGCTGTCCGGGCTGCAAGCCGGCTGCACCGCCCCGGTGGGGGCGTGGGCCAGGATCGTGGGCCACGACATCAGCCTGATCGCCGACGTGCTCAGCGACGACGGGCTCACCCGATTGCGGGCCGTCGGCCAGGCCCCGGCGAGCCGCGACGGCGCGGTGATGCTGGGGAACCGGGTGGCTGCCGACCTGAGCGGCCAAGGGGCTGAGAGCATCATCGGGAGTCGTCCAGATCACGGCGCGAGGCTCCGCGGGAAAGTAATCCTGCTGCCCACCCGCGCGCCGCACGGGCTGGCAGGGGCGCTGGCGCTGGCCGGTGCCGAAGTGATCCGCGCCCAAATCACCACGGTCGAGCCGGTGCCGCTGGATGAGCTCCGGCGCGCGCTGGACGAGCCTTGGGACTGGATAGTGATCACGTCGGCCCTCACCGCGCGAATCTTGCACCAGGCGGGGATCTCGCTGCCGTCGGGAGTTAAGATCGCCGCCGTCGGGCCCGCCACCGCCGCCGCCCTTGAGACCCTCCAGGTCAGACCCGACCTCGTCGCGGACCCCGGTGGGGGAGCCGCGCTGGCTGCCGCCATGCCCGCCGGGCCCGGGCGGATCCTTGCTCCCGGAGCCGCGCTGCCATCGCAACAGCCCGCAGCGGCCCTGAGGGCCAAGGCGTGGAGTGTGTACCAGGTACCGGTCTATCGCAGCCTGCCGGTGCCGATCCCCGAGGAGATTCGGGCCGCGTGGCCCGGGCTCGACGCCGTGATCATCACCGCGGGCTCCATCGCCACGGCGCTAGTGGCGGCCGCCGGCCTGCCCGGCCCGGGGGCCATCGCCATCGGAGACCCGAGCGCGCGAGCCGCCACACGGGCCGGGCTCACCGTGATCGCCACCGCCGCCGCGCCCACCGCCGATGCCCTCCTGGACGCCGCACTTGCCGCCCTCGCCACGCAAGGACACCCATGACCTTCATGCCCCGACGCCCCCGCCGGCTGCGCAGCACCCCGGCGATGCGGCGCCTCGTCCGCGAAACCCACCTGGCCGCGTCGAGTCTGGTGCTTCCGGTGTTCGTGACCGACGCCGACCAGCCGCGTCCCATCAGCTCGCTGCCCGGCGTGGTCCAGCACACACAAGAATCCCTGCGCGCCACCGCTGCCGCCTGCGCCGAGGCCGGGCTCGGCGCCATCATGGTCTTCGGAGTGCCCCGACCGGGCGACAAGGATGCCACCGGGACCGCTGGAATCAGCCCCGGCGGGATCCTGAATCGAAGCCTGGCCACGGTGAGATCTGAGGTTGGCGACGATCTGGTGGTGATGGCCGACACCTGCCTCGATGAGTTCACCGACCACGGCCACTGCGGCGTCCTGGACGCCGCCGGCGCGGTGGACAACGATGCCACCAACCAGATCTACGCCACGATGGCAGTGGCCCAGGCCGAGGCAGGGGCCCACGTGGTGAGCCCATCGGGAATGATGGACGGGCAGGTTGCCGCGATCCGCTCCGCGCTAGACGCCGCCGGTCACACCCAGACCGCGATCCTGGCCTACGCCGCGAAATACGCGTCGGGTTTCTATGGGCCGTTCCGGGAGGCGGTTGGTTCCAGCCTGCGCGGCGATCGGCGCAGCTACCAGCTCGATCCGGCCAACCGCCGCCAGGGACTATTGGAGGCCCAGCTGGACGAGGCGGAAGGGGCCGACATGGTGATGGTCAAACCCGCCGGGTACTACCTCGATGTGCTGGCCGATGTAGTGGCGCGCAGTTCGGTGCCCGTGGCGGCCTACCAAGTGTCCGGGGAATACGCGATGATGTGCGCGGCGGCCGAACGTGGCTGGCTCGACCGGCGCCAGGTGCTGAGCGAATCAAGCGTGGCGATCCTGCGCGCGGGAGCCTCGGTACTGCTGACCTATGCCGCGCTGGAACTGGCTGTGTGGGCACGATGACCGAGCTATTCGCCCGAGCCAGCGCCGTGATGCCAGGCGGCGTGTCGTCGCCGGTACGCGCATTCGCCGCCGTGGGTGGGGCACCCATCTTCGTGCGCGAGGCCAGCGGTGCCTACATCACCGGCAGCGATGGCGCCACCTACGTCGACCTGGTCGGCTCGTGGGGGCCGGCCCTGCTGGGCCACGCGCACCCGAGCGTGACCACAGCCGTCCAGGAGGCGGCAGCCCGGGGCCTGTCCTTCGGCGCACCCAGCGCCACCGAGACTGAACTCGCTGAGGAGATCATCCGCCGGATTCCCATCGCGGAGCGGGTCAGGTTCGTCTCCACCGGAACCGAGGCCTGCATGACGGCGGTGAGGTTGGCCAGGGCAGCGACCGGCCGCGACCTGATAGTCAAGTTCGCCGGGTGCTACCACGGTCACTCCGACGCCCTGCTTGCGGCGGCGGGGTCCGGCCTGGCCACTGCAGCGCTGCCCTCATCGGCGGGGGTCCCCGCCGCGGCCACCGCCGCGACCATCGTGGTTGACTACAACGACGCCGCAGCCCTGAGTCAACTGTTTGCCGAACGCGGCGACCAGATCGCAGCAATCATCACCGAACCGGCCGCCGCGAACATGGGCGTGGTGCCGCCGAGGCCCGGATGGAATCAGCTGCTGCGACGTCTCACCCGGCAGGCAGGTGCTTTGCTGATTTTCGACGAGGTGCTCACGGGCTTCAGGGTCTCGCCGGCCGGGTGGTGGGGGATCGAACCCGATACCGAACCAGACCTGTTCACCTTCGGTAAGATCATTGGTGGGGGTCTGCCGGTGGCGGCGGTGGCGGGCCCAGCCAGGCACATGGAACTGCTGGCCCCACTGGGTCCGGTCTACCAGGCAGGAACCCTCTCGGGGAACCCCGTCGCCACCGCAGCAGGCTTGGCGACGCTACGGCTGGCCGACGACGCCGTCTACGCCCGCATCGCCGAGGTCGCCCGGGCCGTGACCGAAGCCGCCGGCGAGGCATTCACCCGGGCAGGGGTGGCCCACAGCATCCAACAGGCGTCGTCGCTGTTCTCAATCTTCATCGGTGTCGAGGATCCGGTGACCAACTTCGCGGCAGCCCAACTCCAGGACACCGGCGCCTTCGCCGCGTTCTTTCACGCGATGCTGCGCGCTGGCGTCGCGCTGCCGCCGTCGGGATACGAGGCCTGGTTCTGTTCGGCTGCACACGATAACCAGGCAGTGCAGCGCATCCTCGATGCGCTGCCTGGCGCCGCAACCGCCGCAGCGGCCCGCAGCTGTGGTCTGCTTGAGCGGGACCCTTGCTGATCGAATCCTCCGGCTCGGCAGGGCCACGAGGGCGTCCCCGGGATCGGCGGCGGCCGGGACCGCTCGGGCAATGCACCGGGCTACGGGCCCCGCGGCCCGGTGCGGCGCCTGGCTAGTGAGTGAGGGTCACCACCGACCACGAGATGGGCGGCAACTCGATGGTGATCGTGTCACCGGAGGTCATCAGGGTCTGGTTGATGCGGGGCGTCACAGTGGTGTCGTCTGCGGCGCTGGCCTGCCAGCGTGGATCCTCGTGGTGGTAGGTCAGGGCCTGGGTCGCCGTGGCCTGCTGGGGAACCCGCAGATTCACTGTGATGGAGTCAGACTCGTGGCGGTTCACCATGAAGACAGAACCTCGGTCATCGTCCCAGGTGGCCACGGCGTCGATCGCTGTCACGGGCCCGAACGCCGCAGAGTCGATCAACGGTGAGTCGATCGCCACGCGCAGCACGTCTCCAGTGGCATGTGCGGCGGTGAGCGCGAACGGATGGAAGCTCGTCTGCTTCCAGGCCTTCCCCCCCGGCTCGGCCATGATGGGGGCGATCACGTTGACCAACTGGGCCAGGTTGGCCGACCACACTTGGTCCGTGTGACGCAGCAAAGAGATCAAGAGATTGCCGACAACCACGGCATCGGCCACGGAGTAATTGTCCTCCAGCAGCCGTGGGGCCACTGGCCAGTCGTCACCGACGGGGATCTCAGTGCGTGATCTGTCCTGATACCACACGTTCCATTCGTCGAACGAGATACCGATCCGCTTGTCGCTCTTGCGTGCTGCGCCGACGGCAGCCACCGTGGCGGCTACCGAATCAATGAAGCGGTCCATGTCTTCGGCGCTGACCAGGAACTCCTGGAGCCCCAAGCTGTCCTCCCAGTAGTACGCATGCGCGGAGACCATGTCGACGTAGTCCCAGCATTCGGTGAGTACCTCGCGCTCCCACTCACCGAAGGTGGGCATGGCACGCGAGGACGAACCGCAGGCGATGAGTTCCAGCGCCGGGTCGATCATGCGCATGGCCCGGGCGGTTTCGGCCGCGATCCGGCCGTACTCAGCGGCGGTCTTGTGCCCGATCTGCCAGGGACCGTCCATCTCATTGCCCAGGCACCATAGCTTCACCCGGTAAGGATCCTGGCGGCCGTTGGCACGTCGAAGGTCGGCGAAATGGGAGTCTGCGGAAACATTGCAGTATTCGAGGATGTCGAGTGCCTCCTGCACGCCTCGGGTTCCGAGGTTGACGGCCAAGATCGGTTCGACGCTCGCCTTGGCTGCCCAGGCGCTGATCTCGTCGGTTCCGACTGTGTTGGGGTCCATCGAATGCCAGGCGAGGTCAAGCCGACGGGGACGATCCTCGGCCGGGCCGATCCCGTCTTCCCAACGGTATCCGGAGACGAAATTGCCTCCCGGGTACCGCAACGTTGACACCCCCAATTGCCGGACCAGTTCGAGGACATCTGAGCGGAAACCGGATTCGTCGGATTCGGGATGCCCGGGTTCGTAGATTCCAGTGTAGATGGCGCGCCCCAGGTGCTCGAGGAAGGAGCCGAATGTGCGCCGGCGGACGGGGCCGACCCTAAAGGCCGGATCAATGGTAATGGTGTTGCTCATGATGTATCTGGTTACCAATCGCTCAGGGAATACGGTGGGGGCCCGCACTGGGACGGGCCCCCACCCTTGCTGCGGGCTGCGTGGCTGCTAGCCCAGTTCGTTTTCTAGGTCGGCCTGGGCCTGGTCAAGAGCCTCTTGGATGGGGACGTCATTTTCAAAGACGTCGTTGAGGGTCTGTGTATTGAAAACGTTGTTCACCGCTGGCATCCCCGAGTTGGTAAATGAATCGAGGTTGCCGATGCTGTCTTCGATCTCCAACAGCGGGTCAAATGGGTTGTTCTGGAAGTACTGCACGAAAAGGTTATCGGGGTTGTGCGTGATCTCTTCGTCGTGCCAGACCGTCGTGTTCAGGGGGTCGAATCCGAGTAGATTCCAGGTTTCAACGTTGCCTTCGTAGCCGAGCTTGGCCCAGGAAATGAACTCCGCCGCGAGCTTGGCGTTGTCACCGCCAGCGACCACGGCGGTGCCGGTGCCCCCGCCGCCGACGGAGACCTCGACTGGGTCGTCCACGACGGGCGGGGCCGCGATGGCAATCTTCCCGGCGAAGTCAGGCATGTAGGCGAGGTAGCGCGAGGTGAACCAGAAAGGCATGACTGCGGCGGCAAAATCCCCGTTGTTGTAGGCGCCGAAGGCTTCTTCGGTGTCGGGCTGCCCGCCGGGGGGGACCGCCGCAGCGTTGGAGTCCTGGAGGCTCTTGAGGATCGTGAGTGCCTCGAGCATCTCGGGACTGTTGACGTTGACGGTTCCGTCGTCTTTGAAGTATTCGCCACCCAGCTGAGCCAGGAGTAGCCCTTCCTGCCATGCGGCGGATGTGTCGACAGTTCCGAAGTATTTGCCGGTGGCCTCGTAGTAGGCTTCGCCGGCCAATCTGTAGTCCTCCCAGGTCTCGATGGTCGTGTAATCGATGCCTGCGCCTTCCAGTAGTTCGGTGTTGTAGAACGCCACTGTGGCGCCCACGTGGAAGTCGAGCCCATAGATGGCGCCGTCCTTGGAGAACAGGTCCAGGCGCGCCTGCACTATGTCCTCGACATAGGGCTCGGCGTAGGGGGTCAGGTCCAGCACGGCCGGTGTTCCCTGGACGAACTGGGGGAACTTGCCCGCCTCGATGTCGGCGATATCGGGGGCTCCCGTGCCCGAGGTGAGGGCGATTTGGAGCTTGTTGTGCATATCGTCATAGGGCAGGACGTTGATGGACAGCTGCACCGGTGTGTCGGGGTTCTCCTCGTTCCATTTGTCTGCCATCTCGGTGTAGAACTGACCGTGGAGTTCCACGAAGGTCCACAGCTCCAACTTGGTGGCGCCTTCGACGGCCTCCTGCTCGATGACGGTGCCCTCGTCCTCGGTGGCCCCGCCCTGGCCTGGGGTGGCGGTCTGACAGCTGGCCAGGGTGAGAGTGGTCAGGCAGGCCGCGAGCGCGGTGCCAAGTACTTTCCTGAATGTGAATCGCATGTGTGGGGTGTCCTTTCGTTTGTGATGGCGGCGGGTTGGTTGGGGGGCTCCTCAGCCCTTCACGGCGCCAGCTGTCATGCCTTCGATGAAGAATCGCTGGAACGCCAGGAAGAGGATGAAGATGGGGATCATCGAGAAGAAGGATCCGACGATCAACAGGTCGTAGTTGTTGCCGTACGGCGTGAGGAGCGTGTTGAGCCCGATCGGAAGCGTGTATTTATCGGGAGTCCGTAGCGCCAGTAGTGGCCACAGGAAGTTGTTCCAGCTGGACATCCCGTTGAGGATCGCCATGGCAGCGAAGGCGGGCTTGGCAATGGGCAGCACGAGCCGGAAGAATATTCCGAACTCCGAGACCCCGTCGATGCGCCCGGCCTCGACAATCTCGCGTGGGATGCCTTGGAGATATTGCCGGAAGAACATGATGGTCACGGCATGCGCCAAGAACGGCAGCACGATGGCCACGTAGGTGTCTTGAAGCCCCATGTCGTTGATCTGGATGTACAGCGGGAGCATCATCATTTCGAACGGCACTGACATCAGGAGCAAGACGACGAAGAAGAGCGCATTCTTGAACCGGAAATCGTACATCGCGAAGCCATACGCCACGAACGAGCTGATGAAAAGCGTCAAGATGACCTGTACGACGGTGAGGAATGTGCTGTTAAAGAACCAGGTGAAGTAGGGGCCGGAGTCGGTGAACAGTGTGACGTAATTATCAAAACTGGCGGTGGCCAGATCGATGCCAAGGTTCAGCCCGTAGCGGACGATCATGTTGCCGTCTTGAAAGGTGGCCACGAAGATGGCCCAGAACGGGATGAGGATGAGGGCCATAATGACCACGAACAAGGCGGTCACCAGCAGGGCGACCCTGCGCCGCCGCCGCTTCACTCGGGTGGCCTCGTCCGTCGGGGGACGCCCGGGCGCTGCGCTGGGGCGCTGATCGCGCTTGAGGTCCGTCGACATCAACGTTCCTCCTTCCGGAAGGTGCCGGTGGCGATCAGCTGCGGGATGTTGATGGCCAGCACCAGCACCAGCAGGATGACGCCCACGGCTGACGCGTAGCCGAGGTCGTTGCGCTCGATCCCTTGGCGGTACAGGTAGCCCACGATCGTGAGCCCGATGTTCTGGGGTGAGTTGTTGCCCCCCCAGAGCATGAAACTCTCCAGGAACATCGCCAGGCCGCCGTACACGCTGATGGTGACGACGAAGACGATGGTCGGCTTGAGCTGAGGAACCGTGACGTGCCAGAACTGCTGCCACCAGGAGGCGCCATCGATCGAAGCAGCCTCGTAGTAGTCGCTCGGAATCGCCTGCAACCCCGCGAGGAAATACAAGATGTTGACCCCCGTCCACCGCCACATGGCGATGGTCAGCAGAGCCATGAAGCCCGTCTGGCTGCCCTTGAGCCATTTGATCGGGTCGACGCCGAAGAATCCGACGATCTGGTTCATCAGCGCGGTGCTGGACTCGCTGAAGATGAGCCGGAACACTATGCCCGCCACGACCACGGAGGTGAGCGCCGGAATGAACAGAACCGACTTGAAGATCGCCTTGAGCCGTTCGGTTCCTAGTTTGGAGTTGATGAGGACTGCGAGCAGCAAAGGTATGGGGATCAGCAGCAGGAGCGTGGCCACCATGTACTTGAGGCTGTTGCCGAGCGCCAGATAGAACATTCGGTCGCCGAACAGGCGCCGGTAGTTGCTCAGGCCGACGTTGTCTACCTGGCCGGGCAGGATCTGCTGGGTGCTCATGATGGCCGACTTCGTCAGCGGCGAGATCCAGAAGACCAGCACAGTGACCACGAAGGGCAACACGAAGATGTAGGGCGCGATCTTAGGCGAGTACAACAGCTTCTTCATGTGCCTACCGCCACCCGAGGGTGAATCGAAACAGCCATGTGGGTTCCTCCTGCTCTGCAGTGAGCGTGGGTATTCAAGGCGCCTCGTATGTGGGCGGCGCCACCCGGTAAGATCAATTACATCGATGTAATCGTGAGGCTAGTTGGGCTCGAGCTTCATGTCAATAGGTTGCTTGACCAAGCTGTGACAAGGTCAGTGTGATCACTGGCAGGGGAAGCAGTCGCGTTACATCGATGTAGGAAGCTAGTGGCCCGTCGACTCGCGAAGCATCAACTGGAACTCGGCAACCACTGTCTGGGCCCCCGGACGCTCCTCGGCCGGCCGGTGGGTTGACTCGATGCGGTCGGCAAGCAGGGTGACGGCGGTGCGGGCGATCTCCGCGCGGCCGGGGGAGACGCTTGACAGCGTGGGGCGGGTATAGGAGGCGTCCTCGATGTCGTCGAACCCGATGACTGCGACGTCCTCGGGCACCTCGATTCCGTGCAGATGAAGGCTGTGCAGCACACCCATCGCCAGGGCATCGTTCAGCGCAAAGACTGCATCGAATGGTTTGCCCTTGGCGATGATGGCATCCATGGTGGACTGCCCGGTGACCCGGTGCCACGCCTGGCAGACCCCGATCAGCTCCTCATCGACTGGGACTCCCGCGCTGGCCAAAGCGTTGCGGAATCCCTGTTCGCGCAAGGCGGCGCTGCCCACATTCTCCCCAGGGTGAGAGCCGATCAGCGCGATCCTGCGACGGCCAAGCCCGAGCAGGTGGGCAGTGGCGGCGGCCGAGGCGTCAACATTCGACATCGTCACGTGATCGTTGGCTGAGCCGAACACCCGTTCACCCAGGAGGACCATGGGGAAATCTACATTGAACAGCTGAAGGTCCGCCTGCCCCAGGGCCAGGGGAGAGAACAGCACACCATCGGCGACGAACCGCCGCGGAGCGTGCAGGACATCAAGCTCGCGGGACCTGTCGGCGTTCGTCTGTTCGATGAGCACCCGCAGTCCTGCCCGCTCCGCCTCGACGATCACCGAATCGGCAAGCTCGGCGAAGTAGGGCAATTTCAATTCCGGAAGTGCGAGTGAGATGAGACCGGTTCGGCCCTGGCGCAGGTTGCGCGCGGTGATGTTCAACTCATATCCCAGCTTCGCGATGGCCGATTCAACCCGGCGCCGGGTCTCCGGCCGCACACCTGCTGTTTCGTTGATCACGTTCGAGACAGTCTTTGCTGAGACCCCGGCTAGCCGGGCCACATCTTGCATAGTCGCGGCCATGGTCGTGCCTTCCTCTGGGCTCAACCAGTGGATTATGCCATGGTGTCGTGGGGGCAGGGCTCACGCCGACGGCGGCGTCGGCCACGGGCGGATGCCCTCCAGCCAGCCGCGAGTCACCATGACGTGCTGGGTGGCCAGCGCCTGCGCCAGGCCCGGATTGCGGCTGCGAATCGCGTTGGCGATGTCGCGGTGAGCGTCGTCGCTGACCACCTTCAATCCAGCATGCTCCGGGCTGTCGAAGAGTCGGTAGTCGCGCCCCCGTCGGCGGATGGCGCCCAGGACCGCAGCAATCATCGGTTCCTCGGCCCCGTCGATGATGATGTCGTGAAATCTGGCGTCGATGGCCTGCGCCTGGTCCGGGTCGGAGGTGTTGGCCAGTTCCTGGGCGACCTCGGCAAGGCGGTGGCATTCAGCCTCGGAGAGTCGGGCGGCGCTGAGCGCAGCCATGTGGCCCTCCAGTGCAGCGCGCATTGACAACATTTCGATGAACCGATCGAGCGGAAGTAGCGGAACCACCATCTCCAGCCCGGACATGATGTCGGAGGGAGTCATCTCCGAGACTGCCGAACGGCTGCCCGGCCGAGGGGTCAGTACCCCCGCCACCGCGAGCATCTTTTGTGCCTCACGCAGCGAGCTTCGGGAGACCCCGAAACGCGCGCACAACTCCGCCTCGCTGGGAAGCAGCTGCCCGGTGTCGTATTCGCCGCTGGCGATCATGTGGCACAGGCCATGGCGTGCCACCTCGACGGCGCTTCTTCGGTCATCCATGAGAACCCATCATGCCCGTTGCGGGAGCCTATGGCGAGGTGCCAGATTGTCTGACGAATAGAGCCAAAGTCCTAGTAATCTGCGCCCACGTGCGCCATGATGGCGTGCATTGTCAGACAGGAGTGCGATGAGCGACGCGTTGACCGTGGTGGATCCGGAGGCGGCGGATGCCCAGCCGCGCTGGAGGCTGGATCCTGCGAGCCGCCACCTCAACCATGGATCGTTCGGGGCGGTGCCCGTGGCGGTGCAGCAGGAGCAAGAGCGGCTGCGGCAACTGATGCAGTGGAATCCAGTGCGCTGGTTCATCTCGCAGACCGAGCGGGTGGCGGTGGCGCGGGAGCAGATGGCGCAGCGGCTGCGGGTGGACCCGTCTCGGCTCGCCTTTGTTGGTAACGCTTCGGCCGGGTGCTCGGTGGTCTTCAACTCGTTGTGGGGCACCGACCCCGTCGATGTACTCACCACCAACCACGGATACGGCGCCGTGACGATGGGGGCGCAGCGGCTCGCGGCGCGCACCGGCGGCCGAGCCCGAGTCTCCGAGATCCCTCTGGGGGCCACGGCCGACCGGGTTCAGTCCATCGTGGCCGAGGACATGCGGCGCTGGCGGCCACGGCTGCTCGTGATCGATCAGATCACCTCACCGACCGCCAGGGCGTTCCCCGTGGCAGAAATCTGCCGGGCGGCCCGCGAGCTTGGCGTGGCCACGCTCGTCGATGGTGCTCATGCCCCGGGGATGCTCGCAGATCCCGTAGTGGGCGAGGCCGACTACTGGGTGGCCAACTTGCACAAGTTCGTCTCGGCTCCCCCCGGGGCAGCGGTCATCGTGACCCGCGGGGACGGGCAGGAACTCTTCCCCACGGTTGATTCTTGGGGAGCGCGGGATTCATATCCGAGGCGATTCGACCACACCGGTACCGCCGACGTCTCGGCGTGGCTGACCGCCCCATTCGCCTGGGATCATGTCGAGGCGGGTGTCGGCTGGGACACGCTACGCCGAGACTGCACAGCATTGCTCGACGCCGGGGCGGCCATGGTTGCTTCGTCGCTGGAGCGGCACGTCGCCGACCCGCTGGTCGACGTCGGCCAACCCGTGGGCCTGATGCGACTGTTGAAACTGCCGCCCCACCTCGCGGACACTCTCGATCAGGCAAATGCCTTGCGGGAACCCTTCTGGGCCGCCACAGGCATCGCGAGCGCGTTCACCTGCTTCGAAGGCGTCGGCTACCTGAGGTTGTCCAGCTATCTCTACAACACGATCGCCGACTACGAATACCTGGCCGCGGTGGGAATCCCTCTGCTTCACCGCTGGTCACTCGCGCAGGCAGAGGGAGACCGTTGAAATGAAACCAACCGAAGGAGATCGAATGAGCAGAAAGATCAAGACGGTAACCCTAGGCATGGCGGTGGCGCTGGCGCTGACTGCTTGCGGTGGTGACACTGGCTCCGGCGAAGGCGACGATGGCTCCCAGGTGACTTTGCAGATGGTGGAGTCCCTCACCAACCCGGCACGGACCGAGTTGCTGAGATCAATGCTCGACGACTTCGAGGCGGCCAACCCTGGGATCTCGGTGCAGCTGGTCTCACCGCCGACCGAACAGGCGGATCAGAAGATCCAGCAAATGCTGCAATCAGGATCGGGCGTCGACGTGCTCGAGGTCCGGGACCTCACAGTGGGGCCCTTCACCAACAACGACTGGCTCTACAACATGGCCGAGGACACCTCGGCCTGGGCCGGCTTCGACGACCTCACCCCCCAGGCTCAGGCCGTGGCGATGCACAGCGAGTCCGAGTCCTGGTACATCCCTTATGGCTTCTACGGCCTGAGCCTGTTCTACCGCACTGACACTGTCGCCGATGCTGGGTTCTCCGGCCCCCCGACGACGTGGGAGGAGCTGGTGGAGCAGTCGGCCGCTATCCAGGACCCCGCGCAGAACAAGTACGGCTACGCGTTCCGGGGCGGGCAGAACTCGAACGGGCAGCTGATGTCCATCCTCGAGGCGTACAACATCGACAACCTCGACGTGACCAATGCGATGAAGCTCACCAGCGGCGAGACGATCTTCAGTAGCCCGGAGTCACTCGAGGCGTTGAATGCCTACATCGAGTTGTTCAAGACCGGCTCACCCGAATCCTCCATCGCCTGGGGCTACCCCGAAATGGTTCAGGGATTCACCAACGGCTCGACAGCATTCCTGCTGCAGGACCCGGAGGTGATCGCCGCAGTGGAAGATTCATCTCTGACTGAAGATCAGTGGAATGTCGCTCCCAACGTGCTGGGCCCCACGGGCAAGGCCGCCTGGCCGATGGCCACGGCGGGGTGGGGCGTGGCGCAGGCGTCGGACCACCACGAGGAGGCCGTCCAGCTGGTGCAGTGGCTCTCAGGCGAGCCCTCGACCCAGTTCGCCATGGAGAACTCGGTGGTTCCGATCCTGAACGAAGCGGGCGAGGACCCCTTCTTCAAGTCCGGTCCCTGGGCCGCCTACGTCACCATGAGCGCCGACCCGGACACCTGGGTCGCGGTCGAGGAGCCCCGCGGGGTTGCCTGGTGGACCGAGTGGGCGCAGAAGGCGCAAGACGATCTGCAGGCAGTGTTGCTGGGTGACATGACGCCCGAAGACATGCTGGCCGACTGGGACGCCTACTGGACCGAGAAGTGGGCGTGAGTGATGTCCGCCGAGACCGATGAGGCTCGCGGGGGTGTGGGCACTGTAGGTGCCCACACCCGCCGGCGGAAGTTCAACGGCCGCACCGCTTTGACGATCCTGGGGTACCTCACCCCAGCGTTCATTTTCGTCATAATCTTCACCTACATACCCATGCTTTTCGGAAGTCAGATGGCATTCCGCAGGTGGAGCTTGTGGGATCTCACCGAAACCCCCTGGGTCGGCCTGCAGAACTTCCGTGAGCTGCTGGCAAATGACATCTTCACCACCACGGCATGGAACTCGGTGCTGTGGGTGGTCGGGTCGATCGTTCCCCAGTTCTTTCTGGGGTTCCTTATTGCGTTGGCGCTACGTAAGAGTTTCCGGTTGCGCGGCCTCTACCAAGCGTTGGTCTTCTACCCCTGGGCCGTCTCGGGATTCCTGATCGGCATCCTGTTTCGATGGATGTTCAACTCGGAGTTTGGCGTCATCAATGATCTCATCATGCGGGTGGGGCTCGCCGATCGCCCCATTCCGTGGCTGGCGGACCCCGATCTGGCGATGTTCGCCGTGATCGTGGCGAATGTCTGGTACGGGGTGACATTCTTCGCCATCATGATCCTCGCGGCGCTGCAGTCGGTCCCGGACGAGCTCTACGAGGCGGCGGCGCTGGACGGGGCGAGCCGAGCCCAGAGCCTGTTCCGCGTGACGATTCCCTATATCTGGTCCACTCTCATGCTCACCGTGCTCCTGCGGGTCATCTGGATCTTCAACTTCCCGGACATCATCTACGGCATGACCGGAGGCGGACCGGCGAACCAGACCCAAATCATGACCACCTGGATGATTCAGTACACCCAGCAAGGCGAATACGGCCTCGCCTCGGCTCTTGGGTTCATCATCATGGGGTTCCTCGTGACCTTCACCGGGATCTACCTGGCCCTCCTGACGAGGGAGTCGAAGTAATGCTCTACAAAGACCCGCTCGTTCTCAAAGTGATTCGTATCCTTGGGCTCACCGTGTGGATGATCATCACGCTGTTTCCGCTGTACTGGATCCTGTTGACCTCACTCAAGCCGGCCAGCCAGATCGCGGAGTACCCGGTGCGCTATTGGCCGCGAGAATTCTCGATCGAGAACTATCTTTCGCTGTTCCAAAAGGCCCAATTCGGCAGCTCTATACTCAACAGCCTGATCGTGGCGAGCAGCGCGGCAGCAGTCGCCACTCTTATAGCGATGCTCAGCGGTTACGTGCTGAGCCGCTTCCAATTCCGGGGTAAGGGCGCGGTAGCGATGGCATTCCTGGTCACCCAGATGATTCCGGCCTTCATCGCGCTCGGCCCGCTGTATCAGATGTTCACCGAACTCGGACTCGTCGACTCGCGCTTCGGGCTCGTGCTGGTTTATGTGGCCATGACGATCCCGTTCTCCTCGATAATGCTTCGAGGATTCTTCGACAACATCCCCGACAGTCTCGAGGAGGCTGCCATGGTGGACGGAACCACCAGGCTCGGTGCCCTGTGGCGGGTCATCGTCCCGGTGATGGCGCCAGGCATCGTGGCCACCTATATCTTCAACTTCGTGAACAGTTGGAACGAGCTGTTCTTGTCTGTCACCCTCATCAACACCGACTCACGCAAGACGATCCCCACGGCACTCAACGGCTTCATCTCCAGCTTCAACATCGAATGGGGACCCATGTCCGCGGCAGCCGTGCTCACAATCCTGCCGACGATGGTGTTGTTCATGTTCGCCAGCCGGTGGATCGTCGCCGGGCTGACGCAGGGGGCCACGAAGGGCTAGCTCGTCACCACCACCAATCTGAAAGGAGACACCTCCCATGAGCCTCGACACCGACGTCGTGGAGCAGATCCAGGATCGCGTCTTGTGGCTAGCCACGAACATGATCGAGCACGCTAACCACCAACGTCCCAGCCCAGACGGACTCAAGGTAGGGGGCCATCAGGCCTCGTGCGCCTCCATGGTGACCATCATGTCTGCGCTCTACCTGGCCCACCTCGATGCGGACGATTACGTCGCGGTGAAACCTCACGGCGCTCCGGTGCTGCACGCGCTGCGCTATCTCATGGGCGATCTTGACCCGGCGCTGCTGACTCAGCTGCGCCAGTTCCACGGGCTGCAGGCCTACCCATCGCGGACCAAGGACCCGACGCCGATCGACTTCTCAACCGGGTCGGTCGGGTTGGGCCCGGCCGCCACACTCTTCGGTGCCGGGGTGCGGGGCTACGTCGATCAGCACTTCGGACGGCGTTCCGTGACTCGGTTCGTGGCTGTCCTGGGCGATGCTGAACTCGATGAGGGAAACGTGTGGGAGGCCGTGCATGACCCCGCGAGCACCGCGCTGGGTAGGCTGACCTGGATCATCGATTTCAACCGTCAATCACTGGATCGGGTCGTGCCTGATGTGAGGATCAGCCCATGGGCGGCGGCCTTCGAGGCCCACGGCTGGCAGGTGATCTTGGTCAAGTACGGGCGGCGGCTCACTGACTTCATTGCCCGCCCGGGATGCGAAGGGCTGGCCGACTGGATCGACGCGATGCCCAACGAACGTTACCAGTCCCTGTTTGGGCTGGGGGCAGCCGACCTGCGGGCCACGTTCCTGGACGGGGCGCCGCAAGCGGTGTGTGATGCGCTGCAGCCACTCTCGGATGGTGAGGTGGCCGACCTTGTCACCGATCTCGGTGGACACGATTGTGCCAGCGTACTCGACGCGCTGCAGGCCGCCGACGCCGACCCGCGGCCCACAGCGATCTTTGCCTATACCCACAAGGGATACGCGCTGCCCATCCAGGGAAACGCCCGCAACCACGCCGCGGTGCTCACCACCGAACAGGTTCTTGCGCTGCGTCATGCCGTGGGCTTGACGGCCGACACACAGTGGGATGGTTTCCCGGCCGATTCCGCCCCGGGCAAACTACTCGCGCAACGATCTGCCCACCTGAACCGTTCCCCGGCGCCCCCTGGCCAGCGGCCAGACGTCCCGCCACATTCGGGGATGCGGACCACCGCGGCGATGTCGAGCCAGGAAGCCTTCGGCAAGGCGCTGGTTGGGCTGAGCCGCCACGAACCGGTCAGCCCTTACCTGGTGACTACATCTCCTGATGTTGCCACGTCCACGAATCTGGCGGGCTGGATCAACCGGATGGGGGTTTTCGCCACCACTGAACGGCAGACCTGGTCCGACGACCCAGTGTTGCGCTGGCGGGAGTCACCGCAGGGTCAGCACCTCGAGCTGGGGATTTCGGAGATGAACCTGTTCCTGCTGCTGGGGCAGCTGGGCCTGAGCGAGACCTTTTCCGGTCAACGGCTGCTTCCCGTGGGAACGCTCTACGATCCGTTCGTGTGCCGGGGGCTTGACGCCCTGATCTATGCCGCCTACTCGGGGGCGAGTTTCGTGTTCGCAGGCACGCCGTCCGGCGTGACACTGGCACCCGAGGGAGGGGCTCACCAGTCGACGATCACCGCCTCGATCGGCACCGAGCTACCTGGGACCACCTACCTCGAACCCGCCTATGCGCGAGCTCTCGACTGGCAGCTGTGTGACGCGCTGGCCCGGGTGGCCGCCAGCGACGACCAGCTCGCCGAAGTCCACTACTTCAGGTTGAGCACGCGGGTCATCGATCAGCGTCCATTCGATGATGCCGTGGCACGGCTGGGGGAACCGGTGCTGCGCCGCCACGTCCTGGCCGGTGGATACCGCCTGATCGACACCGAGCCCGCCTCAGGGCCCGAGGTCACACTCGTCGCCTGCGGTGCGGTCATGCCCGAGGTGCTCGGCGCTGCTGCTGAACTCAATGATGAAGGAATTGCCGCCAGCGTCGTCGACGCTACGAGCCCCGGGAGGCTCTACCGCGACTGGGCGAGCGCTCAGCGGCGGGGGATCAGGCGGGCGCGGGTGGCCGATCTGCCTGGGAGCCTGCGCACCTGCTTCCCCACGAGAACCCCCGTGGTGACGGTCCAGGACGCCGCCAGCCATCACCTGGCCTGGGTGGGATCCGCGCTCGGTGTTGCCTCGGTCAGCCTGGGGGTCGACGCGTTTGGGCAGTCTGGGACCCTCGCCGATCTCTACGCCGATCATCTTCTGGACCAGGGAGCGATCGTCAATGCTGCGCTGGGGGCCCTCGGGCTATAGGCGCGGGGTGCCGGACTGGCATTGTGGGCACCACCAGATAGCCCGATCTCGTCCGGCCTGCCGGTGAGCCGAAGAATCGCCACCGCCGATGCGGGAGTACTTGATGGGCCCATGGCAGCGCCGGCACGGTTCACCCTGCCGCAGGAACACGAAATGGCGCTGACCCGCGGCATCATGACCGGTGAAGACTCGATGCTGCCGATGGAGGTTGGCTCGCATCACCCGAGCCGTGAGGTCAACTACCTGCTTCGGATCGACGTCACGGGTCGGCTGCCAGGGGTTGGCCCCCAGGAGAAATGCAATCTCGTTGCGATACTCATTGCCCACTCCCGCCAGGATTGACTGATCGATGAGGGACTCGCCGATCACTGTGTCGGGGCGGGCAAGCAACCGGGTGATCGCCTCGTCGCGGCCGGTGGGGTGCCAACGGCCTGGCACATCCCGGTCACTGGCCAGCGGGTCTGGACCCACATGTGCGGTCCGCTGCTGGTACTGGGACTCAGGCCACAGCCGCACGAACCCCAGATCACGGCCTACCAGCTCAACTTCGTCGGTGGGCCTGGGCGCACCTTTGACTCGGATCAGGATCCGATCTCGATGGTCCAGGCCGCGCCGTTTCGCCGCCGCCCGGATCAGCCAGGTGCCCTCCATCCGCAGATGAGTGTGCAGCACCCACGGTTAATCATCGCCGGTGAGCCGCCACAGCAGATTCTTGCCCCAGGCCCACACCTCGTCGATGACCCGGCCGCTGAGATCCTCGGCCGCATGCTCGGGAACCATGATCTGAGCGCCGGTGATGCGTCGACCTTGGAGCGGCCCGAGGCGAGCCGCGAGCCGGTGGACTGTGTCACCTTCAGGCATGGCGGCCTCCCAGCCACTGCGAAGGCTGTGTGGCGAGGCGACCGCAGCACCCGAGGGCTGCAGGCCTGCGTACTAGTTCCCGGCCGATCACTGCTCCATCATGCATCGGGGCCCCGAGGCATGCCAGCGCCCCTCGCCGTGGGCGATGGGACGTCAGTTCGAGGCCGTGGCCGGATCACGAGGCTGGCCGGGCAGCAGATCGCGCGAATGATCGGGCTGGGATCATTGCAGCACAGCTAGCGCCCGCGCGCATGCCAGGATGGCCAGATGAGACGCATCATGGCTGTTATTGGGGCAGGAGGCATTGTCGATGCCCACATCAATGCCCTGCACGCTCTAGGCATCGACGTGCAGCTCTACGCCCGGTCTGCAGCCTCACATCTTGTCGGTCGACCAGGGGTGAGCATCTATCACGATCTCGACGCTGCCCTGGATCACGCGACGGCGGTTCTGGTTGCCACGCCCACCGACACCCACCTGGACCTGGTCCAGCGTGTGCTGGCGCGTGGGCTGCCAGTGCTGTGCGAGAAGCCGCTGGCACGTAGCGCCGAACAAGCCCAATCGCTGGTGGATGCGGCGGCTCGCGCATCGGTGCCGCTGATACCGGCGCATGTGGTGCGCTGGTTCGAGGCTTATCATTCAGCTCACGATCGGATCAAGCGGCACGGTCTCGGCCCCATCCACTCCATGAACTTCACCCGCACCGGTACCCGGCCAGGGCCCAGCTGGTTCCGGGACCTGCCGCGCTCGGGTGGGATTGTGCTGGATCAGATGATCCATGACATCGACCAGGCCCGCTGGAATGCTGGCGAGGTGAGGGATGTGGCGGCCGTCGGCGGTGAGATTCATCCTGACGGCACCGCCACCGCCACCGTCACCTTGGCTCACGTGGATGGCGCCACCAGCACCATCACCGGTACGTGGGGGCCGACGGGAACCCAGTTTCGCACCAGGTTCACCATCGCCGGCGAGCTAGGGCACGTCAGCCATGACTCGGCGGCCGAAGCCGAGCCAGGGACCGGGCTGCTGCCTCGGCTAGGCGCACGAAGTCCCTTTCAGGCGATGCAGGCCGATTTCTGGGCCTGGATTGAAGGCGGTGCAGCGCCCCGGGTCACCGGCGCCGACGGCGTTGCCGCGGTGGCGATAGCGCAGCGGGCACTTGCCTCAATCGCGCCCTGACATAGCTACCTTGCCGCTATCACGAGCCCTTGCGGGCTCACCCGCGCCCCGCTGGCGATCATGGCTTCGTACACGTCGCTGCTGCCAGCACGATCGCCGTCGATCTGTTCGATCCGGACCCGGCTCATCCTGCCCTGGCCGACGGCGCCGAGGAGTGCCCTGGTCACGAGCCCGGCGCGCTCGTGACGGGGACCGCCGAAGAGCGTGAGCTGGCGCCCCCCTCGGGTGAGGTGACCCACGCACAGGCCGTCGACCAGCACGACGACCGCCCCCGCTGCTCTGGACGGGTGGGCGCTGGCATGGCCGGGCCAGCCGAGGATCGCTCCGTAGGGATTGGCTGGGTCGGCGGCAGCCAGCACCAGCGGCTCGGGGTCGGTGACGCCGGAGGGCCATACCGACACCCCGGTACCGGCTTGATCCTCGGCGGCAGTATCGGGTGAATCACCGAAGTCACGGAGCTGGTCGATGATCTCCGCGGGCCCGAACTGGGCACCACCTAGGCCCTCCACAAGGTAGCCGCGCAGCAACTTCCCGGCAGCCTCCAGCTCTCGCATCACTTGGTAGGCGGCGGCGAAGTTGGCGTTGTCGGCGGTGACGGCGCCGCGGGTCACTAGCCCGAAGCGCTCCACCCAACCGGAGATACTGGCGATTGCCCGAGCCGCTTCGTCGGGTGCCCCTGGGCGAACCGGGTACCAGCGCCCCGATGCCTGGGGTGGGGTGGTGCCACCGGAGTGGGCGGCCAGCAGATGGGCGCGAGGCATCTTCGCCCGGCGGCGGGGCGCGGGGCGCGGCGCGCGATGCGCGGCTTTCCCGGTGCCGGTGCGGGCCCGGACCGGGGCCATGGAGCCAGGGGCCACCTCGCCTGCCTCGGCCGCCACCCAGAGCTCCTCCACGAGGGCGCCGGTGTCGGTGAGGCCACCCCTCGCCTGGTCCCGCAGGGCCCGCCACTCGGTGAACAACCCGGAGGTGCCGGCGAGTTCGTCGGATACTGGCGACGAACCGGCGGGAGCGTCGACGAATACCGCGTCTGCGGCAGGAATCAGGGCGACGAGCGGGTCGGATGCACCGGCTCCTGGCCGCAGTCGGATGATCACCTCGCCCTCGGCGATCAGCGCGTCGAGGTGGGCTGGCTGGTACCCCGTCAGCCGGACGGGCAGCACCTGGCTCTCCCAAGAGCTGGACGGAAGGAAGGCGCCGGCCAGCCGCTGCAGCGCGAGCAGTACCTCATCGGGCGATGACTCTGGGGCCTCACCGATGCCATGCCAGGCGAGTAAGAAGCGGGCATAGCCTGACTGCGAGACTGCCTGCACCTCGGCGCGGGCCAGGGCCAGGCAGCGGGTCCGGATCCGGCGCAGCACGTGTGGATCGCAGAACTCGGTGGCGTCGCGGCCGGGGGTGAATCTGCCAGTGGTCAGGCGTCGCTCGGCGACCTCGCGCTCCAGCACCAGCCCGGCGGTTGCCTGGCCCAGCGCGAATGCCGAGGCGACCTGACTCGCCGTGAATGGGGCATGCGTGCGGGCATAGCGGGCGATGAGCTGCGTGAGGGGATCTCGCTGGGTGGCATCTCGGGTGGGGGCCGCGGCCCCGGCTGGGACGGGAACCCCGAGACCGTCGCGCAGCAGCCCGAGATCGGCCACCGAGGCCAGATGCTCACGGCCGCCGATGGCTACCACACGTGCCAGCCGGCTCAGCCCGGCAGAGCCGAGATCCAATCGGTGGCCCAGCTCGGGGGAGAGTCGTGCGGGGAGAGTCTCAAGCGGGATGGGGCCGAGGAGCCGGGTCATGTCGCCCAGGGCCTCGACGGTGTGAGCCCACCGATCGGCAGTGGTGTGCTGCAGCTCGGCCTCGGTCTCGGCCAGGACCCTCTCATCGAGGAGTTCTCGCAGATCCACGGTGCCCAGGACCGCTGCCAGGAGCTGCGGATCCACTGACAACGCCGCCGCTCGACGCTCGGCCAAAGGCGCGTCGCCGTCGTAGAGGAAGGCACCCGTGTAGCGGAACAGCATCGATGCCGCCATGGGGCTGGGTGTATCGGTGGTGACCTCCACCAGCCGCAGCTGGCCGCGTTTGACTTGGCCTAGCGCTTCCACCAGGCCAGGCAGATCGTAGACGTCTTGTAGGACCTCGCGCACCGTCTCGAGGATGATCGGGAACCGGGGGTGGGCGCGGGCGACTTCGAGGAGTTGGTGCGCCCGCTGGCGCTGCTGCCACAGCGGGGCCCGGCGCCGGGGATCCCGCCGGGGCAGCAACAGCGCCCGCGCGGCACACTCGCGAAACCGCCCGGCGAACAGCGCCGTGCCACCGACCTGCCGGGTGACCACGTCGGTCACCTCGTCGGGATCGGCGGCGATGAGACCGGCCATCTGCTCGGCAACATCAGAATCGGGGAGGCGCCAGATGATGCCGTCATCGGATGCCATGGGGGAGGCATCGATGCTGGTCTCGCGTTCCAGGGCGTCCCCGATCGCCAGCGCCCAGGCCGAGAGCACGCGCCGGCCGAGCGGGCTGTGTAGCACGAATCGCCAGTCGCCGACCTCATCGCGAAACCGTTCCAGTACCAGGGTGCGGTCGTCGGGGATCGCCCCGGTGGCCTCGCGCTGATCGGTCAACAGGGACGAGATATTGCTGCGCACGTTCGGGCGCAGTAACCCCTGAGCAAGGCGCTCCGGGCTGCGCAGGGCCTCTCTGGCGAATCGCCCGATCTGACGCCCCAACTCGGCGGGGCGCTCCTCGCCGTCGCCGCGCCAAAACGGCAACCGTCCCGTGTGCCCGGGGGCCGGTACCACCAGCACCTGGTCTCTGGTGATCTCTACGATCCGCCACGACGAGGCCCCGAGCGCAAAAGTATCGCCCACCCTCGACTCGTAGACCATTTCCTCGTCGAGTTCTCCCACCCGGCGAGCCCCCGATTCCTCCCCGGCGAGGAAGACCCCGAACATGCCGCGGTCAGGGATGGTTCCGCCGGATGTGGTCGCGAGCCGCAGCGAACCGGGCAATGGATAGAGCCGGCCACCGGCCTCACTGAGCCGGGCCCGCAGCTCCCCGAAGTCGGCGCTGGGATAGCGGCCAATCAGCAGCTCGACGACAGCGTCGAATGCGTCTCGGCTCAGCGCTGCGTAGGGCATCGAGCGACGCACTCGGGCGTACCATGCATCGGCGTCGAGCCCGGCATCTCCGCTGGCCACCGCGGCCGCGAGGGTTTGCTGCGCCAACACGTCGAGGGGGGAGCGGGGGACACGAAGCTGTTCGATGTTGCCGTGCAGCATCTGCTCGGTGGCCACCGCGCTGGGGATCAAATCGCCGCGGTGCATCGGGTACACGTCGCCGATGGAGGTGGCTCCCACATCATGGCCCGCGCGGCCAATGCGTTGCAGCGCGCTGGCGATCGAGGGTGGCGCACCAACCTGGATCACCCGATCCACAGCACCCATGTCGATGCCGAGTTCCAACGACGATGTGGCCACGACGCAGCGCAGTTCCCCGGACTTGAGCGCAGCCTCGGTTTGTTCTCGATTGGCCTTGCTGACCGAGCCATGATGCGCGCGCGCTATCACGGCCGGGGCTCGGCCCACTTCGTCGGAGGCTGCCATGATCTGTGCGGGACCCCGGGCAGTCAGTGGCGCGAGACTGGCCGGATCGTGATCGGCCGCCCACATGTCATTGAGCCGGGCGGTGAGGCGCTCGGCTACCCTGCGGGAGTTGGTGAATACGATGGTGGAGCGGCCGGCCAGTACCGAGCCATAGATGTCGGCCTCGACATGCGGCCACAGCGATCCGGTTGCCTCGGCCCCGGCGGCGACGGTCTCGGTGCCGCCCGCGGCCAGCAGTGGATCGATGGGCTCATCGGGCAGCGCGGGTGGATCGGTGATGTCGGCCACCGGCAGCTCGACGTGAACATCCCACGATTTCGAGCTGGGCGGTGCCACCACGTCGACGTGGCGGTCGCCACCGAGAAAGCTCGCCACCGTCTCGATGGGCCGCACCGTGGCCGACAGCGCGACCCGCTGGACATCGTGCCCAGACAAGGCATCAAGCCGCTCCAGGGATAGCGCCAGATGCGTGCCCCGTTTGGTGGCCGCCACGGCGTGGATCTCGTCAACGATCACGGTCTGCACGCTGGCCAGCGTGGAGCGCGCCGCGGAGGTCAGCATCAGATATAGCGACTCCGGCGTGGTGATCAGGATGTCGGGGGGCCGTCGCACCAGCGCCGCCCGGTCCTTGGCCGAGGTGTCGCCGCTGCGGACACCCACAGTGACATGGCGTGCCGGATGCCCGAGCCGTTCGGCGGTATGCGCGATACCGGTCAGCGGGGCCCGCAGGTTGCGTTCAACATCGACCCCCAGGGCCTTCAGCGGCGAGACGTACAGCACGCGGGTGCCGCCATCGGCTGGGGGCGGGGACGTCTGGAGCCTATCGAGTGCCCAGAAGAATGCCGCGAGGGTCTTCCCAGATCCGGTGGGCGCTACCACCAGGGCGTGCCGGTCTCGCGAGATGGCCTGCCACGCGGCTTCCTGCACCGGGGTGGGGGAGGCGAACACGTCGCGAAACCAGGTGCGCGCGGGCTCACTGAAGCGGGCGAGCGCATCGGTAGCCATTGCATCAGTGTGCCAGCGGGGTCCGACATCACCGGTTGCGCATGGACGATGCTCGAGTCTGGCCAGGTGGCCGGCGCAATGATGTCCATGACCATCGGGGAGTTGACCCAGGTCACCGTCACCGCGCCTGTCGACATCCCTGGCGACGGATAGGACGGATTCGTGCCTGCCTGAGGCAGCAATGTCGACATTGCGGGTGGGCGCGGCTCCCAGGCCGACCAGCTGAGCGTGGCGGCGGCACACTGAATGGGCCGGATCTGATGCTGGCGTTGGTACTGTGCTGGGCGCCGGCGCGAACCTACTCGCGTCAAGGCGGCGGTCTCGCGTACCACGCGGCTCCCTGGGTCGGGGTGGGGGAGGCGAACACGACTCGAAACCAGGGTCCGATGCCTCGCTACTCTGGGTGGCACCCCCACCGCAGGAGCGCAGATGAAATTCACCGATCGTGACGTAGCGAGCCAGGCAGGCAAGACCTTTGTGGTGACCGGAGCCAACACAGGAATAGGCTTCGCCACCAGCCGGGTGCTCGCCTCGCGAGGCGCCAGAGTGGTGCTCGCGTGCCGAAGCCGAGAACGCGGGCAGGCAGCCATCGATCGAATCCGCGGCGCATTCCCCGACGCGGATCTGCGGCTGGTTGAACTCGACCAAGCCGATCTGGCCTGCGTGGCCCGGGCGGCCGATGAGATCGCCGACGAGCCTCGCCTGGACGCACTGATCAACAACGCTGGCATCATGTTTGTACCGCACAGCACCACTGTCGATGGCTTCGAGCAGACCCTGGGGGTCAATCACCTGGGGACCTTCGCGCTCACCTGCCGGCTACTCGATGCCCTGGCGCAGACCCCAGGCTCGCGCGTCGTGGTCACCAGCAGCAGCCTGCACCGCCGCGGCACAGACGTCCTCGCCGACCCCGGCTACTCTCGGGGCTATTCCTCGACCCAGGCGTACCACAACAGTAAGCTCGCGAATCTGTGGTTCGCCTACGAACTTCACCGCCGGCTCGGGGACGCTGGGCGCGGCACTATCGCCTCCGCGGTCCACCCAGGCCTGGCCTCGACCGAGCTGATGCGTTACCTGCCGCAGGCGGCCGCAAAGGCCTTCGTCTGGGCGGCTCGGCCGGTGCTCAACACCTCGCTGTCGGGTGCCTGGCCCACTCTGCTCGCCGCCACCGCGGTGGGCGTCGAGGGCGGGGAGTACTTCGGCCCCTCCGGGGTAGGAGAAGTCCAGGGCCCGGCAACGCGGGTCGAGTCCAGCGCATTGAGCCGGGACCGGGAACTGCAGCGTCGAGCCTGGGATCTCTCGGTGGAGATGACTGGCGTCGACCCGGGCATCTAGGCACAGCCAGCCCGAGCACTCGGATGCTGGCCGGGCGAGCCACTCAGCCTCGGCGGTAGGTGATTTTCCCCGCCCACATGGTCAACTCGACGGGATCGGGCAGGTCCCGCCCGTGATAGGGATTGTTGCGGCTCAGCGAGGCCGAATGTGCGCGGTCGACGACGGCTCGTCGCTCCGGATGGACCAGCACCAGGTTCGCCGGCTCACCCACATGCAAGGGCCGGCCCTGTCCGGGGATGCGGGCGATGGCCGCGGGGGCGTGGCTCATTCGTTGCGCGAGGGCCGCCCAGCTGATGCGCCCGGAGTTGATCAACACCTCCATAGCCACGCCGAGTGCCTGCTCCAGCCCCAGCATCCCGGGCCGGGCGTCGACGAAGGCGTGATCCTTGTCCTGGGCGGCGTGCGGGGCGTGGTCGGTGCCGATGGTGTCGATGGTGCCGTCGATCACTGCCTCGCGTAGCGCCTCGATGTGCTCACTTGGCCGAAGCGGGGGGTTGACCTTGTACACGGTGTCGTAGCCGGAGACCTCGGAGGTCTCCAGGAACAGATGGTGGGGGGTGGCCTCGGCGGTGATGTTGATGCCGCGCTGCTTGGCCCATCGCACCACCTCGACTCCCTCGGCAGTGGTGATGTGCAGCACATGCAACCGCGAACCCGTTGCCTCGGCCAACTGGGCATCTCGAGACACGATGATCGACTCCGCCACTGACGGCCAGCCCGGCAGCCCCAGCCGCCCGGACACCACCCCCTCGTGGCATGAGGCGCCCGGGCCGGCCAGCGAAGAGTCCTGGGCGTGTTGGGCGAGCAGCCCATCGAATGGCCGCACCCATTCGAAGGCACGGCGCATCAGGGCAGCATCCATGACGCAGGCGCCGTCGTCGGTGAACATCGACACATTGGCCCGTGAGGAGTGCATCAGCCCCAGCTCGGCCAACTCAGTTCCGGCGAGGCCCTTGGTGATGCTGCCTGCGGGAACCACCTGCGCGTACCCGGCAGCCACGCCGAGATCGAGGACGTGCTCGGCCTTCTCCGCAGTGTCGGTGACGGGAGATGTGTTTGCCATGGCCTGGACGCAGGTGAAGCCGCCACGTGCCGCGGCCTCGGTGCCGGAGGCGACTGTCTCCGCGTCCTCCCGGCCCGGTTCCCGCAGATGGGTGTGCAGGTCCACGAGCCCGGGCATCACCCGAAACCCGTCGGCGTCGATGCGTTCGGCCCCCCGGGGAGCTTCGTCGACGAATACACCCCCGGCGACGTGGAGGTCGGCACGGCTGCCATCGGGCAGACGGGCACCGATGAATGAATAGCTGGTCATGTCTGCTCTCCTGCCAGAAGGTGATACAACACGCTCATCCGCACCGCGACACCCGCCGATACCTGATCCAACACCAGTGAGGCGGCGTCATCGGCGGCGGCCGAGGAAATCTCAAGTCCCCGGTTCATGGGGCCGGGGTGAGCCACTCGGGCCCCGGCCTTCAACCGGCGCAGACGTTGCGGTGTCAATTGGTAACCGGCGACGTATTCCCGCTCCGAGGGAAAGAAACCGCCGTGCATGCGCTCGCGCTGCACTCGCAGCATCATCGCGATATCGGCGTCGATGAGGGCCTCGTCGAGGTCGTGGGTGATCTCCACGCCCCAATCCCGCGCTCCGGGCGGCAGCAGCGTTGCGGGGGCCACCAGCACCACGCTGGCGCCCAGGCGAGGCAGCAGCAGCACATTCGACCGCACCACCCGGGAGTGCAGCAGGTCACCGACGATCACCACGCGGCGACCCTCCAGGCCACCGGGTCCAAAATGCCGCAGCATCGCGTGGGCATCCAGCAGCGCCTGGGTGGGGTGCTCGTGGGTGCCGTCGCCGGCATTGACCATCGATGCGCGCACCCACCCCGCGGCCTGGGCAACCGCACCGGACCCGGCGTGGCGCATGACGATGGCGTCCACGCTCATGGCGTCAAGAGTGAGGAGCGTGTCACGCATTGACTCGCCCTTAGACACCGATGATCCCTTGGCCGAGACATTGATGGCGTCGGCCGAGAGCCACTTGGCCGCCAACTCGAACGACGAGCGGGTGCGCGTCGAGTCCTCGAAGAACAGGTTCACCACAGTGCGGCCCCGCAAAGCGGGGAGCTTCTTGATGGGCCGCGACTGCACGTCGTGCATTTCCTGCGCCGTAGCCAGGAGCGCGGCAATCTCGTCGTCGCTGAGGTCGGCGATGCTGAGCAGGTGTTTCACGTAGTCGCTCCCTCGACGATGACCTCGTCGGCGCCGTCGATCTCGGCCACGTGCACCCGGACCCGTTGATCCGGTGTGGTGCTCAGGGTACGTCCCACGATATGGGGTTGGATCGGCACCTCTCGGTGCCCGCGATCCACCAGAGTCATCAGCTCCACAGCGGCGGGGCGGCCAAGGTCGGCGAGAGCCAGCAGTGCCGCCTGGATGGTACGGCCGGAGTAGAGCACGTCGTCAACGAGGACTACCCGCTGCCCATCGATGCGAACGGGCAGCTGGGTGTGCCCGACTTCGCGCGCGGGGTGCCTGCGCAGATCGTCGCGGTACATAGTGATGTCGAGCTCGCCCACGGGGACATCGTGGCCCTCTGCCTCGGCCAGCAACACCCCGATCCGATGGGCCAGGGGCGCGCCGCGGGTGAGAATGCCAAGGAGTAGTAGGCCGCCACTGCCCTGATTCAACTCAAGGAGTTCATGCGACATTCGCCGCAGGGTGCGCCCGATGTCCCCGGACGTCATCACCGTCGATTCAGCCACAGCCAGTACTAGGACGACTCGTCGACGGTGGCCACCTCGGTGGACGTGCTGACCTCGGCGCGCCGGGCCAATGTGGGGGCAAAGCCAATGACAGCGACCACGACGCCCACCGCGAGCGGCGCGAATAGGCATAAGATCAGCAGGAAGCCGAGAGAGGGATCGGTGGCCTCGGGCCAACCGGGCAATGTTTCTAGAGGCAACAGCGACACCATAGGGACCATCCTAGCCCGGCACGCGCTGGCGGTGACCACCCGAGCGCGCAGCCGCAGCGTCGGTAAGGCGCCGCAGCCCATCGCGGCTCATGCCCGGCGGCTACGCTCCTGAACCCGAATCGCCCGCCGAGCCTCGTCCAGCCGTTCGGATAAGGTGCGCCGCACCTGCTGGCTGGGATCGGACTCGGCTAGCCAGCCCTCGAAACGAGTTACCAGATCGGCCTCGGCCAACGGATCGGGGAACAGCCACCGCAGCACTGTGCCGATGGCAGCGTAGCCTCGGCTGGCCCAGATCCCCTCGCGACGAGAGATCTGCCCCGCTACGTCAAGATAGGCCTCGACGTAGCCGGCCAGCACCTCATCCTGCCCATAGCGCCAAAAACCCATGGCGATGGATCGATGGGTCTCGTTGGGCACCGTGTCGTCCTGGGTGGCCAGGTGCCACGCCTCGGCCTTGCGGTCAGCGCTTGGCATCGAGGCCATCGCCCCGGCAGCGTGTTCGGCCCCAGCATTGGTGCGATCGAGCAGCAACTGGCCCTCGATGTCGGCTTCATCTGCCACGCCAAGCTTGGCCAATGACGTGATGATCGCCCACCGCAACTCGGTGTCGATGGTGAGCCCGGCGGGTACTTCCTGATCGTCGAGCCAGCCCTGCACCAGGTCCGCCGAGGTCCCCACCCTGGCCGCGCCGATCAGCGTCTTGGCAACGATGAGCTGCTTGTCCGAGGAAGGCTCGGCCGATTTGAGCAGGATCGCCAAGCCGGCGATCAGGCGACGGTTTGCCGCCTCGCGAAGCTCGGGGGCCATGAACCGCTGTGAGCACGCCGCGGCCTGGCCCAGCACCGTCGTGGCGGCGGCCATGTCCTGTTCACTGGGGATCCCCCGCAGCGCGAGTTCGACGAAGGACTGGGGCTCAATCTCGGCGTCCCTGACCATGTCCCAAAACGATGACCAGGTCACTGCCCGGGCCAGCGGATCGTCGAGACGGTCGATGTGCGCCACGAGCGCGGCGGCCGAATCGCCGTCGAGCCTGACCTTGGTGTAGGTGAGGTCACCGTCGTTGACCAGCACCACGTCACCGCGCTTGACCCCCACCAAGTCCGGCACCTCGGTGTATTCACCGGAGACGTCCGACTCGACGTAGCGCTGGCGAACCAGGCTCCCGCCCTCGAGGCAATACACGCCGATGCCCAGTCGATGCGTACGCAGCGTAGGCCACTGCTGCGTGGCTGTCTGCCGGATCCCGAAGTGGCTGAACTCGCCGGAGTCGCTGACGGCGAAATCGGCGGACAGGGTGTTGACCCCCGCAGTTTCTAGCCACTGGCCCGAGAACCAGGACAAGTCCCGGCCGCTGGCGGCTTCGAGCTCCACGAGCAGGTCGTGCAAGGTGGTGTTCCCGAACGCGTGCTTGGTGAAGTACTGCCCAACGCCGGCCAGGAACTCGTCCTTGCCGACGATGGAGACCAGCAGCTTCAACACCGATGCGCCCTTGGCGTAGGTAATGCCGTCAAAGTTCTGCTCCACCTTCTCCAGATCGCCCATGTCGGCGGCGATCGGGTGGGTGGTGCTCAGCTGATCCTGCAGGTAGGCCCAAGCCTTGCGTTCGTTGCTGAACGACGCCCACGGGTTGGCGCCGGTGTCGTAGCGGCGGGATATCTCGTCTCCCGCGAAGTGGGAGGCCCATTCGGCGAAGGATTCATTGAGCCACAGGTCGTCCCACCAGCGCATGGTGACCAGATCGCCGAACCACATGTGTGCCAGCTCGTGCAGGATGGTGTTGTCCCGGGCGTTCAGCTCGCGAGCAGTGACCCTGGAACGGAACAGGTACTGATCGCGGAATGTGACACACCCGGCGTTTTCCATGGCACCAGCGTTGAACTCGGGCACGAAGATCTGATCGTAGGAATCGAACGGGTAATCGACGTTGAACGCCTCTTCGAAGACCTCGAAGCCACGCTGAGTGGTGGTCAGGATCCGTTCAGCATCAAGATGCGCGGCCACGGAGGCACGGCAGGCGAGGTTGGCGGGGATCGTCGTATCGCCAGAGGTGATCGACGCCTCGACGACGTGGTACTCGCCGGCGATGAGGGCCGTGATGTAGGTGGAGATGCGAGGGGTCGGTGCGAAGGCCCACTGGCCGACCCCGTCTGCCACGGGCGTTGGCGCCACGGCGGCTGAATTACTGAACACCCGCCAGCCAACGGGGGCCACCACGGTGAGCTGGAACGTCGCCTTCTGATCGGGCTGCTCGAACGTGGCGTACATGCGACGG
>JBKEBG010000127.1:0-2063 GCA_047972985.1 Arachnia sp.
ACGTCGCATCACGTGGGGGGACAGCACGGACGCGTCGATCTGCTGAGAGATCAGGAAGTAGCTGATAGGCGCTACCCCGATCGGTGGATTGACCGCGAACCCGACGATGGCCACAGCAATCATCGCCAACGACGACCCGACCACTGGTATGAAGCAAAACAGCGCCACTATGAATGCCAGCGCCAACGAGTAGCTGCCCAGGCCCGCGATGTTCATGAATATGAATGAACACACCGACGCGACCGAGACAATCATGAACATCCCGGTGATGTAGCCCGAGACCCCCCGGAAGATCTCTCCGGCGAGGTAGCGTGCGCGCTCCCTCCGGCTGCCCGGGGCCAACTTGTAGATCGCCTCTTTGATCGCGGGCAGCGAGGCAAGGAAGTAGATCGTCAGCACCAGGGTGACGATCGTGGAGAAGACCAGGTTCGCCACCACTCGCCCGGCTCCCCAGATCCCGCCGAACAATGTCTGGATCAAATCACCGGACAATACGAACTCGTTGATGCGATCGATGATGTGGAAGTCGTCGTTCCACTGGGCGATCTGGGAGTGGCTCGTGAGGTTATTCAACAGTCCGGGCAGGTTGCTGCTCAACGCCTGGGCCTGCTCGGTGATGATCGGCACCAGCGCGGTGACCCCGAGCACGATGATCCCCAAGGTAGTGGTCGTGACGATGAACACGGCGGCGGCGCGGGGGACCCGGCGCCGGGTGAAGAAATCGACCGCGGGGGACAGGCCCAGTGCCAACACCAGCGCGAGCACCACGAGGATCAGGACGCTTTGCACTTGCTGGATCGCGGTGGCAAGCACAATCGCGACAAAGACCCCGAGGGCGCCGAAGAAGCCCAGCGAGAACGGGGAGTACTTCAGTAGCCGGGACTCGCTGCTGGCGATCACAGGCGGCACCGGCTGGACCTCCTCCTCCGGCAGCGGAGTGAGTATCTCCTTGGCATTGCGTTGCGCATCACCAAATACCCGGCCGACGAAGCGGCGGACCCGTCCCGGGCGGGGACGTCCGCGCACCGTGCGTGCCGGTGGTGCGGCTGGGACAGGAAGCTCCGTAGTCGATGCTGGCGGGCTCTCCGCGGAGGTCGGGGCCGCCGCAGCTGGGTCAGCCCCGGCCTCACTGGCCATCGGGGCGCTCATCCATCAACATAGTGGTCTCATCGTCGCTGACCGCGGCCAGGCCTTCGCCCGCCATCGCGGTGAGGTTCTGCATTGCCGCGACCACTGATGTGCGCCGCTGCTCCAGTGCCGCGATCTCCCGCTCGAGCTGTTCCTTGCGCCAGGCAAGCCGTTCCTCGAGAGCCGTGTGCTTTTCCTGCGCCGTGACCCGCACCGCCGCCAGCGTCTGCTCCGCTTCGCGGGCGGCCCCCACCCGGAGCTGTTCGGAGGCGGTGATGGCTTCCTGACGCACCGAGGCAGCCTCGGCCCTGGTGGCGGCCAGTTGTTCAGCTGCGGCCTCCTGGGCCTGCTTCGCCGATGCCAGGAACTCCGCGAGCTGGGTCTGGGCCGAGGTGCTGTTCGCCGCAGCCTGAGTCAGTTGCTGGCTTGCCTGAGCCTCCGCTTCGGCGACGATGGTGCTCGCCTTGTGCTGCGCTTCCACTGCGAGCCGCTCGGCCTCGACGCTGGCCGCCTGGAGCGCGGCATCGGTGCGCAGTTGCGTCTCGGCCGCGGCTGCCTTGGCACGCTCCTCGGCGTCGGCGGTGATCAGGTGCGCGTCACGGCGGGCATTTTCAAGTACCTCGCGGCCGACATCGGCTTGCTCCTGGCGAAGCTGACGCAACGCGGCAAGACCGCTGAGCCGCACATCATCGGACTCGGTCTGGGCTGCTTCCCGAAGCGCGGCGGCACTGCGCCGCGCCTCTGCCTTGATGCGCTCGGCCTCGGCCACGGATTGTCGAACCAATTCAGCGCCTTGGGTCTCGGCCGCCTGAAGCACAGCCTTGGCGTGAGCCCCGAGCCGGGTGAAATCAGTGGTTCCCGTCTCGGTCCGCACGAAGTCTAACTCGCGAGTGCTCTCCCGGAGCTGCACGCAAGCCTCGGCCACCTTGGTCTCG
>JBKEBG010000148.1:0-27682 GCA_047972985.1 Arachnia sp.
GAGCGCCAGGTTCGCGTCGAAGGAAGTGTCTGTGAGGTGCCGCGCGAGCAGGCGCAGGCATATTTCGCCACTCGTCCCCGCTCCTCACAGCTGGGGGCAGTTGCCTCCCGCCAGTCCAGGCCGGTGGCATCAAGGGCCGCCCTGGAAGCCGGCTTCGCGGCCGCTGAAGCTCGTTTCGAGCGAGCCGATGTCACATGTCCGGACACCTGGGGCGGCTACCGGCTGGTTCCGGAACGGATCGAGTTCTGGCAGGGCCGTCGTTCCCGGCTCCATGACCGGCTGCGCTACGAAGCAGGCGCCGCCGGGTGGACCCGACGACGCCTGCAGCCCTGAAGGGGTTGGCTACCGCAGCGATATCTTCGATTTCCACGAGACATGGGTACGCCACGCCAACGCGGCACCGAGCAGTAGCAGCGCAGGAATGATGCCAAACGGCACCGTGTCAGTGCTGCCCGCCGTTGTCAGGAAGTCGATCCAGTCGATTCGCTCAAGGAAGGGGCCAGACTTATTGACTCCGAGCCCCAGCGGGACCAGGAATATCGACAACACTCCCAGGATTTGCTGCCCGAGGTACAGCACCGCGTAGGTCACCACCGGGCCGGCCATCCCGAACTTGTTGAATCGCGACTCCGACCCGATGGAGGCCGCGCCGAAGTACATGAGGATCCCCAGCGCAAGTAGGAATAGCCCGAACAGCACAATCACAGCGACGAACCAGCCGGGCATTGACTCCGATAGGCTCACCCAGACCTCGCGAAGGCTAGCGTTGAAGACTAAACCCCAGGACTCGAGTATGGGCGCCGCAAACCAGCCAAAGCAATCCCCCAGGACGCACGACCAGATGAACGCCACCACCGACACCACAGTGGCATAGGCCATTTTGACCCAAAAGATCGTGGTCCCTGGTACGGGGAGAGTCTGCGTGAAGTAGCCGATGCGGCCGTAGGAGGAGCGCCAGTAGTCGATGGCGAGTGACAATTGCACTGCCACCACAAGCCCAATGATCCCGACGAGCCCACATACGAACCCCAACAGCCAGATCATCGGCAGCTCAAGTGTCATCGTCACGCTCGCCACCGCGACGATCACCGTGGCGACGCCGAAGATGAGTCCGAGCAGGAACCGGGTCCGCTTCCATTCGTGCTTGATCAGCGTGCCGACCATGAGTAAACCTTCCTAAACAGTTCGTCGAGTGAAAGCTGATGCTCGGCCCGCAGGTCGTCGACTTGGCCGGCGAACAGTACCTGGCCGTGGCGCATCATGACTGCGGCGTCCAGTACTGGTTCCAGATCGTGGATCAGGTGCGTGGAGATGAACACCAGGGCATCGGGCTCGAGATTGCGCACGATGCCGTCCAGGATTATCTGTCGGGCGGCGGGGTCGATACCGGAGATCGGCTCGTCGAGCAGGAACACTCGGGCATCGCGGGAGGTGGCCAGGGCAATCTGGACCTTCTCACGCATGCCCTTACTCAGGTCCCGCAATCGCATTGGCTCCTGGAGCCCGAAGAATGAGAGCAGATCGTGCGCCTTGGCCTGGTTGAAGTCGGCGAAGAAGTCCCGGTACATCTGGATGCAATCTGTGATGCGAGCTGCGTCGGGCAAGAAGCCGGCGTCGGGCAAGAACGAGACCAGTGATTTTGACTGTGGACCTGGGCGATGCCCGGCGATACGGACCTCTCCCTCGTAATCGGCCAGGACGCCGGCGAGCACCTTCAGCAAGGTGGTCTTGCCACAGCCGTTCTCGCCGAGCAACCCGACTACCTGGCCGGGCGAAAGGTCCAGATCGCAACCGGCGAGGGCCGGGTTGGAGCCGTAGGCCTTGGAGAGATCTCGGCATTGGATCAGTGACTCAGCCATGACTGGCCTCGTGTGGCTCTGCGAAGTCATCTGGGTGATGCATTTTCCACCTTTCTTGAAGCAGTGCTTGCGCCTCACCGAGCCGCAGACCGACTCCTCGGCCTCGGCTGACATAGTCGTCGGCAGCTTGGGCTGCGATTTCCTTGCGAAGGCCCTCCACCTGGCTGTGATCGTTGGTGACGTAGCGGCCGCTGGTCCGTTCCGAATACGCGAGTCCGTCGCGTTCCAACTCTGCGAGGGCCCGTTGCACAGTGTTGGGGTTGACTCCCAATTCGGCGGCAAGATCCCGCACACCCGGGATGCGCTGCCCGGGGGACCAGGTGCCCGCCACGATGCGTTGTTGACACTCCGTGACGATCTGTAGCCAGATGGGGACCGATGGATTGAACTGCATCCGCCTCCCCTTCCGTATGATTGTACTAAGTGCTTAATACATTAGGACGTAACGGGGGGTCGCGTCAACACATGCGATGACAGTGCCGCCGAAAGTTGCCGCCCCCGATCGGTAAAGCCGCGTGGCCCCAGCTCAGGCCAGGGCTAGTCGAGCAAGTCGCGCACCACGCCGTCGGCCAGCAGCCGACCCGCGACGCTCAGCTGCAGCCGATCACCGACCACTGTAGCCAGCCCGGCCGCTACCACGGCCGCCACCCGCCCGCGCTCGGAATCCGTCAGCAGGCTCAGCGGAAGGCCCGTCACCAGCCGGGTCTCCAGCAGCACACGCTCCATCCGCCGCTGCTCACGGCTCAGGACTTCCCGCCCCTGAGCGGGCGTGCGACCCGCGCCCAATTCCTCGGCATAGGAGCGTGGATGCTTGCGGTTCCAGAACCTGACCCCGCCCACATGACTGTGGGCACCGGGGCCGATCCCCCACCAATTGGCGCCCATCCAGTACCCGAGGTTGTGGCGACATTGGCCCCCGGGACGGGCCCAGTTGCTCGTCTCGTAATTGGCAAACCCGGCACCCGTGAGCGCAGTCTCGGCGACGAGGTACTTCTCCGCAAGGTCATCGTCGTCGGGCAACGGCAGCTCACCCCGGCGCACCCGCGCCGCCATCCTGGTGCCGGGCTCTACGATCAGCGAATACGCACTCACGTGATCGATCGGCGCCGCCAACGCGGCATCGAGGCTCGCGCGCCAATCGGCCAGCGACTCCCCCGGTGTGCCGTAGATCAGGTCCAGGCTGACATGTTCGAAGCCCGCGCGCCTAGCCCACTGCGCGGCCTCGACAGCCCGCTGCGGGGTGTGGACCCTATCGAGCGTGGCCAACACGTGCTCCACCGCCGATTGCATCCCCAGCGAGACCCGGGTGAATCCCGCGGCTCGCAGTTCCACCAGCGAACCATACGTCACGGTCTCGGGGTTTGCCTCGGTGGTGACCTCGGCGTCGGGAGCCAGCCCGAAGCTCTCGCGGACGCCGCCCAGGATGCCGCGCATCGTCTCGGGCAGCAGCAGCGTCGGCGTGCCGCCACCGACAAAGACCGTTTTCACCGGGGGCGCCTGCGAGCCCAGCACTCGGCGCGCGAGCCGAAGCTCGGCATGCACTGCCGCCACCCAGCCCGCGGGATCAGCACCGCCAGATTCGTCGGCGGTGTAGGTGTTGAAGTCGCAGTAGCCGCAACGGGTACGGCAAAACGGCACGTGCAGGTAGATCCCCAGCGGCCGGGTAGCCAGCTCAGCGAGGGCCGACACGGGCAGCGACCCGTCGGGCGGGACGGACTCCCCGTCCGGCAGGACAGAGGGCACTACGCCTACTTCTTGGCGGGCTCGGAGGTGGACAATGCAGCCACGAAGGCCTCCTGCGGCACCTCCACCCGCCCCACCATCTTCATGCGCTTCTTGCCTTCCTTCTGCTTCTCGAGCAGCTTGCGCTTACGAGAGATGTCGCCCCCGTAGCACTTGGCCAGGACATCCTTGCGGATCGCACGGATGGTCTCCCGGGCAATGACCCGGGATCCGATAGCCGCCTGGATCGGGACCTCGAACTGCTGACGGGGAATCAATTCCTTGAGCTTGGACGCCATCCGCAGGCCATAGGAATAGGCCTCATCCTTGTGCACGATCGCGCTGAACGCATCGACCGGATCGCCGTGCAACAGAATGTCCACCTTGACCAGCTCGGAGGATTCCTCACCATCGGGCTCGTAGTCCAGCGAGGCGTATCCCTTGGTGCGGGACTTCAACGCGTCGAAGAAGTCAAATACGATCTCCGCCAGCGGCAGTGTGTAGCGAATCTCCACCCGGTCGTCGCTGAGGTAATCCAGGCCGCGCTGAATGCCGCGCCGGGTCTGACACAGGTCCAAGATGGTGCCGATATAGGCGGCGGGGGCCAGGATGGTGCCCCGAACCACCGGCTCGTAGACCTCGGCAATCTTTCCTTCGGGGTACTCCGAGGGATTGGTCACCTGGTGGTGTGATCCGTCCTCCATCACCACACGGTAGACGACGTTGGGAGCCGTGGAGATCAGATCCAGGTTGAACTCGCGCTCGAGGCGTTCCCTGACGATCTCCATGTGGAGCAGCCCCAGGAAGCCGATGCGGAACCCGAAACCGAGGGCTCCGGAGGTTTCAGGTTCGTAGGTGAGCGCGGCGTCGTTGAGTTGGAGCTTCTCCAAGGCCTCCCGCAGTTCCCCGAAGTCATCCCCATCGATGGGGTAGAGCCCGGCGTAGACCATCGGCACCGGCGGACGGTAGCCGCCTAAGTCCTCGGCGGCGGGGTTACTGGCACCGGTCACGGTATCGCCGACCCGGGATTGCCGCACGTCCTTGACGCCGGTGATCAGGTACCCCACCTCGCCCACACCGATGGCGGGGGTTTTGGTGGGCTCGGGCGCAATGACCCCCACTTCAAGTAATTCGTGTTGGGCCTGGGTCGACATCATCAGGATGCGTTCGCGACTGGTGAGCTGCCCGTCGACGACGCGCACGTAGGTGACCACACCACGGTAGGTGTCGTATACCGAATCGAAGATGAGCGCCCGCGCCGGGGCAGCAGGGTCGCCCTCGGGAGCAGGGATCTGAGCGACAATCTCGTTGAGCAACTCCGCGACCCCGTTGCCGGTCTTCGCCGAGACCCGCAGCACATCGCCAGGTTCGCATCCGATGATGCCCGCCAGCTCCTCTGCGTACTTCTCGGGCTGGGCGCTGGGAAGGTCGATCTTGTTCAATACCGGGATGATTGTGAGGTCGGCATCGATGGCCAGGTAAAGATTAGCCAGGGTCTGCGCCTCGATGCCCTGGGCAGCATCAACCAGGAGCACCGCGCCCTCGCAGGCTTGCAGCGACCGGGATACCTCGTAGGTGAAATCGACGTGGCCCGGGGTATCGATCATGTTGAGCACATGTGTGTGTCCATTGAACTGCCACGGCATCCGCACCGCCTGCGATTTGATGGTGATACCGCGCTCGCGCTCAATGTCCATCCGGTCCAGGTACTGAGCTCGCATGCTGCGCGCGTCCACCACCTCCGTCAGCTGCAGCATCCGATCGGCCAGGGTCGACTTTCCATGGTCGATGTGCGCGATGATGCAGAAGTTGCGGATCAACTCCGGTGGTGTGCGGCCGGGGCTCGGGGCGGGCATGCAGCTCCTTCGAGATTGAGACACGCCATCATCTCACGGGTCGCCACTGCCCTCCATTCGTGCCCCCGGCGCTGGCGCCGCTGCGGAGACCACCGGGATCAATCCAGCCCCGATAGGTAGAATGAATCGACGCCGATTGCGGCGGAGGGCACCGGCCGGGACATCAGCAGCGAGCCGAGTCGGCAACATCCCGGGATGTGTCCACCCGTCACGGCGCTTCGGATCGTGGTGGTAAATTTGGATCTCTGCGCGCCTGCGGGGTACAGTTGACCGTCGCGTCCTCGGGCGCATCCGAATCCGTAACAGCAATTTTCGAGCGAGGCTTGCCCGTGGCCAACATCAAGTCGCAAAAGAAGCGCATCAAGACCAACGAGAAGGCGCGCCTGCGTAACAAGGCTGTGAAGTCACAGCTGCGCACGCACGTTCGTGGTGTGCGCGCGGCTATTGCCGACGGCGACCAGACGAAGGCGTCCGAGCTGCTCAAGGCGACCAGCCGCGCGTTCGACCGGGCCGTCAGCAAGGGAGTCATTCACGCCAACCAGGCTGCCAACAAGAAGTCGGCGCTCAGCCAGGCCACCAACGCCCTCGGCTGACCCAGCACTTCACACTCCTCACGCCTCGGCCCAACCCGGGCCGGGGCGTTTTGGCGTGTCAGCGGCGGCGCTCCCCTAGTACCTGCAACACCATCCGCTCCAGGGCGAAATCGGCGTTTGTTGCCGCGCCCTTGACCGCGGCGTCGGCCACGGCGATGTGTTGAATCGACGCCTCCACGCCGCCCCGGGTCCAGTGACGTGCCAGCCGCGAGTACTGATCCAGCTTCCAGGGCGGCAGCCCGATTTCTCGAGCCAGATCGGCCTTGCGCATTCTGGACCCCGACGCGTCGAGGTACTTTCCCATGCCTCGGAATGCAGCGGCCATGGCGCTGCTCACCAACACCGGGGCAGCCCCGGTGTGCAGGGCCCACCGCAGCTGCTCCAATGCCCGCGGGGGGTTGCCCTCGAGCACAGCATCGGCGACCTTGAACGAGGTGACCTCGGCCCGGCCCGCGAAATACCGTTGGATCAGCGACACATTGAGGGCCGAGTCACCAGCATCGTCTCGTAACTGTGCCAAGGCGGCGGCCAAGGATCGAAGGTCCTTGCCGATGGCGTCGATCAGGGCCTCGGCAGCATCGCGGTTCAGCCGAAGCCCGAGCGCCCGGGCCTCTGCCTGGCAGAACTGCGGTAATTCGCTGGGCCGGGGAACCGCAACATTGACCGCAGGGATCTTGGCACGCTTGAGCTTGTCGATCAAGCCTTTGCCCTTCACTCCCCCCTCGTGGACCAATATGACGCACAACTCATCGCCCGGGTTCGCGGCCAAGGCCAGCAGATCATCAACCACACCCGTGGGGGTGGCTCCCACGTCCTCGATGATGGCCACCACGTCGGAGGCGAAAAGCGATCCGCCCACCACCTCACCGAGGATCGACTCGGCCAGCGAATCGGCAGCGATTCGACGTACCTCCGCTTCGGGACGCTCAACGAGTGCTTCGTCCCGGCGAGCCTCGACGGCCCGCTCAACTAGCAGCTGCTCGCTGCCCGAGACCAGCAACGTCGACCCGAATGCACTCACCCCCCTACTGTGCCAGGCCAGGGCCCACAACGCTCGCACAGCACACCTGGCTGAGCGGTTGAAACCCTCGCCACCCCATCCGAGAACACCGCTGCGATGTGACTCGCGCTGCGTTGCCCGTCCCGGGAGAGCCAACTGGGCGCTGACTCGGGCGTCATGAAAATCCCGTGATCTGCCATTGGCGATATCCCACTAGCTGGGGCGAGGCGGCCGCACCACATCCAATCATGCGCAAGAAAATGCCAGTCATGCTGCGGCGAGACCGACGTGAACCCGTCGCGCGTTTGGCTGACAAGTGCCAGGCGTCGGATATGCCGCACAGTAGCGGCCCGCTAGCCCGAAGAATGGAGACATATGTCACTCAAACCGTTATCCCTCATTGCCGTTTCAGTGGTAGGGCTCCTCGCCGTGAGCAGCTGCAGCACAGGCGAGGGTCCCTCTGGGGAAGGATCCGAATCAACGGCCCCGCGAACCTCGCAGGGCCAGACCAGCACGAAGGTGCCCGAGGCCACGCAGGAAGCATCGGTGGCGGGCATGCGGATCCTTTTGACCAACGATGACTCGATGCAGGCTTCCGATGAGCGCCACACCGACGGCATCGGCTTGTATGAGATGCGGGCCGCGTTCTGCGAGGCCGGCGCCGATGTCGTGGTCATCGCCCCCTGGGCGGTGCAAAGCGGCCGAGGCACCGCGGTGACCAACAGCGGCGAGGTCACTGTGCTGCAAGACCCAGATGCGCCGGAAGGATACGCCGATGATTGTTCCGGTGCCCCCTCAGGAGGCCCGGTCTACGGCGTGTGTCTCGGCGGAGAATGCACGGCTGAGTCCGGTAGCGCCACTCCCACCGATACAGTGAAGTTCGCGATGCGCGGCGGACTAGAAGACCTTGTCGGCTGGGACACGCCCCCCGATCTGGTGATCTCGGGGCCCAATTCAGGCCTGAACGTCGCGAGCTCTGTCAACGACTCCGGCACCGTCGGCGCCGCACTCGCCGGCATCGAACATCACGTTCCGGCGATCGCGGTGAGTTCCTCCGCGACGGCCGACTTCTCACACATCCCGATGGAAAACTACGCCGCCACGTCAGCGTGGGTCGTAGCCCTCACCCAGGACCTCGTGGCCCGTGACATGTTGCAGCAGTATGAGTACGCGATCAACGTCAACTATCCCGACACTTCGGAGAACCCGGCCCAGCCCGCGCAGTACACCGAGGTGGGCGATGCGGCACTGGCCTTCCACAGCTACACCGCCACCGAAAACGGCAGCTATGACGTGGGCATCAGCAGGTGCGAGGGCCTCGAGATTTGCGACGAGGACAAGTCACAGGCCGATTGGGAAGCTGCCATGAGCGGAGCCATTGCCGTCACAGCGCTGACCTCCGACCGCACCTACGATCCCGAGGTGATGCCGACCGAGGCGGTGCAGCAGCTGCGCACCTATGTCGAGACCGCGGCCCCCGCTCCGGGCCAGTAGGCATCGTCGCGACACCAGATCGCGCTGATCCGGTACCCAGGCGCCACATGACGCCTGGGTACGGATCAGGTCAGGCCGATCACCCAGTGCGCACGGTGAGGCCGTCGGCGTCCAGACCGACCGCGATGCTGCCCTGTTCGTCGGTCCTGACCACGGTCATCCCCAGCTTCGACGCCAGGTCCAATGCACTGGCTGCGGGATGCCCGTAGTCGTTATCCGCGCCGCAACTGACCACCGCAAGGCTCGCTGCCGAGGCCTCGAAGAAGCGTTCCTCCTGCCGAGACGAACCATGGTGTGGGAATTTGAGCACCTGAGCCGACATGGGCAGGTGCTGCTGTGCTGCCGACGCCAATGCCCGGCGCTGCCCGTCAGGCTCAGCGTCTCCCGGCACAATGACCCGGAGCCCCGCCACATCCGCGACGCCGATCACCGACGAGTCGTTCTCGGCGCTGGATTCTCCCTCTCCCCCCGCGACGGTGCGGGCGTGGTAGGCCCCCAACGTCACATAGCGCACCTGCCCGGCGCTGAAGCTGTACCCAGCGGCCGCGGTCACCACATCAGCCCCCGCGCGTTGCGCCGCCGAACGGATCTCCCCCGCGGCCGAAGCGGGCTCCTCCAACGGGCTGATGACGATAAGGTCGGGCTGGTAGGTGTCGATGATCTCGGTGGCGCCGCCGATGTGATCGGCGTGAAAGTGCGTCAGCACCACCACAGGAACACGCGAGATCCCGAGCGAATCGAGGCAGGCCCGGGTCGGGCGTGCCGCGGGGCCTGCGTCGATCAGGACGGCCACGCCGTCGGCGGCGCGGAGCACTGTAGCATCGCCCTGCCCGACGTCGCAGAAGGTCACCAGCCATTGCCCGGGCCACCCGGGGTGGATCGGTCGGATCAGCGACACCGCGAGCAACGCGACGATCAGGGCCGTCGTGGTCAGCGCGCGCCTCGTGGCCCAGGTGGCGGTGAGCGCCACCGCGATCGCCAGCACCGCGCTGATGGCCACTCCCCAGCCGTTGGCGGGCAGGGCAACGGCGGCCTGGGGCAGTTGTGAGCCGATGCCGGCGCACCACAAGATGGGCTGGAGGCACCAACCGCCCAACCACGCCGCCACGTGCGCGGCCCAGGGCCACCACCCGAGCACGGTAGCGGCCAAGCCCAGGACGGTGGCCGGCCCGACGAAGGGACCCGCGAGCACGTTGGCCACGACGCCGATCACCGATACCTGACCGCTCAGGAGGGTGATCAGCGGTTGCGTTGCCAGCTGAGCGGCCAGCGACACGGCAAGCGCTTCGGCCAGCCAGCGAGGTGCCCAGCGCTGGATCGCGGCGGTCCACGTGGGCGCCACCAACGCGATGCCCAGGCAGGCCAGCACCGACAGCGCAAAACCGAACGATCGGGCCAACCACGGGTCGATCAGCAACAATCCCAGCACCGTCACCGACAGATGGCGCAGGCTGCGGCGCCCGTTGCTGGCCCCGAGCGCAGCCAAGGTGACTAGGCCCATGGCCGCTGCGCGCAGCACTGACGGCTCCCCGCGGCAGACCAGCACAAACATCGCTACCCCGGCGACAGCAACCAGGCGCACGCTCCAGCCACGCAGTCCCACAGCCTTGATCAGGGCCAGCAGCACGCCTAGCAGGAGGGTCAGGTTGGCACCCGAGACCGCGAGCAGATGGCTAAGGGATGTCACCCGGAACTGGTCGGCGAGGTCCTCGGTGAGGCGGGAAGTGTCCCCCACCACCAAGGACGGCAACAGTGCCGCCTGCTCCGGCCTGGACCAGGCGGTCGCCTCCCGAAGCCCTAGGCGCAGGTCGGTGACGAAGGCGTCCAATGGCGAGGGGGGTGCGCGCTGCGACGAGACCGAGGTGACCTGTATCGTCAGCGAGCTGGCTGAGCCTGGCTCAGCTATTCCGGCGGTGCCTGCGATGTCGTAGCCGCCTCCGGGTTCCATGGCCTCCAGCGCATCGGCGACGTCCCCCGTGGCGAACACAACGATGGGACGCGACGTCACGGCGCGGCGACCCCCGCCCTGGATCGCGGTCATTTCCCCCGTCGAGACCACCAACCGAGGTATCCGGTCGAATGAGCGAGGCTCGGCCGCGGGCCGGTACCGCACCGTCACCGCCGCCCCGGCCCCGGCGAGCTCGCCGGGCAGGGCTCCACCCATCGCGCTGGTCCGCCAGGCGGACGTGAGGCTGGTCACGATGAGACAGGCGATCCCCAACACAATCCAGCCGCGCCAGTTCGGGACCACCACCCCAGCCACGGCCGCGACGCCTATCGCTACAGCCATGGCCATGGCCACCGTGACCAGGTCGCCTCGGGTCCCCAGATAGCTTCCGGCCCATGCTGCTGCCGCCAGCGGCAGCAGCCGCACGTCGTGGCCGGTCACACGTGCACGAGGGGCTCGAGCTTGGCGTAGGTCTTGGGGCCGATACCAGAGACCTCCTGCAGCTGTGCGATGTCGGTGAAGTCGCCGTTGTCGTCTCGCCAGCTCAGAATTGCTGTCGCCAGCACGGGCCCCACCCCTGGCAGGGTCTCAAGTTGCTCCTGCGTGGCGGCATTGAGGTGGACCAGCCCGTCGGCCTGAGTGCCGCCCTCAGCCGGTGCGGAATCGCCCCGCACCTCCCCCTGCGGTTCCTCGGAGGTCCCGATGATGATCTGCTGACCATCGGTTACGGGCGCCGCCAAGTTCAGCTCGGCCGGATCGGCGTTCTCGCTCAATCCGCCGGCCGCCTCGATGGCATCAAGGACTATGGAGCCCTCGGGGACTGTCACCACACCAGGCGCAGCCACCGTGCCCGCCACGTGCACCCGCGCCGTGGGTGCCACCGAGGCAGACGGGGTCAACGTCGGTGATGGCGCGGAGCTTACCTCAATGGGCGCGACATCGGTGGCGGCGCTGCGATTGACCGAGATCACGGCAACCACTACCCCACACAGCAAGATGAGTGCCACCACGATGGCCTGGGCCCGGGTGGGATGCCACCAGCTCAGCGGCCCGCCCGCCGGTTCCGCGGCAGCCGCTGCGGGCAGCAGCAGCTGCGGCTCAGGTGAGGCCTGCTCTGGAGGGATCAGGTCTGCTTCCTCATCGTCTGGCTGCCTGGCCCCGGCCAGCGGCGGCTGGCCCGCGCTCAAGAAGGCCAGCCGCGCCTGTTCCAGCTGGGCTAGGTTGGATCTATCGCTTCGCCGCTCCATTGCCACACAATGGGGCGCCGTCCAAGCAATGTTCCATGCCCGGCCTTCCTGTGGAGATCGGGGCAGCTGCGCCATCAACCGCACACAGCGCCCCGGCGCGGCAGGCCCGCCTCAGGGGCAGGTCACACCACCGGCACCCAGCTCCAGGTCTTTGACAACAGTGCGGAACTCGGCTGGGCGTTCGGAACACACGTGCTCGGGGTCCGATGAGTATTCGATGTGGAAGACTGGCCGGCCTGAGCTGAGGAAGCTGTCATACTCGCCGCATTCGTCGTAGACCAGGCATTCCTCGTTGACCGCGAAGTCGACGCGCTGGCCCACATCGGGAAGCAGACCCATGGCGTTCTTCAGCCCGATCGCGAGCCCTCGCTCGTGCGCCGCGGCGATCAGTGCGTCGACGAACGCCAGTGAATCTGCCCGGGTCAGGTCAAAACCTGATTCGTTGGCCCAGCCGTCAACGTTGTCCGGATCGACAGCATCAAATCCTCGGTCGGCGCACAGATCCATGCGCGCCTCGAGTAGCGGCATCAGCTCGTCGAGCCGCCGAATGTCCAGCCATTGCTCGCCGGCCCAACCGTCGAGCTCAGCGCCCCGCAACGACTCCGGGAAGGAATCGGCATCGGGACGCCACTGCTCCCAGGCCCCGGCATTGAAATAGCACACCGCATAGCCCCCGTGGTCGTGCACCTGCGCCGCGAAATCATCGGCTACCTCAGTAGGATCGGCCTCGATCACACTGGCTGAGTCCGCTGCCGGGGCCCCGTCAAGCCGAATCTCCCAATCGGCATCGGGTGGTGCGACCCAGGTCTGAGTCGAAACCGCCTCGGTCCTGGTCCCCTTCACCGACGGCTGCCAACTCGGTGGAGTCGATGCGCTGCTGGCCGGAGATGCTTGGGCACTGCTGGGTGTCGACCGGGTCGGTGAGGGCGATAATGGGTTCGTCGGGATCTGGTGCGAAGTCAACGGATCGCTGGCACTCGTGGCGCAGCCACCGGCGAGGATCAGCACACTTGCGACGGCAAGATTTCGAATCATCGGCTTGGCCATCCTTGGTCCCCCGGCTCTGGTTGTCGGCTACACATGACCACGATCTCGTTGGCGTGGCAGGGGCGCGCCCCCAGGATCAGCCAGCAAAATGTCGGCTCCGTGTCGTCGAGATCGATTGATCCGGTCAATTCTCCACCCGGGCAGGACCATTGTGTAGGGCACTGCGTCCGGCAAGGTCGCGATGAGACCGGATCGAGTTCGGCCGCGGGTGGCGACGTGTGCCCCGACCCGAGGCCCGGCGCTGCCACCCATCGGCCGATCCGGGCTAGGACCAGCCTCGCGGGTTGGCCGTCTGCTGAGCCGCACGTCGCTCCAGTTCGGCCGCCAGCTGCGCCCCGATCTGAGGGTACAAGCCGAGCACATCATAGGATTCTTGTGGGTCCGATTTGAGGTCGAAAAGCCACGGCCCTTGATCGCTGGGATACCCGCCATCTTTGCCGCTGGTGACATAGAGGTACGGCTGCCGCGCATAGTATTTGTACCGGCCGTCGCTGACCGCAAGCAGTTGTTGGCCGGCAAAATAGTAGTAAAATTGGCTCACCGAATCGCGCTCACCTGCCAGCAGCGGCGCCATGGAAGAGCCATCGATGTGTCGGTCCGTGGGTGCCTCGAGGCCCAGCCAATCGAGGATCGTGGGGAGGACATCGGTCCCCATCACCATGGTGTCGAGGCTGCGGCCGCCTTCGATGCCTTCGGGCCACGAGATCACGAAGGGCACCCGCTGCCCGCCTTCATTGATCGACCCTTTACGACCCCGCAGACCACCGGCGCTGCCCTGGTACCAGGGCCCGTTGTCGCTGGTGAGGATGACGATGGTGTCGTCGGTAGCGCTGCCTGCCTCCAGTGCGTCCATGATCCGCGCGAAACCGTCGTCGAGTCCTTCGACGACATCGCCATACGCGCCAGCATCGGATCGTCCGATGTTGCGCTGCGCCACGGCCAATGGTTCGTGTGGAAAATTGTGCGCGAAATAGAGAAAGAAGGGATCATCGGCCGAGGCCGCCGACTCGATGACTTTCACTGCCTCATCGGTGTACAGATCATCCAAGGTCGTTTGGTCCACCGTTTCAATCATTACCTCCCTGTCCCGGTAGATCCGAAATGGGTCCATATCGTTGGAGTACAGCGATCCGACGAAACTGTCGAAACCTGCATCGTTGGGCAGGGACCCCTCGGTGTCACCCAGATGCCACTTGCCCACCATGGAGGTGTCGTAGCCTCGCGCTTGCAGGATCTCGGCCATGGTGATCTCCGAGCGGGGCAGCCCGGGCTGGCTTGCGGGGCTCGAGGCGGGTTCAGTTGCCGGTGGGCTGGGGAACAAGACATCGGGAACCCCGGCGACGGGCCCGAGCCGCCCGGTGAGCAGCCCGGCCCTGGATGGGGAACACACAGCAGCTGGTGCGTGATAGTTGGTCAGCACCACCCCATTCGCGGCGAATCCGTCAATAGTGGGGGTCTGGATCGCGCTCGATCCGCTGAAGCCGAGATCGCCTAGGCCGAGGTCGTCGTACTGGACGATCACTATGTTCGGGGAGTCCTCGGGTTGCGGCGATTGCGCCACATCCGCCAGATACTCCAGCTTGGCTTCCCAGGCATCGTCCTTGCGTGAGGCCTGCGGGGTCGGACGATCCGCCGAGCCCGCCTCACCCACGCAGCCTGTGGTGCCCAGCATCAGCGCCACCGGCAGCACCACCGCCAACCCGGCCTTGCCGAGCACGCAGCGTGCCGGGGCCGGCCGGTGGGCCGGGCTGAGTGAACCAGGCATGGTCGCGCGACGCGTTCAGCCTCGGGGCACCAGGCTCAGCATCTTGGGCAGCCGGGCGATCACCTTGGCGATTTCCCGCCCGTCGAGGGCACGCTGTACGCCAGGATCGGCCAGCGCCAAGGGCAGGGCCTCCTCCTCGGTGATCTCGGGTGAGACCTCAAGCTTGCCGCGGATCTTGCCTTGGACCTGCACCACCATGGTGACGGAGTCTTCCACCATGAGCGCCGGCTCAGCCTGGGGCCAGGCGCTGTTGGCGATCGACGGCGGCATGCCGAGCGTCTCCCACATCTCCTCGGCCACATATGGCGCGACCATGCTCAACGCCTGCGCGACGAAGCTCACCGCCTCACGGACAGCTGGGTCGGCGGGACCCGCGGTGCCGTCGACCGCCTTGCGGGTGGCGTTGACCAGTTCCATGGTGCGGGCGATCGCGACGTTGAACCGCCCGGATTCGACCAACGTGGATATCTCGGCGATGGTGCGGTGAGTGACTCTCCGCAAGGAGCCATCACCGCCAGCCGGATCGGAGCCCACCGGGGATGTGACGTCGGCAGCCAGGCGGTAGGCGCGTTGGAGGAACTTCAGGCTGGATGCCGGAGAAACCTGCGCCCAGTCGATGTCGTCCTCCGGGGGGCCAGCGAACACAACAGTCAGCCGGACCGCGTCGACTCCGAACTCGTCGATCTGCTTGCCCAAGTCCACGCCGTTACCCAGCGACTTGCTCATGGCCCTGCCCTCGTTGATGACCTGGCCCTGGTTCAGCAATCGCAGCATTGGCTCGTCGAAGTCGACCAGGCCCATATCCCGCAACACCTTGGAGAAGAACCGCATGTAGAGCAGGTGCAAGATTGCATGCTCGACCCCGCCGACGTATTGGCCGACCGGCATCCAGCGCCGCACGGCCTCGGGGTCGAACGGCCCCTGGGTGTAGTTCGGGGAGCAATAGCGAAAGAAGTACCACGAGGAGTCGACGAATGTGTCCATCGTGTCGGTATCCCGGGTCCCGGGGCCGCCGCATCGTGGGCAGGTGGTGTTGAACCAGTCAGTGGCTGAGGCCAGCGGTGATGTGCCCTTCGGCGCGAGCTCAGCTCCGCGCAAATCCGGCAGCCGGACCGGCAGCTGGTCATCGGGTACTGGCACCTCGCCGCAGGCGGCACAGTGGATCACGGGGATCGGGCAACCCCAGAAGCGTTGACGGCTCAGGAGCCAGTCGCGCAGCCGGTACTGCACCGTCCGGGAGCCGAGCTGATCGGCCTCCAATTGCTCGATGGTCCGGGCGATCCCGGCGGCGATGTCGCTGAGGCCGGTCAGCGGCCCCGAATGGAGATAGGCGCCATCGCCGAGCGTGGCGATGCCCGTCTCGGCGGGGTCGGTGCCGTCCACGTCGATGACGGCGCGCACCGGCAGGCCGTGGACGCGGGCGAAGTCGAGGTCTCGTTGGTCGTGTGCGGGCACGGCCATGACGGCGCCGGTCCCGTAGTCGGCGAGTACGTAGTCGGCCGCCCACACGGGTATCTGTTCCCCGTTGACTGGGTTGGTGGCATAGGTGCCGAGAAAGACGCCGGTCTTCTCGTGATCGGCTGCCTGCCGGTCGATCTCGCTGGTCTTCTTGACCTGTTCCAGGTAGGTCTCGAACGCTGGGCGAGCGTCCTGGCTGACAAGTTCCTGGGCCAGGGGCGCGTCCGGGGCGACCACCATGAATGTCGCCCCGAACAATGTGTCGGGACGCGTGGTGAACACTGTGACCGGCTCGCTGCGGCCCTCGACGGTGAACTGGACGTGGGCTCCCTCAGAGCGGCCGATCCAGTTGCGTTGCATTGCAAGGACGTGGTCCGGCCACCCTCCCTCCAGCAGGCTCATGTCGTCCAGGAGGCGTTGGGCGTAATCGGTGATCTTGAAGTACCACTGGTTGAGTTTGCGCTTTGTCACCTCACTGCCACAGCGTTCGCAGTGGCCGTCGACGACCTGCTCATTTGCCAGCACCGTTTGATCCTGCGGGCACCAGTTGACGAATGAGTCCTTGCGGTAGGCCAGTCCCCGCTCGTAGAACCGGTTGAAAAGCCACTGCGTCCAGCGGTAGTACTCCTCGTCGGAGGTGTGCAGCCGCCGGGACCAGTCTAGGCTCAGCCCGTAGCGCCGAAACGAGCGGGCCTGGGTTTCAATGTTGTTGTAGGTCCAGGTCGCCGGGTGCGAGTCGGCGCGGATGGCCGCGTTCTCGGCGGGCAGGCCGAAGGAATCCCAGCCGATGGGGTGCATGACGTCGTATCCCCGCAGCCGCAGGTAGCGGGCTACCACATCGCCCATGGCATAGGCCTCAGCGTGGCCCATGTGGAGGTCGCCCGAGGGATAGGGAAACATGTCGAGGACGTAGCGCCGCTCGCGGCTGCCATCGTCAACGGCCCGGAAGGTCTCGTCTTCCTCCCAGAATGCCTGCCACTTCTCTTGGGCCTGGATGCGGTCGTAGGTCCGCGTCTGGTCGACGTCTTGGCTCACGGCAATTTCTCCTGGGACACAGCGGCACTCGCCCTGGCTGGGCGCGTGCAACTATATCGCCGCAGGCGAGGAACTACAGTTCCAGGAGCGCCAATAGCTCCGCGCTGGTGGGAGGATTGGCTCCCTGGCGGGTGCACACGATAGCCGAGGCGCCAACTCCATGGACCAGTGCTGTATCGATATCGGTAGGGTCGGCAAGATACTGCGCCAAGAATCCCGCCATGAACGTGTCGCCAGCGCCAACTGTGTCCACCACGTCAACAGCGCGTCCTGGTGCCCGGAATTCGCGGCCGTCTGGTTTGACCGCCACCACACCATCGGCGCCGAGGGTCACGATGAACATGGCGAGCCCGTATTCGGTAGCCCAGGCCGAGGCATAGCCCAGCGGATCGTCGTCGTCGACGAGCCAGTTGATGTCCTCGTCGGAGGCCTTCACGATGCCTGCAGTGCGGCCAACTGCCGACATCAGCGCTGAGACCCGTTCGAAGTATGCGCCGCGGTCGGGCAGCACTGTGGGCCGGACGTTGATGTCGTAGCTGATGGTTGCGGCGGTGGTGGAGGCGAAGCGCAAGATGGGCTCGACCACGTCCCCGACCACCAGGCCAATGCTGGCGATGTGCAGCCAGTCGTCCTCGGCGAGTGCCGGAAACTCCTCGGCTCGCCACGAGAAGCTGGACGTGTTATCGAAATGGAAGGTGTATTCGGCCTTGCCGTCATCGGCCAGGCTCACTATGGCCAGGGTGGTGGGGTCCTGGGAGTGGATGGCAAGATCCAGCCCGACCGAGTTTTGCTTCAGGTGCCGCTCAATCTGGGCGCCGAAAGCGTCATTGCCTAGGCGTCCGAGGAACTGCGTAGGGGCGCCTAGCTTGCCGAGGGCCACAGCCGTGTTGAGCGGCCCACCACCGGCCAGGGCCGACCAGCGAGTCTCAGCCGCCGATACGACCTCAGTGGGGATCAGGTCAATGAGTGCCTCGCCGCACACCACGAATCGCATGACCTCACTCTAGTAGCCCGTCGGACTGATTTTCCTGGGTTCGCCGACCCGGCGGGCACGGTACCCCGTGGTGCTTCCCGCCTGGCTGGTACCAGCCTGAATGGTTCACATCGCCGCGCGGACCATCAGCAGTCAAAGGCCTCGACGCCCCGCAAGGCCGGGGACTGCCCAGCCGGGTGAGGCCAGCTCTGCTTCCCACCGCTGGGGCGCGATGGCGAGGCGATCGATGCGTGCCAGCAGCCTGAGAACAGGATGCCCGGGATCGAGGTGACGCAGTTGCTCCATGCACTCGCTGTGCTGGGCCGCTTGGCTGTTGAGCCAGCTCGCCATCGCCAGGAGGGCCAGCACATTGGGCGCCGCCTGCCGATCCGATGCCCGCAGCGCCGCCACCAGGTGCGGGTGCACCGCCGGGGCCGAGGCCCTGGATAGCTGGACCAAGACCTCCGCCAGTGATTCGGGGAATTCCAGCACTGCCGCCAGCAGCGTGGCCTCGCCGTGGCATGGCGGCGCAGGACTACTCAGGAGATCGTCCAAGAGATTCAGCCACTCCTGGGTGGTCATCTCAGCTAGCTGCGCGCGGGCCCTGGCCAGGCATCCCTCATCGGCCTCGAAGCCCCAGCCGAGCTCTCGTAGGGCCTCGACACGGGACTGGTGCACTCGGACCCCCTGATACACGGCTTGGGCCGCGACAGATGATTCCTCGAACACGAACGGCTGCGCGGCCGATAGATCGAGTTCTCCCGGTGCGCCCAGCTGCCAGTAGCGCCGCCCATCGGTGATCAGTGCCGCCACGACGGAATCGGCCAGCACCCACCACAGCTCACTCAGCGAGGCCGCGATCTCCTCCGGATCCTCTCCGTAGCCCAGCAGGTACATCTGGCACGGTCGGCATTGATCGTGCGCGTTGGCAAGTTGCTCAGCCGTGGCCGCGAAGTCCACCACGAACCACTGCTTATCGAGCCGGGCACAGAACTCCACCCGGTCCTCCCGCACGGCCATCGCCACGCACGATTCCTTCGGATGAAACCCTAAAGCGATGGTGGGGATGGCCAGTAGATCGGTCTCGGTGGTACCACGAAGTCTCAATGATGGATGGATCATGACTTCACGGTGGTCAGGCGCCATCGGCATTTTCCACGCGGGCCGAGCCCTGTGGACAGCGAGCGCCGGGTAGCCTGGCCTCACTATGAGCAACTCATCGTGGCCGCCGCCGCCTGGGCAGTCCCCATGGGCCCAGCAAGATCCCCGATGGACCCCACAGTCCTATCAGGACGTGCAGGGGCGCGATCCGCGCCAGCCGTTCGGACAGCCGGCAACACCCCAGGGACCACCCCCGTCGGTCGAGGATTTCCAGGAACCCAGCCGCAATCGTGGCCCGTTCATTATGGTCGTGGTGGTCATCGCCGCGGTATTGGTGGTGGTGGGCGCGCTGCAGTTGGCGGGTCCGGCCGACGACCCGAAAACATCGGCGAGCCCGACGCAGCCCACCGTCTACCCGACAGTGGCCGATACCAGCGGGAACTCGGTGCCCTACGAGGGGCACGGCACCGGCACGTTGGAACTCGTCTCATCCGAGTGGGGCACCGATGGTGTGACGGTGAGGTTCCGGGTCACCCCCGACGACACCGATGAGCGCAGCTTCACCGTCTATGCGTTCAATAACTCAAGCCTTGAGTTGGCCGAACCTGATGACCCCTCAGCGTTCAACGTCGCGGGGCCAGGCCCCTACGAGGGGAGTGCGTTCTTCGAGATCCCCCAGGGAGACACCACATTCGTGCTGGCCTCTTCCGGGGGCCGGCCACTTGCTGGATTGCTAGTCAGCGGCTGAGGCCGGATCGACCTCGCTGGGCCGCACCTGGTGGTCGAGGCGCTCTTCGATGGCATCCGGATGGTCCCGCGACAGCAGCACGACGCCCCACACGGCCACGGCTCCGGAGACGAGCATCCCGGCGGCGGGGCCACCTCCCATGCCAGTCCCCTCCCCCAGCACGAACAGACCGAACAGGACCGCGACGAATGGGTCGACGGTGGTCATGGTTCCGACGGTGATCTCGGCCGGGCCCGAGGCATATCCCTGCTGGATCATCCACACCCCGAGGCCGTAGCAGGCGATCATGTATCCGATCGTGACAAGTACCTGCCATTCACCCAGGGAGTGCCCACCATCTTGAACCAGATTCATTGCGGCCTTCATCATGCCGGAGGCCAGCCCGTAGAAGATGGCACCGATGGTGGACCAGATCATCGCTTTGGCCCAGGGTGGGACTCGGGGGGCGACCAGCGACAATGCGGCACACACGACGATCACGCCAACAAATGCCCAGGTGACAGCGCCGAAGTCGAAGCCCTTGCGCCCGGTGGCGAACAACGAGGAAAAGATGGTGAACCCCACCACTCCGAGGACAGTGATGGCCACGGCCGACCACACCCGGGAGGTGACCTTGTGGCCGTGGATCTTCGAGGCCAGCAGCACCGACCACGGCACTGCCAGGATTCCCACCGGCTGCACCACCGCCACCGGTGCCATGGTGAGGGCCACCAGGTGAAGGCCGGCGCCAGCCAGCACGCACAGCAGGCCGATGAGCCACTTGGGGATGGTGAACAACCGCATGAGCCCCGAAAGCGTGAGCCGGTTGGATGAGGCGCGGGCGTTGGGGTCGAATGTGCTGCGCACGCCCAGGGCCTGCAGCGTCGCCCCGCCGGCGAACAAGAACGACGAGATGACTTGGAGCCCGATGGCCAGCGCTATGTTCACGCATTTGAGGGTATCCGAACCTCAATGCGAGCCCCGAGTTCCGCCCCCCGGCTCTACCCCGGTTCGACCCCGAATGATGTTCTCCCCGCGCCCGATCGGGCTCGCCTAGAACACCACGACCGTGTCGCCGACCTTGACGTTGTCGAACAGCGACATCACGGCGCCCTTGTCCCGGACGTTGACGCAGCCGTGTGAGGCACCGTTGTAGCCGCGGGCGGCGAAGTCCGCGGAGTAGTGCACGGCTTGGCCGCCCGAGAAGAACATCGCGTAAGGCATGGGGGTGTCGTAAAGGCTCGAGACGTGATCACGGGACTTCATGTAGACCGAGAAGACGCCGTTGCGCGTGGGCAATTCGTCGGAGCCGAAGCGCACGTCCATCGTGGCCTGGATAGTGCCGTCGATGACGAAGGCCAACTGCCGCTGGGACTTGGAGATGCACAGCACTCGGCCTTGCCGGCACCTGTCATCCAGGGTCATGGAGCTTGGTGCGGGGGCGAGGATGTTGTTGAGTTCGTCCTGGGTGGGCCGGTGAGTCATCGCGGTGAGCCGGTCCAGCGTGCGCTGGTCCACCTCGCCTGTCACCGGGATTTCTCGCTTTGCCTGGAATCCCTTGACGGCTTCCTCAGTTGCCGACCCGTAGTTGCCGGTTACCTTGTCAAAGAACCAACCGATCTGCTTCAGCCTCGCCTGCAAATCCGAGACATCCTCGCCGGAGTCGCCGCGCTTGACAAGCGCGGGCCCCGGGGTGAGCACGTTGTGCATCTCGTCGTGAGTGGGCTGCCTGGTCATCGCGACCAGGGTGTCCCACGTGGCTTGATCCACCTCGCCGGTGATCGGAAGGCCTCGCTTGGCCTGAAATCCCTCGACTGCACTGCGGGTGGCCTCATCGTAGCTGGGCGTGATCGTCCCCGTGAACCAACCGATCTGTAGCAGCCGATGCTGCAACTCCCGCACCTGGTCGGTCTCCGCACCGGGGCCGAGAAGGGCTTGGGGTGAGGGTGAGGCGGACGGCGTGGGAGACGCCGTGGCGGTGGCCGCGGCCACCGGCTCCTCATCCGGGGCGCTCGGCAGGCTGCTTGGCTCGGAGGAAGGGGTGGGTAAAGCCTGCGGGCTGTGGGCATCCACGGCGGCCACCCCGGCGTCGACCGGTGAAGGATCGGGCGCGCACGAGACCACGAGCAGCAGGCTCGCCAGGACGGGCAACACGCGACGCATCATCGATACCTTTGGGGAAGATTCGTTAGGCCGCCATGGTAACCCGGCGGGTTCGCCTCACAGGGTTTGGGCAGGCGTGTCCGGGCAATTGCTAGCCCGCGTAGCCCTTGAGGCGTTTGCGTTTCAGCTCCCAGTCCGGAAGGAGGGCTGCGATGCGGCCCCGGAACAGCGCCCCGTGACCCGGCTCCCATAGGTGCACCAATTCGTGCACCACCACATACTCCAGCAGCGCGGCATCGAGTTCGGCCAAGGCGAGGTTGAACGTCAAGACCCTGGTGCGAGGGTTGCAGGTCCCCCAGCGGGTGCGCATCCGCCGGAGCCTGATGCCTCCGGCCCGGCGCCCCACCCGAGGTTCCCACTGGCTCAGCATCAGCCTCAGCCGGTCACCGAGTTCACGGCGGTAGAGGCCCTCCAGGGCGCGCCGGGCCGCGGCCTCGTTCCGGTCGGGGCACCCGATGGTGATGCCGCCCGAGCGACGCCGCGCCGAGGCTCGGGCGGCATCGGTGATCGATAGATCGCACCAGGTCCCCCAAAGCCGGGCGCGGCCACCATCAACGACCGGTTCAAGCGGTGGCCGGACGGACCTCATACGTTGCTGGTGGGTGATGATCCACTCGCGACGCGAAGCAATGAAGCTCTCGATACTTGACGGGGCAGTTCCCGGTGGCACTGAGAGGCTCACCCGGCCCTCAGGAGGCGAGACGGTGAGCCGCATGGCCTTGACTCGTGTGATGCGCAGGGTCAGGTCGATTCCCGCGACGAACTGGGTTGCCACACACTCAGCCTAGAAGGCATCCCGTGCCCCCTACATCCGCCTGCGGCCTGGCGCGGGCTCGCCTGCCGGGCCAGCTATCGTCGGTGACATGGCGATGTCGTATCGAGCATTGGGTGACAGCGGTTTGATGGTCTCGGCTTTGGGGATCGGGTGCAACGCTTTTGGCGTACGCACCGATGAAGCCGAGGTCTGCGCCATCGTCGATCAGGCCCTGAAGTTGGGCATCACGCTGTTCGACACCGCCGACGTTTACTCGCTGGGCGCCAGTGAAGAATTGCTGGGCCGCGCCCTTCGAGGTCGCCGCGATGATGCCGTGGTGGCCACGAAGTTCGGAATGGACATGCAGGGGGTCAACGGGCCCGATTTCGGCGCCCGGGGTTCCCGTCGATACCTGCGGCGAGCCGTGGAAGCCAGCCTGCGCCGCTTGGGAACTGACTACATCGACCTGTACCAGCTCCACACCCCCGACCGAGTGACGCCGATCGCGGAGACCCTTGACGCGATGGCTGATCTGGTGCGTGAGGGCAAGGTGCGCTACCTAGGGGTTTCCAACTTCGCGGCCTGGGAACTGACCCATGCGCAGTGGCTATCACGCACCGCGGCGGGGGTGCCACTGGTCAGCGTTCAGAACGAGTACTCGCTGTACAACCGCTCCGCAGAGACCGAACTGGCCCCGGCCGCGCTGGTGGCGGGCGTCTCAATTCTGCCGTATTTCCCGCTGGCCTACGGGCTGCTCACCGGCAAGTACCGACGCGATACCCCCGCTCCTGAGGGTTCGCGGCTCGCCCAGCAGCCAGCGCGCCTGGAATCATCGGACTTCGGACGCGTCGAGGCCTTACAGGGTTACGCCGACGAGCGCGGCGTAGCCCTGCTGGACGTTGCCATCGGCGCTTTGGCCGCCCAGCCCGCCGTGGGCAGTGTCATAGCCGGGGTCTCCCGGGCTGATCAGGTGCGAGCAAATGTCAGCGCCGCATCGTGGCGCCCCTCGGCGGCGGATCTGGCGGCACTCGACACCGTGGTGGCTAGAGGTTCCGGGGGCGGCCACACCACCTACGCCACCTGATGAGGCGCCGGGTGACCTGCCACTAGTGGCAAGAGTCACCCATCGCCGCGGTGCCGCGAGGGCACTTTCGAGATGTCGGACCGCTGATCGGGTGATGTCGTGGTGGGCATCTCACAACGCATTGAGGTTCAGGCGCCGGTCACGACTGCGCGCAGATGATCGAGCACCGAGTCCGGGTCGTGGAACAGGGACACCGACGCCGGCTCCACACCGATCCGGCTCAGGATCGCCGCTGTCGTCGAGCCCAACGCAACCACGGGGGTTTCCGGCCGGTAGCCCAGGAGCTTGCCCACCGCCATCGCCATCGACGGCGACGTGACGAGCAGCACATCGAATCCGCCGTCCTGCCAGCGTCCCAGGATCTCCTCGGGGGCGTGTTCAAGCATCTGCATCGTGTAGATGGGCAGCAGCTCGGCGGTGTAGCCCAAGGAGGTGAGCGCCTCGACGAACGTGGGCGGCATGAGCGCCGAGCCCGGCACCACGACACGTCCGGTGCCGGCCGGCCATTGATCGGCCAGTGCCGAGATGCCCGAGACCGCGTCTGGCACGAGGTCCACCTCGTAGCCGTCCTGCGTGAGCGCCTGCTTGGTTCCCTCCCCCACTGCAGCGATGCGGGTATCGTCCGGGATTCGCCAGCCCAGCGCCGCCAGCGACGTGACGGTCCGCACCGACGTCACGGCCACCCAATCCGAGCCAGGCATCGTGTTGTGAGCGGGCAGGACTTCACGTCGCTGCAGCGGGGCGCAGGTGACCTGGACACCGGCCACGCGAAGCGCCTTGGACAGCCGACCTTCTTCCCGGGGCAGCAGCACCCGCACTCCGCGTTCCATTCAGGTTCCCATCGTTGCCGTGAGTCAAAACAATAGTCAGCTCGTGGGGTGTTGGCGGCTCATGCGCGCTGCCGGTCAACCAATGATGACCGGCCCTCCACCAGGCTCGGCGCAACACACCTAGCCAGGCCCCAGTGAGGCGGGACGGGTCTGCGGCGCCGCACCAGGGGCCCGCATCGGGCCCCTGGCCGAGGCGGTTGCGCTGCGGCTACCTTCGGCGTACAGCTGCTCGGCTCGGGCCCAGCGCCGTGAGGTCGTCGCCCTCACCGCTGACGGCGAACTGTGCTCTGGTGCCGTCGATACTCACCACATCCACCCTGCGATCCAGCTGCTGGGTGTCGGTGTAGACCTCGAGAGTGAGGCCGACGAGGTAGTCGTAGTCTGGGCGATCGCAGCGGGCGCCGCGGGCGATGACCGCACCGGGCCGAACATAGACGGGCAGGGAATCGAAGCCATGCGTCTCGCGAACCCAACGACCGCCCACAGTCTTGTGGCCCGTAAGCAGATGGGTCCAGGTGCCCTCGGGCAGGTAGAACTCCACCTGTCCGTCCGCCGACATCACCGGCGCCACCAGAAGGTCCGGTCCGAGCATGTACTGGCGTTCCAGATAGGTCACCGCCGGGTCGTCGGGGAACTCGAAGAACATGGGGCGCGCCACCGAGACCCCCGTCGCAGCCGCGTCGGCACCTACCGTGTAGAGGTACGGCATGAGCGTGTTCTTCAGTTCGGCGAACTTCCTCGTCAGCGTCACAGCCTCGTCGTCGAAGGCCCACGGCACCCGGTAGGACTGGGAACCGTGCAGCCTCGAATGCGATGACAAGAGCCCGAAGGCGACCCAGCGTTTGAACACTGCCGGATCCGGCGTGCCCTCAAAGCCCCCGATGTCGTGGCTCCAGAAACCGAATCCCGATGCGGCCAGGCTCAACCCGCCACGCAGGGTCTCTGCCATCGACGGGAATGTCGAGGTGTTATCACCGCCCCAATGCACCGGGAACTGCTGACCTCCGGCAGTGGCTGAGCGTGCGAAGAGCACTGCCTTCCCCTCGCCACGCACCTCGGTCAGCACCTCGAAGACTGCCTTGTTGTACAGATGGGTGTAGAGATTGTGCATCGCCTGCGGGTCCGTGCCGTCGCGCCAGACCACCTCGAGCGGGATCCGCTCGGCGAAGTCGGTCTTGATGGCCTCCACCCCCGTGGCAAGCAGTCCGCGCAGCCGGTCTTGGAACCATGCGGTGGCCTCGGGGTTGGTGAAGTCGACCAGCCCCATGCCCGCCACCCACATGTCCCACTGCCACACCGAGCCGTCCGGGCGCCTGACCAGGTAGCCTTTCTCGACGGCCTCAGCGAACAATGCGGATCGCTGGGCGATGTAGGGATTGACCCACACCGAGACCCGCAGATCCTTGTCACGGTGCAACCGGTCCAGCATTGCCTGAGGCTCGGGAAACACCCGAGAGTCCCATTCGAAGTCGGTCCACTGGAACTCCCGCATCCAGTAGCAGTCGAAGTGAAACACCGACAGCGGGATGCCACGCTCTCGCATACCGTCGACGAACGAGTTGACAGTGGCCTCGTCGTAGTTGGTCGTGAACGACGTCGACAGCCAGAGTCCATAGCTCCAGGCAGGGACCGTCGCGGGTCGCCCGGTGAGCCCGGTGTAGCGGCGCACGACGTCGGCGGGCGTGGGCCCGTCGATGACGTAATACTCAAGCGCCTCACCCGGCACCGAGAACTGCACCCGCTCCACGGCTTCCGAACCGACTTCGAACGAGACGTGCTCGCTCTGGTTGACCAGCACTCCGTAGCCGCGGTTGGTCAGGTAGAACGGGATGTTCTTGTAGGCCATCTCCGAACTGGTGCCGCCATCGGCATGCCAGATGTCGATGGTTTGACCGTTCTTGACCAACGGCCCGAATCGCTCCCCCAAGCCATAGACGACTTCGCCGACGCCCAGGTCGAGTTGCTCGTGTACATAGGTGGTCGACGGTGCCAGCCCGCTGCGGGTCACCCCGGTGACCCCGGCAGGTTCGGCGGTGACAGTCGCCCCCGGGCCAAGCGTGAGGTGGGCCACCGAACGGAACCCGGACCCAGTCAGCCGAGTGTCCCCCCGCCAGAACGACACGTCCCAGGGTGCGCCCGGTGCCACCTCGGCCCGCAGGCTGCCGGCTGTAACAACGCCGCCATCTCCGGTCACCCTCACCTCCCCTAGGCTCGCGTCCTCGGCCACCTCGAACCCCCGCGAGGGGGTTCCTCCGGTGTGTCGCTCGATGCGGACCTTGATGATGCCCTCGGCTGCGGGCGCGATCGTCACTGTCAACACCGGCAGGTTGAGCACATCGCCCCGCTCCCGGATCGGCCGCGACGGAGCCGTCACGATCAGACGGTTCCCCGCCGCCGACATGTGGTAGGCCTCGGCGGCATAGGCGGCGCTCACCCCGGGGCGACGCAGCCAGTATCCGTCGGTGAACTTCATTACTTCACGGCTCCTGCGGTAATTCCCCTGGTCAACGTGCGCTGGAAGATCAGGAAGAAGATGATCGTGGGGATGATGCTGATCAATGTTCCGGCGATCAGCGTCGTGGTGTCGGTTTGACGTTCGCCGTTGAGCTGCTCCAGCAGTAGGGGCACCGTCAGGGAGTTGGTCTTGTTGAGGAATGCCAGCGGCAGGAGGAACTCGTTCCAGGTCCAGATGAAGAAGAACACCATGAGCACCGACAGGGTCGGCCGCGAGACCGGCACCACGACGCTCAACAGGGTTCGCCATCTGCCTGCCCCGTCGAGCGCGGCCGCCTCCAGGATCTCCTTGGGGAATGTGCCGTACAGGCTCGAGAGCAGGTAGGTGCCGAACGCGGATTGGATCACGACGAATGTGATGATGACCGACCAGGGTGTCGACAGCAGACCCAGATCGTCGTAGAGATTGAACAGCGGATCGAACAGCATCTCCTGCGGGATCAGGTTGGCCATCAGGAAGACAAGCACCAACCAGGTGCGGCCCTTCACCCGGCCGATGCCGATCGCGAACG
>JBKEBG010000167.1:0-7172 GCA_047972985.1 Arachnia sp.
GGTGACCCACATCCAGAACAAGGCACCGGGCCCGCCGATCGAGATGGCGGTGGCGACCCCGACAATATTGCCCACCCCCACCGTGGCTGCCAATGCCGTGGTCAGGGCCTGGAAGTGCGAGATGTCGCCACCTGTGGCGTCGTCGTCGCGCCGCTTGATGAAGGCAAGCTTCAAGGCGGGCCCGAGCTGGGAGAACTGGATCCCACGCAGCCGGATAGTGAGCCACAAACCCGTCAACAGCAGCAACGGGATCAACATGAAGGGGCCCCACACGATGCCCGAGATCTGGTCCAGAACCACCTTGACTGGCTCCATGAAGCGGTTGAAAGCATCTATGAAGTCCTGCACGTTCGGGTACCTCCCACACTCGATCGCGGCTGAGCAACAGGCTTACCCTGCCACACGGGTCAGCCGGTCGGGGTACGAATGGCCGATACAGTGAGCACAACACCGCGTCGCGACGCTGGCCTGGGTGGCGTGCCCTAGGCTGGGCCGATGCAACCTGTCCCACGGCCAGGGACCTTGCCCGCTCAGATGTCATCCCAGCGTGCTCGTTCCGCCCTCCTCAAGCGATTGCGGGCGGTGACCGCAGAACTCAACACGTCGACGCTGACGGCGCTCGAGTCCCGACACACCTGGTTCGCGGAATTGGATCCGCAGTCGCGATCCTGGATCGGGGTGCTGGCACGGAAGGGAATAGATGGTTTCGTGAACTGGTTCGCCGGCGATCAGTTCGAGCCCGAGGCGATTTTCGCGGCCGCGCCGCGATCGATGGCGGGGCGCATCTCCCTGCAGCAAACCGTCGATGTGGTGCGCACCACCACCGATGTCGTCGAGGAACAGACCCAGCAACTCATGCCTCGTGGCGACAAAGCCGCGGTCCAGCTCGGTGTCATTCATTATTCGAGAGAGGTGGCATTCGCGGCAGCCGCGATCTATGCCCGGGCCGCGGAGTCACGGGGGGCCTGGGATTCGCGGATCGAGGCAACTGTCGTCGATGCCGTCGTCCGGGCCGAGACCAACGAGTCGGTGCTTTCGCGCGCCTCCACACTCGGCTGGGACACGGCCGCGACAGTGGTGGTGGCCATTGGTGCCGCGCTGCGTGAAGCCGACCTTGACAATTTGCGCCGCGCCGCTTCACGCACGCACCTCGATCTGCTCGCCGCCCCCCAAGGGGATCGAGTGGTGTGCATCTTCGCGGGAGAAGAAATCGCCGATCCGGTCAGCGCCTGCGCAGCGATCGCCAAGCTCGAGTCATCATTCGCGCCTGGGCCCATCGTAGTTGGCCCGCCAGCGGCGGGCCTGACGGGAGCCCCATTGTCAGCGCGTGCGGCCGCCTCGGGGTACCGGGCCGCGTCTGCGTGGGCAGAAGGCCCCAGGACCCTGCTCTCGGCGGATCTGCTTCCCGAGCGCGCGGTCGCCGGCGATGGACATGCCCGCCGCACCCTGTCCATCGAGATCTTTGGGGCGCTCAGCGCAACCCCGGAACTGCTTGATACGTGCGTTGCCTACCTGGGCAATGGTGGCTCGTTGGAGGCCACCGCGCGGGAGTTGTTCGTGCATCCCAACACGGTGCGGTACCGCCTGAAGCGGATCCAGGACGCCACTGGTTACACCCCCTCGGATCCCCGCGAGGCCTATGTGCTGCGCCTAGCCATCACCCTCGGCCGGCTCCAGCAGGCCTGAGCCGGCGAGGCTGACATCACAAGCGTGTAATTCAGCTACGTGCACAACTGCAGCAGCCTCTGCCTGCCCCGCCCCTGATCACGGCCTTGTAGGGTTCCCACAACGGGATGGTTCACAACTTCGTTGGTTCCGTTCCCCCCGCTGCGGCATCATTCGGGGCAAGGTAGGACATGTGCTCGCGATTGTTGCCCCCGGACAGGGCGCCCAGAAACCCGGATTCCTTACCCCTTGGCTGGCCGATCAGCGTTTCGCCGATCGCTTCGGCTGGCTCAGCGCCGTCAGTGGTCTCGATCTGATCCACTACGGGACGCAGGCGGATGCCGAGACCATCCGCGATACCGCGGTAGCGCAGCCGCTATTGGTGGCAGCGGGCTTGGTCACCGCCCTCGCAGTGTTCCCCTCCCCCGCCGACGCGTTCGGCAAGGTGTCGGTGGCCGCCGGCCACTCCGTGGGAGAGATCACCGCCGCAGCTGGCACCGGTGTGATCAGCGCCGAATCCGCGATGGCTTTGGTACGTGAACGTGGCAAGGCTATGGCCGAGGCCTCGGCGCTTCGCCCCACCTCAATGATCGCGGTGGTCGGTGGAGATCCCGAAGAGGTCGCCTCGGCCATCGAACTTGCCGGGCTGACAGTGGCAAACAACAACGGTGCCGGCCAGCTCGTCGCCGCCGGAACCGTCGAGCAGCTGGCCGAGCTCGAACGCATCGCGCCGCGCCGGACCCGCCTGGTCCGGCTGAGCGTGGCTGGCGCCTTCCACACGGTCCACATGGAACCCGCCGTGGCGCACCTGGCCAGGCTGGTTCGGGGAATCTCCACCCGCGACCCCCGCACCCACCTGCTGTCCAACGCCGACGGCAGCGTCGTGGCCAACGGCCGCGAATTCCTGCAACGCATCGTCACGCAGGTGGCCAACCCGGTGCGCTGGGACCGCTGCATGGACACGATGGCGTCGCTGGGCGTAACCGGGTTGCTAGAGCTACCCCCGTCGGGCACGCTCACCGGAATCGCCAAGCGCAACCTGAAGGGCGTGGAACTGTTCAGCCTGAACAGCCCCGATGAGCTCAATGCTGCTCGCGATTTCGTCGAGCGTCACGCCGACGCTGCCGATGACCTCTCGGTGACTCCGGAATGGCGGATGCTCGTCTCGCCCGGCAAGGGGCAGTTCGTTCGAGCCCCCGGCATCCAGACCAACGACCAGCTCGCCCCAGAAACGATCGTCGGCCACGTGAAGAACTTGCGCGGCCAGGAGGCGATCACCGCGACCCACGGCGGAACGATCCTGGAATGGCTCGCCGAGGATGGCGACTTGATCAAGCCAGGTCAGCCCATCGTGCGTTTGCACCCCGCCCCCGAAACCGCGTGAGGACCAATTCCTGTGACAATCACTGCATCATCTGGAGCCCCCTATGCCCGGCTACTGTCCGTAGGTGGTGCTCGTGGCGGCCGAGTGGTCACCAATGCCGAGATGTGCACCATGATCGACTCCACCGACGAGTGGATTCAGCAGCGCACCGGCATCACCGAACGTCGTTGGGCAACCGAGGATGAGGACGCCGCCACCCTCGGGGTAGCGGCCGCGAGAAAGGCGATCGAACGTGCCGGGCTGAGTGTTGATGACATCGACACCGTGATCGTGTCCACAGTCTCGCACTTCCAGCAAACACCTTCGCTGGCCACCATCATCGCCAACGAACTGGGCATGTCTGGTCCTGCCGCGTTCGATATCTCCGCGGCCTGTGCCGGGTTCAGCTACGCCTTGGGCGTGGCTGATGGCCTGGTACGCAGCGGTTCGGCCCGCTATGTCCTCGTGCTCGGGGTCGAGGTGCTGAGCCGGCTGACTGACATCGACGACCGCTCGACCGCCTTCCTATTCGCCGACGGCGCCGGCGCCGGCATCGTCGGGCCCAGCGACATCCCCGCCATCGGCCCCACCGTGTGGGGTTCAGACCCGGCCCAGCACAAGGTCATCGAGGTCGACGACTGGCGCGAGGCCGAACAGGACGCCTACATCCACATGGACGGTCGGGCCGTGTTCAAGTGGGCAACGACTTTCATCGCCAAGAAGACCCGCGAAACCCTCGACGCTGCTGGTTTGACCCCCGACGAACTCGATGTTTTCATCCCCCACCAGGCGAACAACCGAATCACCGATTCGATGTTGCGTCACCTCAAGCTCCCCGACAGCGTTGTGGTCGCTCGCGACATCACGACCATGGGGAACTCGTCAGCGGCCTCAATCCCGCTGGCGATGGAAGCCCTGCTCGAATCCGGGCAGGCGAAAAGCGGGCAAACCGCCCTGATCATCGGCTTCGGCGCTGGGCTGGTCTACTCCGGCCAGACGCTCGTTCTGCCCTGATCCACCACCCACGAAAGGAGCCGACATGGCTAGCACTGAAGAGATCCGCGCCGACTTGGCCGACATCGTCAACGACGTCGCGGGCGTCGCCACCGAAGATGTCCAACTCGACAAGTCGTTCGTCGATGACCTCGGCGTTGACTCCCTGTCGATGGTCGAGATCATTTACGCGTGCGAGGACAAGTTTGGGGTCTCCATCCCCGACGAGGACTCCAAGAACCTCAAGACCGTGGGCGATGCCGTCGCCTACATCGAGCGCGCCGCCAGCTGAACCGTCCGGGGCGGTCACCCGCGCGGTGGCCGCCCCCGCACTTTCTCGAGGAGATCATGCCTACAGTTGTCATCACCGGTTTCGGAGCCACCACCCCGCTCGGCGGCGACGCCACCTCCACGTGGGAAGGGCTGCTCGCGGGCCGCTCCGGGATCGTGGAAATTACCCACGATTGGGTCGCTGACCTGCCGGTTCACATCGCTGCGCCAGTGGCCGTGGAGCCGACCGAAGTCATCGACAGGGTAGAGGCACGGCGCCTGGACCGCTCCTCCCAAGTTGCCCTCGTGGCTGCACTTGAAGCGTGGCAGGACGCGGGATACGCCTTGGGTGCGGACAACGGTCTGGACCCAGACCGGCTGGGGGTCGCCGCGGGCACCGGCATCGGCGGACTTCACTCACTGCTGGGCAACTGGGACGCCTACCGCGACAAGGGACCGCGGCGAGTCTCCCCCTTCACGATTCCGATGCTCATGAGCAACGCTCCAGCAGCCAATATCGGACTCAAGATCTCCGCCCGGGCCGGGGTGCACACCCCAGTCTCAGCATGCGCTTCGGCCAATGAGGCCATCGCCTATGGGCTCGAGATGCTGCGCGGCGGACGCGCTGACGTCGCACTGGTGGGTGGCGCCGAGGCGACCATCCATCCGCTGCCCATGGCCGCTTTCGCCAACATGCAGGCGCTCTCGCGCCGAAACGACGACCCGGCCACGGCCTCGCGCCCGTGGGATCGTGGACGCGACGGGTTCGTGCTCGGTGAAGGCGCCGCAATGATGGTCATTGAGACCCTGGAGCACGCGCAGGCGCGCGGTGCCCGGATCTACGGGACTTTGGCGGGAGCGGGTATCTCGGCGGATTCGCACGACATCGTCCAGCCCGACCCGCAGGGCTACGGCCAATCCTTGGCGATGACCAGGGCGTTGGCCGACGCGGGGGTCGCCGCGCGTGATGTCGCTCACATCAACGCTCACGCCACGTCCACCCCCCAGGGGGACGTGACCGAGGCACATTCGATCCGCGCCGCGCTGGGCGGCCAGACCGATCACGTCGTTGTCACCGGCACCAAGTCGATGACCGGGCACCTGCTCGGCGGCGCGGGCGCGTTGGAGACCTTCGCCGCGGTGAAGGCGCTGTACCACCGTCTGGTGCCCGGCCCCATCAATGTCTGTGACCTTGAGCCAGACCGCGGTCTCGACATCGCCACCGAGAACCGCGCCCTTCCCGCTGGCGATCTGGTCGCGATCAACAACTCCTTCGGCTTCGGTGGCCACAATGTCGCCGTCGACGTCACCAACCAGAACGCGAGTGAGGCCCCCTGATGAGCGAAGCACCCAAGAAGCAGAAGCTGCCCCGAGACCAAGATCCTCGCAACCCGAACCGGCGGATCGCCGATCTCCTCGACGAGGGCTCGGTTCAGCTGATCTCCGACGATGACGATTCGGGCATGCTCGCGGCGCGGGGCACGATCGACGGGCGTCGCGTGGTGGTGTTCTGTTCGGATGCCACAGTGATGGGCGGCGCGATGGGCGTCGAGGGCTGCAAGGTTGTCGCCAAGGCATATAAGCATGCAATGGCCGATCGGGTCCCGGTCATCGGCATCTGGCACTCCGGTGGAGCGCGGCTGGCCGAGGGTGTGCTGAGCTTGCAGGCCGTCGGTGAGATCTTCAACGCCATGACTCTGGCCTCCGGCATCATCCCCCAGATCTCGATAGTGGTCGGGCCATGCGCCGGTGGTGCGGCCTACGGCCCCGCACTGACCGACATTGTCGTGTTGGGTGAAAACGGCCGCATTTTCGTCACGGGGCCGGAGGTTGTGCGCTCGGTGACCGGCGAAGACGTCGACATGGAACGCCTCGGTGGCCCCGATACCCATGGCCGACGCTCGGGCGTAGTTCACGTCAACGCTGGCGACGAGGCAGATGCCCTGCTCACCGGGCGCAAACTCGTGGGGCTCATGACATCTCGCGGGCAGGTCGCCGACGAGGTCAACGACGTCGACCTCGCAGCATTCATGCCCGAGTCGAAGAAGCGGGCCTACGACGTGCATCCGCTCCTGGAGAACCTGCTCGACCCGGACACATTGATCGAATTGCAGGCCAAGTGGGCACCCAATATGGTCATCGCGTTGGGCCGCCTCGGCGGGCGCACGGTAGGTCTGCTCGCCAACAACCCGCTGCGGCTCGGAGGTTGCCTCGACTCGCAGTCGGCGGAGAAGGCGGCTCGATTCGTGCGGATGTGTGATGCCTTCGGGATTCCCCTGGTCGTCGTGGTCGACGTGCCCGGTTATCTGCCGGGCGTGGGTCAAGAATGGGACGGAGTGGTGCGTCGCGGGGCGAAACTTCTACACGCCTTCTCCGAGGCGGTGGTGCCGCGGGTGACTCTGGTGACCCGCAAGTCCTACGGTGGCGCATATATCGCCATGAACTCGCGCTCGCTCGGTGCCACCAAAGTCTTCGCCTGGCCCGGCGCCGAGGTGGCCGTGATGGGTGCCGTGGCTGCGATCCGTATCCTGCATCGCCGCAAGCTCGCGGCGGTCCCCGACGAGTCTCGTGCCCAGGTAGAGCTTGAATTGGCTGCCGAGCACGAGCGGGTGGCCGGAGGTGTCGAGAAGGCCATCGAGATCGGCGTTGTCGACGAAATGGTAACCCCTGCCACCTCTCGGTCCGCCATCGCGGCCGCCATCCAGGCGGCCGACACCGGCAAACGCGGCCAGCACACGAGCATCCCGTTGTGACCCCAACCCTGGGAGCCCTCGATGGTCATCCTAGAACCGGCGACCGGATATGTCCCTAGGCCGATTGGCTGGGGTTGCGTGGGGAATGATGCCGCACCCCACGCAGGCCCAGCCACAGCAGCATGGCC
>JBKEBG010000113.1:0-9994 GCA_047972985.1 Arachnia sp.
CCAAGATCATGTGGTTGCGCAGCAACGAGCCGGAGATCTACGCCCGCGCCCACGCCTGGCCGAGCGTGGGAGGATTCCTCCTCGGCTGGCTGACCGGGGTCATTGCCCAGGACCACGCAAACGCGTCATCGACGCTGCTCTACGACATCTCCACCCGGGACTACTCCACACAGATGCTCGAGGCCGCCGGGATCGACCCCGCCGCGATGCCCACCATCGGCGATTCCACCGACGTCGCGGGCACCCTGCTGCCCCATGCCGCCGAGGTGCTCGGCCTGACCACCAAGTGTCAGGTGGTGGTGGGCACCGGGGATGAGCACGGTGCCTGCGTCGGCGCCGGTGGCATCACCCCGGACGTCATCGTCGACATCGCCGGAACCGCCGAGCCGGTGTGCGTGGGCAGCCGACGGCCACTGATCGATGAGACCAGGCTCGTGGAAACCCATGCGCACGCGGCGCCCGGATCGTTCCTGATCGAGAACCCCGGATTCGTCTCGGGTGGAAATACCCTGTGGCTGGCCGAGGTCCTCAGCTGCACCCAGGGGCAGGTCTTCGAGCTGGCCCAATCGGCCTCCGAGCCGGGGGCCCGCGGGGTGAGGTTCCTGCCGGCGCTGTCCGGGGCGATGGCACCCCGCTGGAACGACTCGATGCGGGGCGCCTTCTACGGCCTGGGCATGAACCACACATCCGCCGATCTGGCCCGGGCGGTCATCGAGGGCAACGCATTCGCCTTCACCGACATCGCCAGGCGCTTGGCCGATCTGGGGCTAGGCGGCAGGATCCGCGTGGTCGGCGGCGGCCGCCGCAGCGAGTTCTCCCTGGTCAGCAAGGCAACGCTGGCCGACTGCCCCGTCGACATCGTCACCTCACACGAGGCCACCGCCGTCGGCGCCGCAATGCTGGCCGCAGTCGGGGTCGGGCTATTCGGCTCGATTGAGGAGTGCGTGGCCAGCGTGGTCCAGCTCGCACCCGAACCTGTCGAGCCCGACCCCACCATCAAAGACCGCCTTGAGGCCGCCTACCGCGATTACAGGGTGCTCTACGACAGCCTCGAGTCAACATTCGCCGGAGGAGCGACATGACCCCACCCCCCCCGTCCACCCCCGACTGGGCGGCCTATGCCGCCCGCGGCGCCGGCCCCCGCCACGTGGTGCTCGGCTCCGCAGTGCGCCATCAGCTCACCGACCGGGTGCGCAGTCTGGGGCCGAGACGGATCGCGCTGCTTGCCGACGCCACCGACATCGCCTCACCCGAGGGCGACCTCAAAGCCTGGGTGGCCGATCAGCTCGCGAGCCTGGCGGTGCCCATCGACCAGGTGCGGCTGCCCGCCTCCACCACCGCCGATGAGGCGGCGGTGGAGCAGGCAACTGCGGGCTGTGCGGCCGCCGACGTTGTCGTCACCGTGGGCTCGGGCACCATCAGCGATATCGGCAAGGTCGCCGCCTCGGGGCGCCCGCACGTCGTGGTTCAGACAGCAGCCTCGGTCAACGGCTACTCCGACGATGAGAGCGTGCTGCTCAAAAACGGCGTCAAGCGCACCACCCACTCCGCCTATGCCGACACCCTCGTGATCGACATCGACGTCATCGCCCTGGCCCCGGCCGCGCTCAACCGGTCCGGGCTCGGGGACATGATCTCGATGTTCACCGCCCCGGCCGACTGGTACCTGGCCAACCAGCTGGGCATGGACGACCAATGGTCCACCGAGGCGGCGCTACTGGCCCGCGACCACGGCACCAGCATGCTGCAGGCCGCCGAGGGCATCGGCCTGGGCAGGCCCGCCGAATTGGAGCTGCTCGGATCGCTGCTGACCCTCAGCGGGGTCTCCATGGGGCTGGCCGGGCAAACCTCCCCGTCCTCGGGGATGGAGCACACAGTTTCACACATGATCGACATGTGGTCGGCGGCCCGCGGCACCCAGCACCGGCTGCACGGCGCACAGGTGGGCGTCACGACGCTCTGGGCGAGTCTGCTGTGGCAACGGGTGATTCAGCGGCTCGATGCCGGGGACATCACCGGCCTGCAACCGCTGTCGATGGCCGAGGCCGAGGCAGCGGTGCTGGAGGTGTTCGGGCACATGGACCCCTCGGGAGGCTCGGGGCAGGAGTGCTGGTCGGATTACAGGGTCAAGCTGCAACGGATGCACACCCCCGAGTTCCGCGAGGCGACCGCCGCCTTCCTCCAGGCCTGGCCCGAGCACCGCGGCTTCCTGGTGGAACGCTGCCTGGCCGATCCCGCCGATATCGCAGCGGCGCTCACCACTGCCGGCGCCCCGGCCCGAGCCGACGACCTCGACGACGGCGACCGGGACCGCACTGTGTGGGCCCTGGCGAACAATCACTTCATGCGCAACCGCTTCAACATCTGCGATTTCGCCTTCGCCGCCGGGCTCTGGGATCGAGGCGTCGCGCAGGAGATCATAGTGGCGGCGGACCGGCTGGCAGGCGGCGCGGCTAGATAGCCACGCCCAGGTTGGTGAAGGCGGTACGAAAGATCGTCAGATCTTCCAGGCCGGGGAGCTTGGCGACGCTTTGATCGAGCTTGTCCAAAGCCTCGCCCTGCCCGGTGAACAGGTAGCCCATCACGTGTTTGACCTCAGCGGCGTCCATCATGCCCGAGCCGACCGGACGCCAGCCCTTGCTCATCACCACACGCACCAGCGGGCCGGCCTGTGCCGAGCGTTCGAGGGCGCCCCGGGCCTGTGTGGTGTAGAACGCGACGTGGCGGGTCTCCTGCTGTGCGATCCGCTTCAGCAGCGGCGACAGCGCCGGATGCTGCATCATCTCGGCCAGCCGCCGATACGCCGCCGTCGCGGACAGCTCGTTGGCTGCACCCCAGGTCATGTGCACCGCGACGAAGTCGTCGCCGACAAGATTCGACATCGCCGATTGTTTCGTCGGCCCCAGCGCCTCACGCCAGCCGAGCTTGACCCGCTTGGCCTTGAGCTCGTCGTAATCTACCTCGATGTTGTGGCGGCGCAGCACGGCGGCCAGCGCCTCACCGTGCCAGAACTCCTCCCGGTTCCAGGTGGTCATGAACCCGCGCGCCTCGTCCTTGCGATGCGAGCGGGTCACCAGCAGGTCACGCAGGAAACATGATGTGTGGAACTCGACGTCGCACATGTAGCGGATCACCCGCAGCGTCGGCTCGTCCAGCGGATTGTCGTAGAAGCTGTCGAAGTCGAGATCGTCGTACTTGACCGGTTCGGAGGTGGCGGCGAACTTTTCGAGGTCAAAGGCCACGGTTCTGCTTTCTCGTGAACAGGAGCCCCTTCGACGGGGGTGGGGGCGGGCCGCCGTTGCGGTCGGATCCCGGGCGCAGCCCGATGCCGTTGAGGAGTTCCAGGGTGGGGCGCTGCGCGGCGGCAAGACGCTCGCGCGCTTGATCGGTGAGGAAAATGTTGCCCATCGCGCGGGCCTCGTCGGGATCGGGAACCCCGACGATGCGCAGTGGCCGCCACGCGGTCAGCGCGAGTTTGGCGGCGGTGGCCTCCGCCGAGGAGCGGGCGATCCGCGCCGAGGCCTCCTGGTGGTAGAAGGACACGTAGTCATCTCGCCTGCCGATCACCTCGTCGATGACCCGGGCCGCTTCCCCGTGTAGCCGGGGGGCGATCTCGGCGTAGGCGGCCTGCAGGCTTGCCTCTTGCAATGCCATCCGGATCATGTTCCAGGCGGTTGTCGTCTCGCCGATGGCTGCGGTCACACCGGGCGCGACCATGGGCATGAACCGCTCCACCCAGACCTCCCGCAGTCGGGCCGGTAGGCCTACCCGCGAGCGCGGCGCAGGGTCGAAACCGACGGCGTTGAGTACGTCGCGCACCGCCCATGCGACAGCCATCCGGTCGAAGGCCCAGGTGGCGATGAATGCAGTGATCCGGGCCTCGTTACTGGTCCAGGTGCTCAGGATCGCCCGGGTCTCGGAAAGCCCGGCGCTGTCGAGGCGCCACAGGAAGGCGAGATCGGCCGCGGTGATCGGGTCGAGCGGCTCGCGCTGCACAGCTGGGGCATCCACCAGGATCCGGCCCCGTGCCGCCCTGGCATAGGCGTCCACATCGAAGCCGGTGTAGAGCACCCGGGGGCGGGCCGGATCGGAGAACTGCCGAAACCCCTGCCCGGTGGGTTCCCGCGCGGGATCCTTGGCCGCCGCTGCGGCGCTACCCTGATCGATCGTCATGCTGACTTCCGGCGGTAATACAACGTACCCATATTGCGCTTCAGCCTAGCGCGGCCGCCAGAACCGCACACCACCGGGGTGGTGCCTGAACTGCCGGAGGTCTAGAGCCAGATCAGGCCCCCTGCCGTCGTGGCTAGGCCGTCGTCGGAAAGGCTGTGCGCGCAGCGGTGGAGCTGGATCTCGTCGGGCCAGGCGATCTCGCGCAGCGCCACGGGCTCCTGCGAGGCGCGCACTGCCGCCATGATCGTGCCCCGGCACTGCCGGTCGGTGCCCACCCAGGCCTGCGTGCGCGGCGCTGGGCCGGTGGCCTCCGGCCGCCCAGCCGCCAGCCAGGCGCAGTCGGGTTGCAGGGGGCAGTCCTCACATGCCGGCTGCGCTGCTGTGCACACCAGCGCACCGAGTTCCATGATGGCAGCCGACCAGGCGGCCGCCTCCTGGTCGGGCCGGGGCACGAGGTGCGCGGCGCGTCGACGCTCGGCGACGCTCTCGTGCCGGTCCTGCCTGGGGTTGCCGTCGACCCATCGGGCAAGTACCCGGCGGACGTTGACGTCGAGCACCAACGAACGCTTGCCGAAGCCGAAGGCCATGACCGCGGCGGCCGTGTAGCTGCCGATGCCGGGCAGCCGAAGCAAGGCCGCCTCGTCGCTGGGCACCTGCCCGCCGTGGGAGTGCTGGATGGCGACGGCGGTCTCGTGGAGCCGGATCGCCCGCCTGGGGTAGCCCAGGCGGCCCCACGCCCGGATCACGTCGGCGCGCGGGGCGGCCGCCAGCGCGGCCGGGGTGGGCCAGCGATCGAGCCAGGCCAGCCATACCCCGATCACCCGGGTGACCGGGGTCTGTTGCAGCATCACCTCGCTGACCAGCACGCCCCACGGCCCCACTGTGGGTGAGCGCCAGGGCAGGGGCCGGCCGTTATCGGCGAACCAGCGGGCGAGCCGCTCGGTTGCCGGCTTCACGTCGCCTGGGGGCGGGCAAGCTCGCGCAGCGGTGCGACGAGGAATGAGTTGGTCAGCAATTCCAGCTGTGCCGCGATATCCACCTGCCGTCCCAGCAGCAGCCATTGCACCTGAAGGCCGTCCCACAGCCCGATGAGCTGGCTGGTTGCCAGGGCCGGGCAGAGGCCGTGGCGCAGGTGGCCGTCGTGGCGGGCCTGGCGCAGCGCTTGTTCGATGATCCCGGCCACCAGCAGGTAGCGCTCGACGAAGTAGCCGTGGGCCAGGTGCTCCGGGCGGGTCGCCTCCGCCGACATGATGGCGAAGATCTCGATCTCTTCCGGGTGCTCGATGACGCTGCGGCGGGCGAAGTCCACCAGCGCCACCAGCCGGCTCACCCCGTGCCCGGTATCACTGACGGCCTGCTTGCCGTGCAGGTCCCGGGCCCGCAGCACGCCGGTGAGCAACGCGACCTTGTTCGGGTAGTGGTGCAGCAGCCCTGCCTGGGAGATTCCGGCGGCTTCGGCGACCTGTCGCAGGGAGCCCTTGTCGAATCCGTTGGCGGCGAAGACCTCCGTGGCGGCGCGGATGATCCGCGCCTTGGTGTGCTCGGACTTGCGGTAGCTACCGCGCGGGCGCGGCGCGAGGCTCGCGCGCCATGGGGGGGCGAGCTGTTGAGTCATCGTCGTACCTCCGAGTCGACCGTAGCAGGACGGGGCTTACCCGCCCGTGAAAACCTACTGAGCGCTCGGTGTCCGTGGTAGCCTCCTGAGCCTCGCTGGCCCTGCCCGGCCGCCAGGACGAACTTGTCAGCGCTGTCGCCGAGGTAAACCCCAGCACCATCGTCGCGGTCAACTCCGGCTCCCCGGTGCTGCTGCCCTGGCGAGACGAGGCAGATCTCGGGCGAACGGATCCGGCTCGATGTCGGCGTCACAAACACCGGAGCCGCGCCGGAAAGCAGGTGGTTCAGGTCTACGCCGCCAAACCCGACAGCGCTGTGGATCGGCCGCAACGCTGGCTGATCGGCTCGGCGCTGGTTCGGCTCGACCCGGGCTCCACCACTGACGCCGTCGTCGAGGCGCGAGTCCGGGATCTGGGCTATTTCGCCGACGGCGCCTGGCACACCGAGCCTGGCCGGTACACACTTTTCGTCGGAACCAGCGCCGCCGAGACGCCGTTGAGCGTGGAGCTCTACACCTCGTAGAGCTTCGCCTCGGCGAGCATGGTGCGGATCTGCGGCAGCAACGACTCGGTCTGCGAGGCAGAGCAGGTACCGACCAGCTGAACCACGTCGACATACGGGCCGCGCGCAACCACAGTGATTTCGGCCGCCTGGTACAGCGTGCCTGCCTGGGGATGGCTGAATGCGCCCTCGATCCTGAAGCACTCATAGCCGCCGAGTCCGGGGCGGAACTCGCGTAAGGCCTCGCCCCATTCGGGGCTGCTCTCCAGCTGCTGCACAGTGGCCTGGGCGGCGGCTGCCAACGTGATCTGATTCGTCCGCTTGCTCGTCACCACCACGTTGGCCCGAAACTGGCTGCTCGTGGTGGTCGTCGAGCCGATGCTGAGGTGGGCCTCCGGAACCTTTATCGGTTCCCACCCAGCGGGGGGATAGTTCACGGTGACCGCGACCGGCGCGGGAAACTCGGGGCCGGGATAGTGGGCTTTAGGCATTGGTACCTTGCATCCTTGGGTTCGGGAGGGGGCTGGGCCTGGCTCGGCGGCTAGGCGAGTGTGCCTAGCTTAGACATCGCGTCGGCGGAGTTTTCCAGGAGCTGCTTGGGGCTGAACGTGATATCAGCCTTGACGCCCGCCCCGGCACCCACAGCAATGCCCAAGTCGAGGTTGAGGCTCACCTTGTCCCAGCCGACGGCACCCCCCACCTCGGCGTCGACTCCGATGCCGTATCGCACGTCAGCACCGAGCGTGCCCTTGACACCCGCCACATCGACGCCGACGTCGGCGGTCGCCTTCGCGCCAGCGAACCCATGAACCCCGATTTTGCCAGACGCCCCATCGGGGCCCGTGCCGAACTGGGCGGCGGCTCCGACCTCGGCAACCACCTTGCCGCCGATGCCGGCATCCACAGACACCGGCCCGGCCGTGTAGGCGCCGCGTGCGGCGGCCTCCACGCCGACCCCAGCGCCTGCAGCTGCCCGCCAATGCGCACCATCGACCCCGACGGAATAGGCGTTCACGGCTTCAGCATGCGCGAGCCCGGCGAATTTGTAGTTGCCGGACAGGACGCCGAAGCCGGTGTCCTTCGAGCCTGCGCCGTGCAGGTCGAACAGCTGAGCTTTCGCGGCCGCGGCATCGCCAGATCGGAAATTGCCGTTCTCGAACTTTTCGATGTGGCCGGACTCAGCCCAAGCGTCGGGGCCCGACTGTGAACTGTAGGTGGCGCCCGGTTTGCCGGCTACGAACTCTGCCTCGGGTAGGTCCACCGTGGGCGCCGGGATATCGACGGCAGCCTGCAAATCGTTGGCGGCGCGTTCAAGCTCGGTCTTCAGCGTGGCAACGCGCGCCCGCAACGCCTGGCTTATCCCGAGGAACACAGCATCGGCTGCGTCGACCCCCGGAGCCGCCTCGTCCTCGGCGGAGGTGGTGGCCTTGAACGACTCATACGAGGCATGCAGTGCCCGGATCTCGGTGATCAAGGTGAGTCTATCCGCCTTGAGCCGCGCGATCGCGCCTGCGGCTTCGGTGAGGCCCGCGGCCATATTCGACAGCGCGGCGCCCGACTCGGCGGTGGGGGCCTGGATCTTCGGGATACTGTCCATCACAGTTGAGGTCTCGGGGGCCTTGTAGTTGTCCGGGTTGAGGCCCCGCCACTGGCCTATCACCGAGGAGCAGGTCGTATCGAGACCCCGCTGGGCCGTCGTCAGGTCCGTCGCCGCTGTCTCCAGGGCACCTGGGTCCCCGGAGATCTCGGGGACTTCTGACTCGTGGATCAAAGCGCTCATGGATCAGCCCTTCCCGTGGACGCTCACATCGGACTTTTCGAAGTCCCGGGCACCGCCACCGGAGGCCAGGTATTTGTAACCCGTTGATGATTCGAAGGTCGTCGCGGTTCCGTCGTGATATGTGGTGTGCTTGAGCGACTCCTCGGTCACCGTGATGGTGCCCGACTCGGTGGCCACGCTGTCCGAGGTGACCATTTTCGAGCCGGTCCCATTGTCGATCCTGGTTTTGGTCACCGAACTCGATACGTCACCGGCGGTTCTAATGGAGGCGGAACGCTCGCGGTTGGTCGTGCGCTCAAACCTAGTGTGCTCGCTGGCTCTGGCGTTCAGGTGATTGTTTACGTTGGTCAGGCGCTGTTTTACCTTCGAGCCGAGCCGGCCGTTGGAAATGCTGGTATCGAACATGACCAAACCGTTGAGAGTGCTCTCGGCCTCGTGCTGTTTGGCGATCATCTCGACCGGAGCCGCACTGTAGATATTCAGGCATGTCGTGGCCGAGGTGGTGCAGCTGAGCGCATATTTGCGGACTAGATCGACAAGCGCCGCGTGCTCGGTGAGCCGTTCAGCCAAGGTACTGGCTGCCGCGGCGAACTGCGTGGGCAGGCCCGCTGAGGCCTCTGCTGCCGCGTTGGTGATGCTTGTATGTGGTGCGTCGAACCCGGCGATCGCCGTGGAAGTCGCTGCAACGGCGGCCCGCGCCGAGGCGTCATGAATTGCGTAGCCTGTCATGATCCCCTTGAGTTGTATTGACCGTTTCCGGAGCTGGAAGTTTAGTCTCCGGGGGGTTCACAACTCCCGATATGCACGTTGGCTAGCGGGTGAACAGCGTGGTTTCGTATTCGTAGGTCCTGGAGGGCCTGACGTGCCGTGGGACGAGAAAGATTGAGCCGCCGCGCAGCGAGATCTCACTTTCAAGGAAGTCGCCGGTAACCAGCCGCCCTCGTCGATCACGGCGTCGATCGCGGTGGCAACCTGCTGGTAGAGGGGCACGGGAGTGGACCGGCCGAGCCAGAGCCGCACGCCCCAACTGCTCTGGCGCCTCGGCTCCGGCCACGCACCGGGAGGCTCTAGACGAGGGCGCGGCGGGTTGCTTGCCTGTGGTGGCCGGCTGGCTCAGCTGCGTCGCCGTTTGGACCGGATCAGATCGATGCAGATGGTGGCCCCGAGGACAGCCAGCCGGAAGTGCCCAGGTGCCCGTTCGTCGAAGGAAACCACGTACCTATCGCGCCCGAGGAGGACCCCGGACATGCCGGGCAGGTGCCGCGAGACGTGGGCGACGCTGACGCCACCGCCGGTGATGTCGTACTCGAAGTCGAGGAACTGCCCCGCCACGTTGAGCAGGGCCCCATCGGCCATGGCGATCGTGAGCTGTTCTTTGAAGAACGCGAGTTCCCGGATGACTTGGGCCAATTGGTGCCCGCCTGCGTCGTAGACGCTGAAGGTGTCAAGGCCGACGTTGAACTCGTCATGGAGCTGGAGCATCAGGGCGCCGCTGGCGTCGAAGACGCTGAACTCGCGATTGCCGAAGAAGAGCCGCCCGACGCCGCCGCCCTCGGTGCGGATGTGGCCCAGGACTGATTCGTCGGGACCGTGGATGGCGAAATCGTTGGTAAAGACCGAGGTCACTTGATCGATGACAAGCACTGGTGAGCGGGTCAGCATTGGTGAACCTTATCCCGGCAGGGGTCAGGCGAGACCGAAGGGTGGCACAGTGAAGTATGCGCATCTCAGTTCCCACGGAGGTCAAGAATCGCGAGTACCGGGTGGCGATCACCCCGGTTGGTGTCAACGAACTCGTCCGGCGGGGCCACGAGGTGGTGGTGCAGTCCGGCGCAGGCGAGGGCTCGCGCATCTGCGATGATGACTATCGCGGGCAGGGGGCGGTGATAGTGCCCGACGCGGATGCCGCCTGGGCCGAGGGTGAGC
>JBKEBG010000027.1:0-21112 GCA_047972985.1 Arachnia sp.
CCCGATGAGCCTCAAGCGGGGCATCGAGGCGGCAGTTGCCGCGATCGGTGACCAGCTCTCCGCCGCCGCGATCGACGTCGAGACCAAGGACCAGATCGCCGCCACGGCATCGATCTCGGCCGCCGACTCCACCGTCGGCGACATCATCGCCGAGGCGATGGACAAGGTCGGCAAGGAAGGTGTCATCACAGTCGAGGAGTCGAACACCTTCGGCCTCGACCTCGAAATGACCGAGGGCATGCGTTTCGACAAGGGCTACATCTCGCCCTACTTCGTCACCGACACCGAGCGCATGGAAGCCGTCCTCGACGACCCCTACCTGCTCATCGTCAACTCGAAGGTGTCCGCGCTCAAGGACCTGCTCCCGCTGCTGGAGAAGGTCATGCAGGCGGGCAAGCCGCTGCTGGTCCTGGCCGAGGACGTCGAAGGTGAAGCTCTGGCTGGCCTGATCGTCAACAAGATCCGCGGCACCTTCAAGTCCGTGGCAGTGAAGGCTCCGGGCTTCGGCGACCGCCGCAAGGCGATGCTGGCCGATATCGCCATCCTCACCGGCGGCGAGGTCATCAGCGAAGAGGTCGGCCTCTCGCTGGAGAACGCCACGCTCGACCTGCTGGGCCGCGCGCGCTCAGTGCGCGTCACCAAGGACGAGTGCACCATCATCGAGGGCGCCGGCGACCAGGCCCAGATCGAGGGCCGGGTCCAGCAGATCCGGCGCGAAATCGAGAACTCCGATTCCGATTACGACCGTGAGAAGCTGCAGGAGCGGCTGGCCAAGCTGGCTGGCGGCGTCGCGGTCATCAAGGTTGGTGCGGCCACCGAGGTGGAGCTCAAGGAGCGCAAGCACCGCATCGAGGACGCCGTTCGCAACGCGAAGGCAGCCGTCGAGGAGGGCATCGTGCCCGGCGGTGGCGTCGCGCTGCTGCAGGCCGCCAAGGCCGTCCAGCTGGGCGAGCTCAGTGGTGAAGAACTGGTCGGCGCGCAGATCGTGCTGGAGGCCGCCAAGGCTCCGCTGAAGCAGATCGCAGTCAACGCCGGACTCGAAGGCGGCGTAGTGGCGGAAAAGGTTGCCGGGCTGGAATCGGGTAAGGGCCTCAACGCCGCGACCGGCGAATACGTCGACATGGTTGCCTCCGGCATCATCGATCCGGCCAAGGTGACCCGCTCGGCGCTGCAGAACGCGGCATCGATCGCGGCCCTGTTCCTCACCACCGAAGCCGTCATCGCGGACAAGCCTGAGAAGGCTCCCGCGATGCCCGCCGGTGGCGACGAGATGGGCGGCATGGGCGGCATGGGCTTCTAAGCTCACGCCCACACCACACCCAGCGGGGCGGTCCTTGACGGGGCCGCCCCGTTTCGCGTGCCGGGCACACCAGGTGCCCGAATCGCCGCGAGATGTGGCGGCCAACGAGGCATGTGGATCGTCAGGTGGGGGCGCGGTGTTTCGTGGCGTGCGGGGCGACGAAGTCGCTGGTGCGGCATGATCATCGGTATGCGGGGATTGCTGGAGGTCATTGCGCTTCATGCCGCCGACGCCGAGCGGGCCGAGGCCGGCGGCGCCGACCGCATCGAGTTGGTCGGCACCATGGAATCCGACGGCCTATCGCCCACGCCTCAGGCGGTGGAGAAGGTCCGGCGTTCCACCACGATTCAGCTGCGAGCCATGGTGCGGCTGCGCGACGGATTCCGCACCGACGGCGGCGAGGCGACCAGGCTTAAAGGCCTCATCGACGCCTACTTCGACGCCGGAGCAGACGGTGTGGTGCTGGGATTCCTGGACGGTCACGCCAGCATCGATCGCGAGGTCATGGGGGAGCTGCTGGCCGAGGGACAGTGGCCGTGGACGTTCCACCGGGCACTTGACTACTGCCTCGACCGGGAGCGCGCCTGGGCGGCGCTGCTGGAGCTGCCGCGGCTCGATCAGGTCCTGACCGCGGGGTCGGTGCGCGGTGTCGAGCACGGCCTCGACGACCTCGTGGCTCGAGCCAAGGCCGACAAGGAGGTGGCGCGGCTGACCATGGCGGGCGGGTCGCTCAATGCCGAACACGTGCCATGGTTGGTGCGCTCCGGGGTCAGTGCCTTTCACCTCGGCCGCGGGGTGCGGCCCGGCGGCTCCTACAAGGCCTACGTCGATGAGGCCCTCGTCGGCTCGTGGCGCAGGCTGGTCGACGACACACTCCGCCACGCGCGCGAGGTCACCTCGTGATCCGGCCGATCAAGCATCGCCGCGCAGCGCGCGTGATAGTGCTGGCGGCGGGGCGGGTGCTGTTGGAGTGCGACACCGATCCCGGCGTGCCGGGCTCGGCCTGGTGGGTCACCCCTGGCGGGGGCAGAGACCCCGCGGAATCTGCCGTGGCCGCCGCGGTGCGCGAACTGCATGAGGAGGCCGGACTCGAACTGCCTGCCGCGAGGTTCAGCGGCCCCGTGGCGTCCAGGCGCACGATTCACGGCTACTCCGACCGGGTCTTGGTGCAGGACGAGGACTTCTTCGTGGTGGAGGTCGAGCCGTTCGTTCCTGAGCCGCTTCGGCTTACCGAAAGCGAACTCAACCGCCTCGTCGCCCTCGATTGGTTCGAGATTGATCGCCTGCCCGCCATCGTGTGGCCTCACAACCTTGCCGATATCATCAGTGGTCAGGCGCCGATGGATCTCGGCGAAATGTTCGAATCGACTCTCGCCCTCACCGAGGCCGACGTGACGAGGGTGCGGCTACTTCCGCAGCGCGTAGCGCAGCATCGCGGCGGCGGACCACACGATGAACACCGCGCTGATGATGGCGGGCAGCGGGGATGAGCGGCTGGCGATCTCAATCAGGGGCACGATGAACGTCGCCACGATGGCCCACACCCAATAGCCTCCCCGGAGGATCGGCCGGGCCACGGCCCCCAACACGGCGACCGCGATGTACCACACCCAGGCCAGCGGGCCGGTCAGCGTCAGCGCGGCAGCCACGATTGCGAGCCAGCCGCAAGTCTGCTGCGCCGTGGTTACCGTAGGCCGGGCTGGAGGCGGGGGAGCGTACATGTCCCCAGGCGGGGCGAACATCCCCGGAGGCGGCGAGGCCACGGCCAGTGGGTTGGGTACGGCTCCCGGCGGTGGCTGCCAGGAGGGCGAATTGCTCACCGGGAGGGCCCCCGGGGGCGGCGGCGGGGCGTCGCCGAAGCGTTGCGGAGCCGAGATGACGGACTCGCTTTGGAAGGGGACCCGCGGATCGCGGGGTTCGTTCGAGCGCGTGCCGGGGGCCAGCAGGGCTGAGGCCGCCGCGAACGGCAGCTGAGGGTCGCGGGTGGCCACCGGCCGCGCATTGACCTGCTCCAGCGCCACTGCGGGTCCGGCCATAGCGAAATTCGCTGGCGGTGGGATCGCCCCAGGGGTCACCGCCGCCAGCTGCGGGGCGGCCGGAAGTGCCTCGACCTCCGGCGCAGCGAACCCGTCCGGGCGCTCGATGGGTGCGTACGCCGCGCCGTCGGTCCAGGTTGCCATGACCTCATTCTAGTGCGGGTCCGGCGGCCGGCGAGCGAGGTGTCCCGCCGGCGGGCTCTACGCCTCTACCAAGGGGTTTGTTCCGATCAGCAGCCCTGATTGATTGTCCAGGTGCTGGCCCTCCGGTAGGTATCGCCAAGGCGGTTGATGGGTACCGTGCCTATAGGAGGGGGCGGACGTGGAAGTCATCATATGCTCGAACGAACGTGAGGTTGGCCGGGTAGCTGCCGACCGGGTCATTTCGCTGCTCAAACACAAACCTGCCCCGGTGCTCGGCCTGGCGACGGGCTCATCACCGCTGCAGCTGTATCAAGAACTCGCCAGGCGCCGCGAGGCCGGTGAGGTCGACTTTTCGGAGGCGTCCGGATTCGCACTCGACGAGTACGTCGGGCTGGATCCGAGCCATCCGTTGAGCTACCGCCAGACCATCAATCGCACAGTGGTGGAACCGCTGGGTATGGACCCCGCGCGCGTGCACGTCCCCGACGGGATGGCCGCCGACCTGGACGCCGCTGCGATCGCCTACGACACGTCGATCGCCAAGGCGGGTGGAGTCGATGTTCAGGTGCTGGGGATCGGCAGCAATGGTCACGTGGGATTCAACGAGCCCAGTTCGTCCCTGGTCTCGCGCACCCGAGTCAAAACGCTGACCGAGCGTACCCGTGCCGACAACGCCCGATTCTTCGACAGCCCCGACGAGGTGCCCATGCTGTGCGTCACCCAGGGTCTAGGCACCATCATGGAGTCCCGGGCCGCACTGCTCGTAGCCAGCGGCCAGGGCAAGGCCGATGCCGTCGCGGCGATGGTAGAGGGGCCGGTGAGCGCTTCGTGCCCAGGGTCCATCCTGCAGGCTCACCCACAGGCCATCGTGGTGGTAGACGAGGCCGCGGCGAGCAAACTCAGCCTGGCTGATTACTACCGCCGCATCGTCGAACTGCAAACCCCGGAGGTTGGCCGCGCTGGATAGCCCTGGGGTATGCTGAGCGGCCAGCTCCATGCAGGAAGGACGGGCCGTGCCCACCGGAAAAGTGAGATTCTTCGACGCCGATAAGGGCTTTGGATTCATCTCCAAGGACGACGGCGGTGATGTCTTTGTGCGCGCCAACGTCCTGCCAGCGGGGGTGACGAGCCTCAAGTCGGGGCAGCGGGTTGAGTTCGGGGTCATGGACGGGCGCAAGGGCGAACAGGCCCTGTCAGTGAGGCTGTTGGAGGCGCCGCCGTCCCTGTCCAAGGCAACCCGCAAGCCGCCGGAGCAGATGGCGACCATCACCGAAGACCTCATCCGGATGCTCGATAGTCTCGGCGATAGCTACCGCCATGGCCGCCACCCCGACGATAAGCACGCCGCCAAGACGGCGCAGCTGTTGCGACGCGTCGCCGACGAATTGGAGCTGTGAGCTGCATGGCTAAGCCCAAACTCGACGAGGCCGCGGCCGCGGCCGTGGACCTGGCTCGCCAGGCCGCCATCGACGAGGCAGGTGCCGACGTCGTGGGTGACTACTTAGGGGCCGTGGCCGAGGGCGCCGACCGGGTGGTCACGCACTCCTTCCGGTCGCTGCTCGACGGCTATCCGGATTGGCGGTGGGCGGTCACTGTCGTGCGGGCTTCTCGGGCGAAGAGCGTCACGGTCAACGAGGTGGTGCTCCTACCGGAGTCGGGCGCGCTCCTGGCGCCGGACTGGGTACCTTGGGCGGACCGGATCGGCCCCGGTGACATCGCCCCCGGGCTGCTCATGGCCACACCGGACAATGACCCCCGGCTCGAGCCGGGCTTCGCCACCGCCGACCTGCCTGCCGACGCCGACGATGCCGACTGGGTGCAACTGCGCTCAACCGTCGCCGAATTGGGGCTGGGCCGCGAGCGGGTCATTTCGCTGGAGGGCCGTGATCAGGCAGTACAGCGCTGGCTGCGGGGCGCGCCGGGCTCGCGGGACGAGGGCTCGCAGATGGCTCCCGGTCCGTGTTCCACGTGCGGCTATTTCGTGGCGCTGCGTGGATCGCTTGGCACTATGTTTGGCGCCTGCACCAATGAGTTCTCACCCGCCGATGCCCGCGTGGTGTCCCTGGACCACGGCTGCGGCGGGCATTCCGACGTGGTCGAGGCCAGCCGCCCCAAGGAGCTACCGGGCCCGGCCTACGATTCGCTGAGCCTGGCCGAGCCGCTGTTCGACTGAGCCTGCCGGAACGCCGCCGGCGTCCGGGGTTGCATCGACGGTGACCGCTTCTGGATGCCCTGGGTGAGCGGGCATGCGCTTGGCCCTAAGATGTCGCGACGTGGTTACCAAGACTCCGAAAGCCGCGCATCGCCCCGAAGCTTCTGCCAGGCGATCCTCCCTGGACCGCTACTTCTCGATCGGGGCCCGCGGTTCGTCCGTGGCCCAGGAGGTGCGCGGCGGCCTGGTGACATTCTTCGCGATGGCCTACATCATCGCGTTGAACCCGCTGATCATCGGCACCGCCACCGATAAGGACGGGCTGCTGATCTCCGGGGCGCCCAAGTTCACCGACGCCGCTATGACCCAGGTGGATGCGGTGGCGGTCGGGGCCTCCATCGGGATGGTGGCGGCGGCGACGGCCCTCGTGGCGGGCGTCATGACCCTCCTGATGGGAGTCATCGGCAGGTTCCCGATCGGCCTGGCCACCGGGCTGGGGCTCAACGCGCTGGTGGCCTACACCCTGGCCCCGCAAATGACCTGGCCGCAGGCGATGGGCCTGGTCGTGTGGGAAGGCATCCTGATCGCGATCCTGGTGCTCACCGGTTTCCGCACCGCCGTGTTTCGTGCGGTGCCCAAGCCCTTGCGCACCGCGATCAGCGTCGGCATCGGCTTGTTCATCGCCTTCGTCGGCCTGGTTAACGCCGGCGTGGTACGGGCAGGCAGTGGCACCCCGGTCACGCTGGGTATCGCCGGTTCACTGACGGGCTGGCCGATCTTCGTCTTCGTGTTCGGTCTGCTGCTGCTGATCGCGCTCCACGTCAAACGCGTCAAGGGCGCCATGCTGATATCGATCTTCACCGCCACAGTGGTGGCTGTCATCATCGAGGCAGTGGGCCGCATCGGCCCCCACGTCGGCGACGAGAACCCCACCGGCTGGGCCCTGAACGTGCCGCAACTGGGCAATTTCACCAGCCCCGATCTCGGGCTACTGGGCCGCGTCGACATGGTCGGTGCCTTCTTCCCCGACGGTCAGTTCTCTCCAGGGGTGTTCATCGGCCTGCTGGTGCTGGTGTTCTCGCTCCTACTGGCGGACTTCTTCGACACTATGGGCACTATGGTGGCCGTCGGGTCCTCCGGCGGCCTGCTCGACGAGCACGGCGCCCCACCCCGGACCACCGAGATCCTGCTGGTCGATTCGCTCGGCGCCATCGCCGGAGGTGCCGGGTCGGTCTCGTCCAACACGTGTTACGTCGAGTCGACGGCGGGGGTCGGCGCCGGCGCCCGCACCGGCCTCGCCTCGGTCGTGACGGGGCTTGCGTTCCTCGCCTCCATGGTGCTGGCACCGATCGTCAACATGGTTCCCTCCGAGGCAGCATCTCCGGTGCTGGTCTTCGTCGGCTTCCTGATGATCTCGCAGGTGGTAGACGTCGATTGGGACGACCTGGAGCTGGGCATCCCCGCCTTCCTCACGATCGTGCTGATGCCGTTCACGTACTCGATCACCACAGGCATCGGTATGGGTTTCGTGTCCTACGTATTCATCCGGCTCGTGCGCGCTCACGCGAAGGCAGTGCACCCGTTGATGTACGTGGTGGCGGGCATGTTCGTCATCTACTTCCTGCAGGGCCCCCTGCTCGCGTTACTGAACTGATCGCGGCCCCGCCCCGGCGGGCCCCGACCCCCCGGGGCTGGGCCGCCATCGGATCAGCCGGCCGGTGGCGACCGGGCTCGGCGGTGCCTGGTTCCACTACGCTGAGGCCATGATTTCCAAGGTTCTGGTCGCCAATCGGGGCGAGATTGCAGTTCGTGGGTTCCGCGCCGCCTTTGAACTCGGCTTCAAGACGGTAGCTGTGTTTCCCTATGAGGACCGCAACGCCGACCACAGGGTGAAGGCGGAGGAGGCCTACCTGATCGGTGAACCCGGGCATCCGGTGCGCGCTTACCTCGATGTTGACGAGATCATTCGGGTGGCCAAGGCCTCCGGTGCCGACGCGATCTACCCCGGTTATGGGTTCTTGTCAGAGAACCCGCGGCTGGCCCGGGCCTGCCAGGACAACGCCATCACATTCATCGGCCCCAGCGCCGAGGTATTGGAACTGGCGGGCAACAAGGTCCGTGCTGTTCAGGCGGCACGCGAGGCGGGGGTCCCCACGCTCAACTCAAGCCCCCCGTCGACTGATGCACAGGAGTTGCGGGCGGCGGCCGAGCAGATCGGCTTTCCTGTGTTCATCAAGGCCGTCGCCGGTGGCGGTGGCCGAGGCATGCGGCGCGTCGACGACCCGGCCATCTTCGACGACGAGCTCGGTGCCGCGATGCGGGAGGCCGAGAGCGCCTTCGGCGACCCGACTGTCTTCGTCGAGCAGGCAGTCGCCGGGCCACGACACATCGAGGTCCAGATCCTCGCCGATAACGACGGCAACACTGTGCACCTGTTCGAGCGTGACTGCTCAATCCAGCGCCGCCACCAGAAGGTCATCGAGATCGCCCCCGCCCCGCACATCTCCGACGAACTGCGCGAGGCCCTCACCTCGGACGCAGTGAAATTCGCCACGTCCATCGGTTACACCTGCGCCGGCACCGTCGAGTTCTTGGTGGAAACCACCGGCCCTCGCGCCGGGCGGCACGTGTTCATTGAGATGAACCCACGGATCCAGGTGGAGCACACAGTCACCGAGGAGATCACCGACGTCGACCTGGTGCAGGCCCAGATGCGGATCGCGGCCGGTGAGAGCCTCACCGATATCGGGATCCGGCAAGAGGGTCTCTACATCCGCGGCGCAGCACTGCAGTGCCGCATCACCACAGAAGATCCCAGCAACGGGTTCCGCCCCGACACCGGCACCATCCAGGCCTATCGCTCGGCGAATGGCTCGGGGATCCGCCTCGACGGCGGCACCACGGGGCCCGGCGTGGAGGTCAGCCCCCACTTCGATTCGTTGCTGGTCAAGCTCACCGCCCGCGCCAGGAACCTCGACGCGGCCGTGGCGCGTTCCAAGCGTGCGCTGGCGGAGTTCCGGGTGCGCGGTGTCTCGACGAACATCCAGTTCCTGCAGGCAGTGCTCGACGACCCCGACTTCGCCTCCGAGCGGGTCACCACAGCCTTCATCGACGAGCGCCCCTACCTGGTCAACATCCGCACCCGGGCCGACCGGGGAAGCAAGATAGTGCGCTACGTGGCCGGTATCACAGTCAACCAGCCGCACGGCGCGGCACCCACGCAGCAGGACCCGAGCGTCAAGCTGCCCGAGACCGACCTCACGGTCCCGGCCCCGGCAGGCCCCCGGAACCGGTTGCTGGAGATCGGCCCTGAAGCGTTCGCCCGGGAACTGCGCCAGGCGAGGGCCGTCGGGATCACAGACACCACCTTTCGTGATGCTCATCAGTCGCTGCTGGCGACCAGGGTCCGCACCCGCGATCTTGTCGCGGTGGCCCCGTCACAGGCCCGGATGCTGCCGCAGATGTTTTCGGTGGAAGCCTGGGGCGGAGCGACCTATGACGTGGCATTGCGCTTCTTGTCCGAGGATCCGTGGGAGCGCCTGGCCAAGCTGCGGGAGGCGATGCCGAACCAGAACCTGCAGATGCTGCTGCGGGGCCGCAACACAGTCGGCTACACCCCCTACCCGACGCAGGTCACGCACGGTTTCGTGCACGAGGCCGCCGAGACCGGCATCGACATTTTCCGCATTTTCGACGCGCTGAACGATGTCGAGCAGATGCGCCCCGCCATCGAGGCGGTGCGCGAGACGTCGTCGCTGGCCGAGGTCGCGCTGTGCTACACCTCCGACCTGCTCGACCCGGGTGAGACTATCTACACCCTCGACTACTACCTGCGGCTGGCCGAGCGGATCGTCCAGGCGGGGGCCCACATCTTGGCGATCAAGGACATGGCGGGTCTGCTGCGCCCATTGGCCGCAGCCAGGCTCGTGACCGCCTTGCGGGAGCGGTTCGATCTGCCGGTTCACCTGCACACCCACGACACCACCGGCGGCCAGCTCGCGACCCTGATGGCGGCCATCGACGCCGGGGTGGATGCCGTGGACGTGGCGAACTCCGCGATGGCCTCGACCACATCCCAGCCGCCGATGTCGGCGCTGCTCATGGCGCTGCAGGCCCACGAGCGCCGCCCGGATCTTGACCCGCAGGCAGTGCTGGACCTGGAGCCCTACTGGGAGGCCGTGCGGCGGCTCTACCGGCCCTTCGAATCCGGGCTGCCCGCCCCCACGGGGCGCGTCTACAGTCACGAGATCCCCGGCGGCCAATTGTCGAACCTGCGCCAGCAGGCGATCGCGCTGGGGCTGGGGGAGAAGTTCGAAGAGATCGAAAACATGTACGGCGCGGCCGATAAGATCCTCGGCCGCCCCATCAAGGTGACCCCGTCGTCCAAGGTGGTGGGCGATCTTGCGCTCCACCTGGTGGCGGTGGGGGCCGATCCTGCCGAGTTCGAGGCGGACCCGCAAAGGTTCGACATCCCCGACTCGGTGGTGGGCTTCCTGGCTGGGGAGCTGGGCGAACCGGCGGGCGGCTGGCCGGAGCCCTTCCGCAGCAAGGCCCTCGAAGGCCGCACGCACCCCGTCCGGCTCACCGAGGTGGCCGAGGCCGACCTCGCGGCGCTGGCGGTGCCTGGCAGGCAGCGGCAGGAGACGCTGAACCGGCTTTTGTTCCCCGGCCCGACGCGCGAGTTCCAGGCCCAGCGTGACGAGTTCGGTGATCTGAGTCCGCTGCCGACTGTGCCGTTCCTCTACGGCATGGCCCCCGGCGAGGAATACGTGGTCCGCCTCGGTAAGGGCCTTGACATATTGTTCCGGCTCGAAGCTATCGGTGAGGCCGACAGCAAGGCCGAGCGGACTGTCATGACCCAGATGAACGGCCAGCTGCGCACAGTCCGTGCCCGCGACCTGTCGCTGCAGGGATCGGTGCAGGCGGCCGAGAAGGCCGACAAGGCCAACCCTGGCCATGTCGGTGCCCCGTTCGCGGGTGCCGTGGCGGTCACCGTCGCGGCGGGCGAGCGCGTCGAGGCGGGTCAGGCGATAGCCACCATTGAGGCAATGAAGATGGAAGCGGCGATCAACGCCCCGGTGGCTGGCACAGTCTCCCGCGTCGCGATCACGGGCACTGTGCCGTTGGAGGGCGGCGACCTTGTGGTGGTCATTGATCCCGCCTGACCCGGTACCGGCGACCGCGTTCGCGCGGATGCTGCGCGGCTGACCAGCCGAGGTGTACTGTCTCGGCTCCTCGGTGGGCGCCCTGGGCTCAGTGCGCCACCACCGGGGCCGCGTAGGCGATGAGGTCCATCGGCTGCTGCGGGTGCGCCGCGATGAGGTCGAGCAGCGTGACCACCAGGACGCAGATCTGCCGGGTTTGCGCCGTCAGTTCGTCCGGGGTGGCTTCCAAGACCCCGCGCAGCGCGTCGCGGGTGGCCACGACGTGGCCGTGTTTGGCGTAGCCGGAGAACCCTCCGGCAGGGGGTGGCAGCGGAATGCCGAGGTCTCGGGTCCACAGCTGGCGCAACGAGAACTGGCTGGGCAGGCCCTGGAAGCCGAGATCGTATTCCAGCGCGTCCAGATCGGGGATGTCGAGGCGTTCATCAGCGTGGGCAAGGCTTGCTAGCCACGCATCGAGCACCTCCCAGCACTGCCCGCGGCGCTCCGGCGGGATGAACCCACCGGCCAGCAGGGCATCCACGTCTGAGGCAAGCGGGCGGGAGGGGTCGACGTCGGTGGCGGGCGCACGCCGGAACAATGGCCCGAGTTTGTCCAGAAATGTCGCAGGCCGTTGCGGGGGTGCGAACCGCTCCGCCGCCTCACTGCGCAGCCGGGCCGCCAGGTCGGGGGTGGCACCAAAGATGTCGCGCACCTGATCGATCGTCATCGCGAAAGTCCGTAGCCGGTACATGGACCCACGGTAATGCCCGCATATCCTGGAGGTGATGAATCCGCGAACTCGACGGCTGATCGTCTCGGGCGTCTTGGGCCTGTTGATAGCCCTGGCGGCCCTGGCCGCTGTCCAGACCCTCCTACGTGGGCAGTAGGATCTGGTCATCATGTCCGCAGCCTCCCGCGCCACCGGCGCCGCCCTCGTGGCAATGCTGATCGCCTCGCAGGGGGCTTCCCTGGCCGCGGCAGCCGACATTGAGCCGCCCGAGTTCGATGCCGAGATGACCGGCCTGGCCTGGGACGCTGACCAGGAACAGCTGTTCGTGGTGGCAGACCAGCCCGAAAGCACTGTCATGGCCCTCGACGCGCAGGGCCAGCAGATCGGGCAGATCGGCTTCGTCGCCGATGTCCAATCTCCGCAGGGCCTGGCGCTTTTCGACGGCTCGCTGTATTTCGGGGATATCGGGGACGCCGAGCGGGACCGCGAGTACGTCACCGTGTACCGGATCGAGGCCTCGGTGGGTGACCAGCCCCACCTCGCCTGGGATTTTGACTACCCCGAGGGCGCACAGGACGCCAAGGCTCTCGCGGTCTCGGGGCGGGGCCGTATCTACATAGTGACCGCCGGTGATGACGCTGGGATCTACAGCGCCACACTCGAGCCTTCCCGCAACGCGGTCAACGAACTGACCCGCGTCGCGGATGCCCCCGTCGATGTCTCCGACGCAGTCTTCGCCGAGGACGGTTTCACCCTCCTGATGCGCACTGCCGACGGGGTCCAAGCCATGGACATGTTCGAGTTCGAGACCACCTCGCTGACCACATATGTCGGCGCGCACGCGGGTGAGTCGCTGACCACCTACAGTTCCGGACGCATGCTCGTGGGCTCCGCGGCATTGCTGCGCGACGAGCCGGTCCCCGCGGGCGACAGCACAGTCACCCCATCCTCGGCCGGGTCTCCCTCGGCGTCCCCGAGCCCGACCGAGGCGGCCACGCAGTCACCGACCGCCTCGCCCACCGCGACGCCGACCGATGGCCCCGCCACCCAGGTCAGCGTCAACCGGCGCGGCACACTGCTGTCCCTGGCCGGGGCTGCGGCCGTGGCGCTGCTGGCCGGGGTGGCGGTCTTCGTGTCCGGGTCGCGCCGAGAGCGCTGAGCCCGGCACCCGATGTGCCCGGCTTGGCCCCGTGGGCTTGACCGGGCGGCGAGAATGTCACCATGAGCGAAGTGACGGTAGCTGCGGCCCGAGTGGTCACCCCCCAAGGCGTGCTGGTCAACGGTCAGATCACGGCCGACGACGGTTGGATCGTCGACATCAGGGAGGGGGCCTCGCCGGGCCAGCCGGACCTGTGGGCAGTACCGGGGTTCGTCGACACACACTGTCATGGTGCGGTAGGGGTTGATTTCGGTAACCCCGATCGGCAAGCCAATCAGCGAGCCATCGATTTCCACCGAAGCCACGGCAGCACCACCCTGTTCGCCAGCACTGTTACCGAGCCGCTTTCGGTGCTGGTGGCGAAGCTGGGGGTGCTGCGCGGTCTGGTGGCCGACGGTGAGCTCGCCGGGATCCACCTCGAGGGGCCGTTCCTGGCCGAAGCGAAGAAGGGTGCCCACGATGCTTCGCTGCTCCTGGACCCGGCCCCCGAGCATGTGGAGCGGCTGATCGCTGCTGGCGGTGAGGCGCTGAAGATGGTCACGCTGGCCGTCGAACGAGACCACTGTGAACTGGCGGTGCGCCGATTCCGCGAGGCAGGGCTCCACGCGGCCTTCGGCCACAGCGACGCCACCGCGGCCCAAGCCCGGCTCGGCCTTGACTGGGGAATCGACGTCGCGACGCACCTGTTCAACGCCATGCGCCCCATCCACCACCGAGATCCGGGGCCCGTCACAGTGCTGCTCACCGACAGCAGGGCGATGAACGAAATCATCTGCGACGGGGTCCACCTCGACGCCGCCATTGCCCGGCTGGCAATTGACGCGGCCGGCGTCCATCGCACCGCGCTGATCACCGACGCGATGAGCGCCACCGGCATCGGCGACGGAAACTACGACTTGGGCGGCTTGGCAGTGCAAGTCATCGGCGGGACGGCGCGGCTGGTCACCCAGGACGGGTCCGCCGGAGCCATCGCCGGCTCGACACTGACCATGGACCGCGCTTTCGAATTCGTGGTCGGCAACGTGGGCCTGGGCATCCCGGAGGCAGCCCTGATCGCCGCTACGACGCCCGCCGCCTGGCACGGCCTGCATGAGGTTGGCGCACTTGAGGTCGGGCGCCGGGCCGATGTGTGTGTGGTGGATGATTCCGGGCGCTTGCACCAGGTGATGCGCCGCGGCGAGTGGCTCTAAAGCCGTTCTGCGCCGGTAGACTCCGGCGCGAAGGAGGCCTGCATGAGCGACTTGATTGACACTACTGAGATGTATTTGCGGACGGTTTACGAGCTGATCGAGGAGGGCGTCTCACCGCTGCGTGCCCGGATCGCCGAGCGTCTCCACCAGTCCGGCCCCACAGTGTCCCAAACTGTCTCCCGGATGGAACGTGACGAATTGCTGGTCGTCGAGGACGATCGCACTATCACCCTGACCAAGCACGGCGCGAGGCTGGCCCGTGACGTCATGCGCAAGCATCGGCTGGCCGAGTGTCTCCTGACCGAGGTCATCGGCCTCGACTGGGACAAGGTCCACGACGAGGCGTGCCGCTGGGAGCACGTGGTCTCGGCCGAGGTCGAGCGCCGGCTGGTTGCTATCCTCGAATCGCCGAGGTTCTCGCCCTACGGCAATCCCATCCCCGGCCTATCCGAGTTGGGGGTTGACGTCGAATACACCCCGTTTCGACGGGGCGTGGCGCCCCTGTCGAGCCGGCTGACCGGTGTGGAGACCATCACCGCACGCCTGGAGCGCATGAGCGAGCACGCGCAAGCGGACCCAGCGATTCTGGAGGCCTTGACCAAGATCGGGCTGCGTCCTGGTATCGAGTTCCGCTCACATTGCGCCGGCCGGGGCGTCGAACTCATCACCGATGAGGGCGGGGTGATCCTCGACGCTCACGTCGCCGATCTGCTGTTCGTCGCCGAACCGGACGCCTGAGCGTGTCCGGGGACGCTCTCCATCCGCAGGGTTTCGGTGAGCGCCGGCCCGGGACCTCGGAGCGGGTGCTTGCCCGGGCCAGGGGAGGCGCCCTGGGGCCCTTCGACTGGCTCGCTCGGGCAGTCTCAGCCAACGCCAGGCGGGTCCTCGACGTCCAATCCGGCACCGGAGCTTTGATGGGGCGGCTCAGCGCACCCGGGCGCTTGGTGGTGGGTGTGGAGCTGTCGTGGGAGTCGCTGGAGCACCGGCAACGCCACGACGCCACCTTCGTGCAGGCCGACCTGGCTCATCTTCCGTTCTCCGAGGACAGCTTCGATTCGGTGGTCACCAGCCTTGGGTTGGGGGTGGTGGAGAACCGGGATGTCTTGTTGGCCGAGGCGGCCCGGGTGCTTCGCCCCGGTGGCGTGCTTGCCGCGCTCACGCCGTCGCTGCGCCCGCTCGATGTGGATGACCTGAAGCTGTCCTCGCAGGTCACCCGGCTGCTGCGGGTGATGCCCCAGGTCCCGGGATCGGCGGAGTTTCGGGCCAAACGCGCCCTGCGGTCGGTGGGACTGACAAAGGTGGAGGATTCCCGGGCGCGTTTCCACTTCGACGTCAGCAACCGTGAGGATGCTCGCGCGCTCGTGGATGGAATGCGCTCGGTTCTGGATCAGGCGCGCGCCGAGAACGCCGTCGATTTCCTCGCATCGCGTGCCGCGGATGGGGTCGTGAGATTCCCGCTGCCGATGCGGCGAATCGTGGCGATCAAATAGCGCCTCGTACCCCCGCCCACGCATCGGGCGTGGACGTTCTACGATGTCATTCAAGACAAAGGAGTGACGCCGTGCGTGACCGTAAGGACATGACAGACCTGCCGGACCTGGCCCATACGGGGGGGCGAGTCGCTCCAGTCAGATCCAGGAAACCCATCTATCTCGACATGCTTCCACCCTGCAATGCGGGCTGCCCGGCGGGGGAGAACATCCAGGAGTGGCTACGGCTGATCAAGGTCGGCCGACACGAGGATGCCTGGCGCCAACTCGTGGCAGATAACCCCGTCCCCGCCATCCACGGCCGGGTGTGTTATCACCCATGCGAGTCGGCATGTAACCGGGCCGACCTGGACGAGGCAGTGTCCATCCACTCCGTGGAACGCTACCTGGGGGACCTGGCGATCGAGCGGGGCTGGAGCTTCGATAGGCCCACGCGGGACTCCGGACGCCGGGTACTTGTCATCGGGGCTGGCCCCTCGGGTCTATCGGCGGCTTACCACCTGCGCATGCTGGGCCACCGGGTGGAAATCCACGACGCCTCCGATCTGCCTGGCGGCATGATGCGTTACGGCATCCCCGAGTACCGGCTGCCCCGCGACGTGCTGGACGCCGAGATCGCCAGGATCGTCGAACTCGGCGTCGTGATCAAACAAAACTCGTCCGTGACCGATCTGTTGGCGATGCAGCGCGAGGGAAGGTTCGACGCTGTGTTCGTCGCCATCGGCGCGCACCTGAGCAAGCGGGTCGACATTCCCTCCACCGACGCTTCACGCATGGTCGACGCCGTGAGCTTTCTGCGCGACGTCGCCTCCGGGGAACGCCCGGTGCTCGGGCGCCGCGTGGCGATCTACGGCGGCGGCAACACAGCCATGGACGCGGCCCGCGTGGCGCGCCGTCTCGGCGCCGAGGAATCGGTGATCGTGTACCGGCGCACCCAGGAGCAGATGCCCGCGCACGAGGTGGAGCTCCAGGGGGCCGAACGTGAAGGGGTCAAGATGAACTGGCTCCGGACCATCTCCAGCATGGACGACGACGAGATGACCATCGAGATCATGGAGCTCGACGAGAACGGCAAGGCCCGCGGAACCGGTCGTTTCGAGAAGCTTGCCGCCGACACTGTGATCCTGGCGATCGGGCAGGAAGCCGATAGCAACTTCCTGCGGGCGATCCCCGGCATGACCTTCGACCGCGACATCGTCCAGGTCAACCAGGAAACTTTCATGACCGATGTGCCCGGCATCTTCGCCGGCGGCGACGCCGTGCCTTCGGACCGGACCGTCACGATTGGTGTCGGGCACGGCAAGAAGGCGGCCAAACGCATCGACCGCTGGCTCAATCTGGATGAGAGCCCGGTACCGGCCAAGCATCCCGTCGTCGGGCTCGACGAGATGAACCTGTGGTATTTCGGCGGCCACGAACGCCGCCAGCACGCCGAGACCGACGCGAGCAGCCGCGTCTCCGATTTCGGCGAGATCGTGGCTGGCCTGACCATCCAGGAGGCCGAGTTCGAGGCCAGGCGGTGCCTTTCCTGCGGCAACTGTTTCGAATGTGACGGCTGCTTCGGGGCCTGCCCCGAGGACGCAGTGATCAAGCTGGGCCCGGGCAACCGATACAAATTCGACTACGACAAATGCACCGGCTGCGCCACATGTTTCGAGCAGTGCCCGGTCCACGCAATTGAGATGATCCCGGAGGGCACCCGATGAATCAGCGAGTCATCGTCGACGGCAACGAGGCAGCGGTCGACGTCGCCTACCGGCTGAGCGAGCTGTGCTCGATCTACCCGATCACCCCCAGTTCCACAATGGCCGAGCTGGCCGACGAATGGTCCTCACACGGCCGGGAAAATGTGTGGGGTCAGGTGCCGTCGGTGGTGGAGATGCAGTCCGAGGGTGGCGCCGCTGGCGCTATGCACGGCGCATTGCAGGCGGGCGCATTGTCCACGACGTTCACCGCATCGCAGGGTCTGCTGCTGATGATTCCCAACATGTACCGGATCGCCGGGGAACTCACCTCGACCGTGTTCCATGTGGCGGCTCGCTCGCTCGCCACACAAGGGTTGAGCATTTTCGGTGACCACCAAGACGTCATGGCGGTACGCCAGACCGGTGTGTGCATGCTCAGCTCGGCCAACGTCCAGGAGGCCCACGACCTGGCCGCCATCGCGCACGCCGCGTCCCTGGAGGCCAGGCTGCCGTTCGTGCATTTCTTCGACGGCTTCCGCACCTCGCATGAGCTCAACACATTGGACAAGCTCACCGATGAGCAGCTGCGTGAGTTGGTGACCGATCGGTTGCTGATCGAGCATCGGGAGCGGGCGCTGAGCCCCGCCAACCCGTTCATCCGGGGCACCGCGCAGAACCCAGACACCTACTTCCAATCCCGGGAGACGGCCAATCCCTTCTATTTCTGGGCCAGCGAGCACGTCGCCGACGTGATGAACCGGTTCGCGAAGATCTCGGGCCGCAGCTACCGGCTGGTCGAGTACCACGGCGCCCCCGACGCCGATCGTGTCGTGGTCATCATGGGCTCGGGGATCGAGGCCGTGCGGCCGGTGGTGGACCGGCTCAACTCCGAAGGCCAACGCGTGGGTGTGCTGTACGTGCGCTTGTACCGCCCGTTCCCCAGCGATGAACTCCTGGCGGCGCTGCCCGCGAGCCTCCGGCGGATCGCCGTGCTGGACCGCACCAAGGAGTCCGGCGCCGGTGGTGAGCCGCTGTTCCTCGACGTGACCTCGGCAGTGGCCGAGGCGTACTCCTCGGGGCGGCGAGAGACCATGCCGCAGGTCTTCGGGGGCCGCTACGGCCTGTCGAGCAAAGAGTTCACCCCGGCGATGGCCAAGGCAGTCTTCGACGAACTGGCCGGGGAGCGTCCCCGGCCGCGGTTCACAGTCGGTATCAACGACGACGTCACCCACCTCTCACTGGACTACGATCCGGCCTACCACATCACCGACGATCAGACCATCAGTGCAGTCTTCTACGGCCTGGGCTCGGATGGCACGGTGGGGGCCAACAAGAACACCATCAAGATCCTCGGCTCTGCCGATGACACCTACGCGCAGGGCTACTTCGTCTACGACTCCAAGAAGTCGGGGTCGCGCACCGTCAGCCACCTGCGGTTCGGCCCCCACCCGATCCGAGCCCCCTACCTCGTCGACAGCGCCACTTTCATCGGCTGCCACCATTGGTCGATCCTGGAACGCGTCGACGTGCTTGAGTTCGCTCGCCCCGGGACCACGCTGCTGGTCAACGCCCCCTACGGGCCCGATGATCTGTGGGACCAGCTGCCCGAACCAATGCAGCGGCGGATCATCGATCTGGGGATCAAGGTCTACGTGATCGACGCCGGCCAGGTGGCCCGCGCGGCGGGCCTTGGGTCCCGGACCAACACGATCCTGCAGACCTGCTTCTTCGCCATCTCCGGGGTGCTTGCCCGGGACGAGGCCATCGCCAAGGTCAAGGACGCGATCTCCAAGACCTATGCCAGGAAATCCGCCGAGGTGGTACGCAAGAACCATGAGGCGGTCGACGCGTCGCTGGCTCAGCTGCACGAGGTGAGCGTCCCGGCCCAGACCAGCTCCACCAAACAGTTCATCGCGCCGGTGCCGCTCGAGGCGCCCGAATTCGTGCGTGAGGTGACCGCGACGATGCTGACCGGCCGCGGCGACGACCTTCCGGTCTCGGCGTTGCCGGCCGACGGAAGCTACCCGTCGGGCACCACCAAGTTCGAGAAACGCAATATCTCCGAGATCATCGCCGAATGGGATCCGGACTCCTGTATCCAATGCGGGAACTGCTCATTCGTGTGCCCGCACTCGGTGCTGCGGGCCAAGTACTACTCCGACGACAAGTTGGAGGGTGCCCCACCGGGGTTCTTGTGGGCGCCGTTGGAGGCGGCGGGGCTGCCGGAGACCATTTACACACTTCAGGTCTATGCCGAGGACTGTACTGGCTGCGGGCTGTGCGTCGAGGCCTGCCCGGTGCGGCCGGTGGGACAGCCTTCCCGTAAGGCGATCAACCTGGCGCCGGTGCTGGAGCGCGACACCCAGAAGCAGGCCGTGGAGTTCTACGAACAGATTCCGGTCAACGACCGCAGCCGGGTTGACTTCGGCACCATCCGCGGTACCCAATTCCTGGAGCCGCTGTTCGAGTTCTCCGGTGCCTGCTCGGGCTGCGGCGAAACCCCGTATCTGAAGCTGTTGACGCAGCTGTTCGGGGACCGGGCCTCCGTGGCGAACGCCACCGGGTGTTCGTCCATCTACGGCGGGAACCTGCCCACCACTCCGTGGGCCAAGAACGGCCGAGGCCGAGGGCCCGCGTGGTCGAACTCGCTGTTCGAGGACAACGCCGAGTTCGGGCTGGGCATGCGACTGGCGGCCGATCTGCACACCGAACTGGCCCGCCGCCGGCTCGAGGAGTTGCGCTCCGACATCGCCGATGACGACCTCGTCGACGGGCTGCTGGGCGCCACGCAGCGCCACGAGAGCGCTTTGGAGGCGCAGAAGGATCGCCTCGACCGGCTGCTGGTCAGGCTGGACGAGTTGTCCGGGCCGAAGGTAGCGGATCTGCGCAGCGTGGCCGATCACCTGCTGCGCCGCTCGGTGTGGATCGTCGGCGGCGACGGCTGGGCCTATGACATCGGCTCGGCAGGCGTGGACCATGTGCTGGCCTCGGGCCGTGATGTGAACATCTTGGTGCTGGACACCGAGGTCTACTCCAACACCGGCGGCCAAGCGTCGAAGGCGACGCCGCTGGGGGCGGTGGCGAAGTTTGCTTCGGCGGGCAAGCACACCAACAAGAAGGACCTCGCGCTGCAGGCGATTGCCTACGGCTCGGTCTATGTGGCGCGCGTGGCGATGGGGGCCGATCCGCAGCAGACCCTCAAGGCATTCCGGGAGGCGGAGGCCTACGACGGACCCAGCCTGATCATTGCCTACAGCCACTGCATCGCTCACGGCTACGACATGCGCAAGGGGCTCGATCAGCAGTACAAGGCGGTCAACTCGGGGCACTGGCCGCTGATGCGGTACAACCCGGTGATTCGCGACGATGGGGGCAACCCGTTCCTGCTCGACTCGCCGCGCCCACGACTGACTCTTCAGCAATATCAGGGCGCTGAACTACGCTATCGGGTGCTACAGGCAGCCGACCCCGTCGAGGCCGATCGCCTCGTCGCCTTGGCCCAGGCCCAGGTGGATCGACGGTGGGCGGAGTATGAGGAGTACGCGATGCAGGGCGCCGAGAGATTTGCCGCCGATCCCAGGAGGGACGCATGACTGACCTGACCACCAGCTACCTGGGGCTACAACTGCGTAACCCCGTGGTGGCCTCGGCTAGTCCTTTGTCGCAGACTGTCGCCGGGATTCGCTCGCTGGCCGACGGCGGCGTCGGGGCCGTAGTGATGTACTCCCTGTTCGAGGAGCAGCTGCGGCGGGAGTCGGAGCGGATCGCGGTGCTCGAGGCAGCCCACGAGGATTCGTATGCGGAGGCCACCTCGTTCTTCCCGCCCGTGCCGCAGGCGGTGGAGGACGATCCGGCGTCGGGCTATCTGAAGGTGCTGGAGACCGCTGCTGAGGTGGTGGACATCCCGATCATCGCGTCGATGAACGGAACCAGCCTCGGGAGCTGGACCGACACCGCGCGCCGGTTCGCCGATGCCGGGGCCTCGGCGGTGGAACTCAACATCTATCTGGTGCCCGGCAACATCGAACTCAGCGGCGAGGAGGTGGAGCGCCGCCACCTGGAGATAGTGCAGGCGGTTCGTG
>JBKEBG010000039.1:0-9476 GCA_047972985.1 Arachnia sp.
CCGCGTACTTGAGGATGTCGCGCAGCCGGTCATCGCGCTCGGCCCCCTCGGCGATCAGCGCCCGCCGCACCGGAAGGCCCGCGGTGAGGGCCTCCAGCACCGGATTGCGGCCCACCACCCAATCCGCACCGGTCGCCGAACGCTCCGCCGGGCGAGCCTGCTTCTTGCGCCCGGCGGCCTGCTTGGCCTTGTGGGCCTTGTGGTAGGTGCGATCCTCGGCCTTCGGGGTCGGGCCCTTCCCGGCCAGGGAGCGCCGGATCCGTCCGCCGGAGCCCGCTGTGTTGCCCTTGCCCTTGTGCCCGGCGCCGCGCCTGGTGGAATTACCTGCCATCATCGTCCCATCGTCCAACGGGGGCCATCGGGGGTGTCGGTGACCTCGAGGCCGAGGCCAGCGAGGGTATCGCGAATCGCGTCGGCGGTGGCCCAGTCCTTGGCCGCTCTCGCCGCCGAGCGCTGCTCCATCAGGTGCGCCACCAGGCCGTCGACGGCGCCGGTGAGATCCTCGTTGCCGCTGGATGCCCACTGGGGGGCTTCCGGGTTGAGCCCGAGCACGTCGAGCATCCACCCGGCGGCCTGGAGGTAGCCGCGCAGCGCCTGATCATCGCCCTCGGCCAGGGCATGGTTGCCAGCGCGGACGGTCTCGAACAGCGCCGCCGTGGCGCCGGGTGTGCCCAAATCGTCGTTCATGGCGGCTGCGAAGGCAGCCCATTGCGGCACGTCGGCCGCGCCGGCCTCAGCTGTTCCGGCCCGTTGCCTGGCGCGCCGCATGAACGAATCGATCCGCTCGATGGCCTTCTCGGCCTCGGCCAGCGATCCCCGCGAGGCTTCGTCGTCGGGTGAGAACTCGATGGTGGAGCGGTAGTGCGGGGCGAGCAGGAAATACCGCACCGCACGGGGGTCGTGCGAGCGGGTGACCTGGCTGACCAGTGCAGTGTTGCCCAGGGACTTGCTCATCTTCTCCCCAGCCATCGTCACCCAGGCGTTGTGCACCCAGTAGCGGGCGAAGCCGCGCCCGGCAGCTGCGGACTGGGCCAGCTCGTTCTCGTGGTGGGGAAAGCGCAGATCGATGCCGCCGCCGTGAATGTCGAATGTGTCGCCGAGGTATTTGCCGGCCATCGCCGAGCATTCAAGATGCCAGCCGGGGCGTCCGCGACCCCACGGCGTCGGCCATGACGCGGTCTCTGGTTCACCCGCCTTGTGCCCCTTCCAGAGGGCGAAGTCGCGCGGGTCACGCTTGCCGCGAGGATCCGCGTCGGCGGCGGGCTCCATTTCGTCGACTCGTTGCCCGGATAGCTCCCCGTAGCGGGGCCAGGAGCGCACGTCGAAGTAGACATCCCCTGACCCGTCCTCGGCGACGTAGGCGTGACCGGTGTCGATGATTTCCTGCATCAACTCGATCATCTCGGGAATGTGTCCGGTGGCGCGGGGCTCATAGGTCGGGGGCAGGCATCCCAGCGCGGCGTAGGCGTCATGAAGCTCGCGTTCGAAGCGATAGGCGTGGGCCCACCATGGAATGCCTGCCTCGGCGGACTTGGCCAGGATCTTGTCGTCGATGTCGGTAACGTTTGCCACCACGGTGACCTGGAAACCCTGGTGCTCCAGCCATCGTCGCAGCACGTCGAAGACAACTTCCTTGCGGATATGACCCAGATGGGGCGATGCCTGAACCGTGAGCCCGCAGTGATAGATCGACACCTTCCCGGCAACCAGGGGCTCGAAGGCGCGGACGGTACGGGTGGCGGTGTCGTACAGCTGGAGGCTCACGTGGAGCAGTGTAGTGCGTGGCCCGGAAGGCCCAGCCGCCTTCACGGTGGCACTCGGAGTGCGTCGACGCAAAGGCTACGGGCTAGGGCGATTCGGCCGCGCGGCGTCGCAGCGCTGCGATGTCGAGGCCGGCGAATACCGGGGGCTCATCTGCTGGCTCTCCGTCCTCCCACGGGTCGTAGGGGGCGTCGTCATCCTCGTCTGCGTAGCCCAGCGACGGGTCGTATTTGTTGGCGAGCTCGGGCTGACCCACCGGGGCGACGTTACCCAGGTGCTCGTCGGGCAACGACGCGAGGACATCGGCGATGTAGCCCTCCGCGGCTTCCTCGATGGAGACCTCACGGTTCTCGCGCTGGGACTGATACCAGCGATAGTCCAGTAGCTCGTGGAAATACTGGGCATCGTCGCGTTTGGCCCCGAGGTGGGCCGGGATCCGGCTGAGGGCCGGTTCGAAGACCTCCACCAGCCATTTGTGGGCGGCCACACCCTCGTCGGGGCTGCCCGGCAGTTTTGCCCGGAACGTGTCCATATCGTTGAGCAGCCGCCGGGCCTGATGCTCCTCGGCGTCGAGGCCGGTCAGGCGCATCAGCCGCCGGGAATGATGGCCGGCCTCGACCACCTTGGGCTGGATCCGGATCCGCTGACCATCAGCAGAGGTGCTGACGTCTATCTCGGCAATGTCGAAGCCGAGGGCGTTGAGCCGACGCGCGCGACCCTCCAGGCGGTACAGCTCGCTCTCGTCGAACTCTTCTGCGCCGGTCAGCTCGCGCCATAGGTGCTGGTAGCGGTCCTCGATGGTATCGACGAGCCAGGCCGGGTCGAGCGAGTCCGACAGCATCCCGCCGGCCTCAAGATCGCTGAACTCGCCGAACAGGTTGGTGCGGGCTATCTGCAAATCGTGGGCGCGCTGCCCCTTGGTCAGCTGGTCGTGGATCTCGCCGGTCTCGGCGTCGACGAGGTAGGCGGCGAATTCCCCGGCGTCCCGGCGGAACAATATATTAGACAGCGACACATCGCCCCAGAAATACCCGGTGAGGTGCAGCCGTGCCAGCAACGCCACCATCGCGTCGAGGAGCCGGTTGACGGTATCGACGCGCACCCCTGGATGGAACAGGGCGCGGTAGGGCAGCGAGAACGGCAGGTGTCTGGTGAGCAGAATCGGATCCAGGGGCAGGCCCTCCGGGGTTTGACGGCCCAGGACCACCCCGAGTGGTTCCACCGCCGGGATCCCCAGCCGTCGTAGCTCGGTGAGCTGGCGATACTCGTGGACTGCCACCTCTTCCAGGATTTCCTTGGCGGCCAGGATGTCCTCGCCTACCTGGACGAAGCGAACCACGTGGCGCGAGATGCCGCGCGGCAGGGCTACCAGGTAGCGGGTGGGCCACTCCTCCAGGGGTTGGTTCCACGGCAGCCGCAACAGATTGGCGTCGGGGCGGGCGGCGAGAAACCTAGGCACGAGGGAAGCCTAGTGGGTGAGGCAACCCGCGGCGACGCGACGTGCAAGGGGCGCCCCGGCTGATGCCGGAGCGCCCCTGCAGGTCACCCGAGTCCTGGTCAGTCGTTGAGACGCAACTCGGTCTTGTTGCTGAACACGTGAGTGCCTTCCTGCGGGCTGGTCAGGCGCACCGTCTGGCCCTTGGCGGGATGCTTCCCCGCACCCACGCGGGCGACGATCTGCTGGGCGTCGAGCTTCTCGTCGTCGCTCAGCCCGGCAAGCGTGCCGTAGATGTAGGAGTCAGCACCCAGCTCTTCGACCACGGCGACATCCACCGGGATACCGGTGCCGTCGGTCGAGATTTCGAAGTTCTCGGGACGGATACCGATGGTGAGGGTCTCCTCACCCGCGGCCTTGTCGAGGATGGAGCGTGTGATCGGCACGACGTGATCGGCAACCTCGACCCCGCCATCGACGATGCGTCCCTGCACCAGGTTCATCGCGGGCGAGCCGATGAAGCCGGCGACGAACAGATTGTTTGGCGTGTCGTACAGGGCCAGCGGCGAGTCGACCTGTTGCAGCAGGCCGTCCTTGAGCACCGCAACCCGGTCACCCATCGTCATGGCCTCGACCTGGTCGTGTGTGACGTAGACAGTTGTGACCCCGAGGCGACGCTGTAGGGCGGCGATCTGGGTGCGGGTGGACACGCGCAGCTTCGCGTCGAGGTTCGACAGCGGCTCGTCCATGAGGAACACCTGGGGTTGACGCACGATGGCGCGGCCCATGGCTACGCGCTGACGCTGACCACCCGAGAGTGCCTTGGGTTTGCGGGACAGGAAGTCTTCCAGGCCCAGCAGTTTGGCGGCCTCGGCGACGCGCTTCTCACGGTCGGCCTTGGGCACGTTTTGCATCTTCAGGGCGAAGCCCATGTTGTCCGCGACTGTCATGTGCGGGTACAGCGCATAGTTCTGGAAAACCATCGCGATGTCGCGATCCTTGGGTGGCAAATCCGTGACGTCGCGATCACCGATGAAGATGTTGCCCGAATTCACCTCTTCGAGGCCAGCGAGCATACGCAGCGAGGTGGACTTGCCGCAGCCCGACGGGCCGACGAGAACCATGAACTCGCCATCTTCGATTTCGAGATTGAGTTTGTCGACTGCGGGCCGGTCAGAGCCGGGATAAACCCGCGAAGCGTCACGGTAGCTAACAGTGGCCATGCCACATTCCTTTCCACGGGCAGGTACGTGCCCGACGATCCGAGTGGACGGGAGAAAAGCCCCCCTGGGACCAGCATCCTACGGGTAGTCGGGGCCGAATCGCTAGGGGCTGAGCAGATTGACCACGGCAATCGCCGGGCAACGTAGTATGACCGCGTGAGTGATCAGCCAACCGAGAGCGACGAGCCGACCACCGAGTCGACGGACCCGGCCGGTGAGGAATCTGAGCAGCCGTGGTGGCAGGGCGAGGGAATGCCCTGGACCAAGGAGCCCGGGCGTACCGACTACGCGATCCTGGTCTGGTTCGGAGTCATCGGGGTGTTCAGCATGGTGCTGCTGCCGGTGCGGGCGTGGCTGCTGGGGACCGCACCCGATGTGCTGGCGATGATCTCCGGCGGCCGGTCATCCGTGGCCGCCTCGGGTGCGTGGGCCGAGTCGGGACGCTTGGATCACTGGGTCCCGGTGATGGTGGTGGCCTCGGTCATGAGCCTCAAGTTCGACTGGGTGTATTGGTGGGCAGGCAAACAGTGGGGCCGCGGCATGATCGAGGTCTGGGCCGGCCGCAGCGCCCGCGCCGCCAAGAACTACGCCATCGCCGAGCGCTGGGCGAATAGGCTGGGCCCGCTGGGGTTCATCGTGGCCTATGTCCCCATCCCGCTGCCGCTGATGCAGGTGGTGTTCGTGCTGTCGGGTGCCACCGCCATGAGCCTTCGACGCTTCCTGGCCTACGATTTCATCGCCAGTACCGGCTGGCTGATCTTCTATTTCTGGCTCGGTTGGCAGCTCGGAGACCCTGTGGTCGCGGTTCTGGACGCCTACGCCCGGGTTGCCGGTTACGTCGCCATCGGCCTCATCATCGTGGTGGTCGCCACTGCGATGATGCGCGGCGGGAAGAAGCCGGCCTAGCCCCAGGGGCGGCACTGCCAGGCCCCGGGCGGGGCCTCAGCTGCTCAGCGAGCAGATAGTGACGATGAAATCGGCATCGGCGCGCCACGGCCGCAGATCCCATGTGGCGAACTGCGCGTCGATGTTCAGACCCGATGCGGCCACATCGTCACGGAAGTCGTCGAAGTCATAGCCTCGCCCGGCGCCGAAGCCCAGCAGGGCCCGGCCTTCGGGGGCCAGATGCGCCGCGAGGCGGCTGAGCACTGGGCGCCGCGTCGATGGGGCGAGGAATGCCAACACATTGCCCGCCGAGAGGATCACGTCGAAAGGTTCAGCGATCTCCCGCGACGGCAGGTCGAGTTCGGCCAGGTCTCCCACGAGCCAGGTGGGGCCTGGCTGCTCGGCCGTGGCCACCTCGATCAACACTGGGTCGAGATCGACCCCGACCACGCTGTGTCCACGCTCGTGGAGATAGCCGCCGTGCCGGCCGGGGCCGCAGCCAGCGTCGAGGATGCGGGCATTGCGGGGGGCGATGGCGTCTGCGGTTCGCGCCTCGCCGAGGAGATCGTGACCTTGGGCCGCCAATCGCCGGAATCGCTCGGCGTAACGATGCGAATGCTCGGGGTCCCGGGCGATCATCGTTGCCCACTGGCTCGGTTCTAGCGTCATGGTTGGCCTTTCCGTCGCGAATCGAGCCCCCGGAGGGAGTCGAACCCTCGACCACTCGCTTACAAGGCGAGCGCTCTGGCCGCTGAGCTACGGAGGCAAGGACGCCCATTCTGCCCGGAAATGCGCTCAGGTGCCTAATGCGCCGCTGCGCTCAGACGCCACTACTGGCAACAAAGAGCTGTCCGTCGCCGGTCACGCTCACCGATTCCCCAGCCGGGACGAACGCTGCCTCACCTTGGCGCAGCCGCAGTGGCTGTTCGTCGCCGGAGAGTACGAAGTTGCCGGAGGTGGCCAGGCACACCTCTCCGGCGTCGGGGCGCGGCAGCTGGGTGCCGTTATGCATGACTGGCTGAACCAGCCACAGCTCGAACTCCGGCGTCGAGGTGGGGTACAGGTAGACGCCATCCGAGCCGCGCGGGGTTACCAGCTGTACCGGGGTCGGGTCGAAGTTCACGACGTCGAGCAGACCGTCGACGTCGATGTGTTTGGCGGTCAACCCGCCACGCAACACGTTGTCCGAATTGGCCATGACCTCGATGGCGGTGCCGTGGAGGTAGGAGTGCATGATCCCCGGTTGCAGGGCCAGAGCTTCCCCGGGCTCCAGATGGAACCGGTGCAGTAGGAGGGCTGCCAGGATGCCCGGATCGCCCGGGAAGTGCTCATCGATCTCGACGGCGGTGCGCGCGAAGGTGCCAACGCGTCCCGGCTGGTCGAGGTGGTTGACTGCGGCGCTGACCACCTCGTCGACGAGGTGGCGTTCATCGCCCAGGGTGAGTACGCGCAGGAATACCTGCTGCAGCGCAGGGGTGGCGGCTCGTTCCCGCAGCGGCCCGATAACCTCCGACAGGGTCTCCGCCAGGCCCAGCGCGTCGAACATCGCCGCGGTCTCGTGCGGATCGCGGAAACCGACGAGCCCGTCGAACGGGGTAATCGCGACGATCGCCTCGGGTTTGGGCCAGTCGTCGCGGAAGCTGCGCTGGGGCGAGTCGATCGGGAGGGCGAGCAGCGATTCCTTCGCGTAGCCGACTTCGGCCTGCTCGCGAGAGGGGTGGGCCTGGAGGCTCAATGGCGACCGTGCCGATAACAGCTTGAGCAGGAAAGGAAGCTGGGGGCCGAAGGTCTCCAGCGAGGCCTGGCCGAGGGTCTCCGGGTGGTGGCTGAGATAATCGCCCAACCGCTGGCCATCATTGAGAGTGGCCGAACCCAGCACGTGGGTACCCAGCCAGTATTCGGCAAAGGGAAGGCCGTCTGCCGTGCTGCCGAGGATCGCTGGGATCTCATCCGGCGAACCCCACGCGTAGGATTGCCGGACTCCGTAGAGACGTTTCACTGTAATCTCCGGGCACGCGTATCGGCGTTGATTGTCGGGACCGGGGGCATGCTTCTAGTGAACCCGCTCCGGGTCGGCGGGGCAAGCGAGCCGGTCACGGACCAATCGCATCGACCACTGGGGAATGACACCTGTGTGATTCGGGGCGTATGCTGGCGCACATGCCGCAGGTTGCCCACCACGTGAATCACCTCGCCGACGAGGACGCCCGCGTCCTTGATTTCGAGGACAGTTGGTTTACCGCGGACGTGCCCAAGGAACAGGCGATCATGGAACGCTTCGGGATGTCGGCCACCAAGTACTACCAACGGCTCAATGTCCTCCTGGATCAGGAAGCCGCCCTTGCCTACCGGCCACTGTTGGTCAAGCGGCTGCGCAGGCTGCGTTCGCAGCGCCAGGCGGCGCGTTCTTCTCGGCGCATCACCGGCTGACCGGGTGGCTGCGCCTGGCGTGGCCTAGCCGGTCCCTCCACGTAGTTGCCGCCACCTGGAGCGCCACGGCGTGACCGGGCGTTGTCGATATCCGCCGGAGGTCAGCCCGGCCTGGACCTCGAAGAAGTTGGCTGAGGCCCTGTCGCCGGTACGCAGCCACGACCAGGCCATCGCCCCTAGGTAGAGCGGAATGAACGGCAGCCCGAGGCTGTAGGCCCATTGCCAGGCGTGCTCATCTTCGTGCGCCATCACCGTGGGCACCCGTCGGCGGAGTTCATGTGCGGTCAGCTTCGGGATCAGCACGACACTGCCGATCGTGAGCGCCCCCGCCGTGATCCCGGGCAGCCTGACCCGCTCGGCCACCACCAAACTTGACTCGCGGCGGAGCCGTCCCCCGCCCAGCAGCGCCACCGCCAGACCCAACGGGGTCGATCCGTTGGCGAGATTGCCGATAGTGCGCAGAGTTGTAGATATCGACATGGCAGTTCTGTCTCCTCGGCCGGTGCGGGCTCTTAGCGTAGACACGAAGTGGGGCAGAGTCTCGTCTTGCCTCACGTCAAGATGTCCGGGAGTGGTTGATGCGTGCCTCACGTGAACTGTCCGCGTGGTTAGGCGGCGGGGCGGGTGCGGAGGGTGCGGTTCTTGGCGAGGTCGATGAGTTGTTGGTGGTTGCGGTTGATGCCTCGGGTGATCCGGGCTGGTTTAGCTTGTCGTGTTCGGCCTCGAGCCGTGCCGGGGTGGTGTCGTCCAGCGTCCCGGTTTCGAGTAGGCGTGTGTACGGGGTCGTGGGTTTGTCGTAGATCCGTTTCTTGCGGCCGGAGCTGGCCTGGGTCCAGCCGGCGGCTTTGACGCAGGGCAGGAGGTGGTTCTTGCGGGCCATGACCAGGTCCCACAGCTGGTTGAGCAGGGTGAGTTCGGCGTCGGTTTCGGAGCGGTAACGGAAGGCGTGGCGGCGGACCCAGTCGCCGTTGCGGTGCTCGATGTGGGCGTTGTCGTTGTGTTGGTAGGACCGGCCGGGTGAGGGTGATGTGGTGGTCGTCGCACCAGGCGATCACCGACCAGTTCATGAACCCCGACCCGTTGTCGAAGTCCATCCCGGCGATCGGCAGGGTGCCTGCTTGGTGACCCATTCCAGGCCGGCGTGGACGTGGATGAACGCCTTGTTCTTGACCGTGCGCAGCATCGTCCAGCCGGTCCCGGGTCGGTCGCTGACAGTGTCCACAAGAACTCGCCCTTCAGAGAGTGGCCGCAGTGAGCGACGGTGTCCAACTCCAAGAACCCCGGGATGGTGATCGGGTCGTCGGTCGCTGCTTACCGGCCTTCGCGTACTCGCGGGCGTACTTCTTCGTGATCTCTTGACGCGCCGCCATCGACAACCCCTCATCCACAAGGCTCAGGGAACACCCCCGCTACGCGGACATCCTTATGTGAGGCAAGCGCTGACGTTCCCGGACGCTTCTTGTGAATCAAGTCGTTCCCTTGACCGGGGTCGAGGCCCCTGTTATATTCATCGCAACTATAACCGTCGAGGATCGGAGGATTCACGCTCCCCCAACGTCTCTTGCCGAAGCGTTTCGCTGGTCTCGCAATAGCGATAGTCGTGGCCTTCAGTTCGCTGCTGGTGCGGGACTTTCTCGCCGACGATGCGCCCTTCCTGTACGCGGGGTTCGGGTCGATGAGCGGCGGCGACCCCACGCAGCGGGCCGAGGCGATCATCAATGGCGCCAGACGCGCCGGACTAC
>JBKEBG010000074.1:0-1696 GCA_047972985.1 Arachnia sp.
ACCGAGCCCGCACGATGACGAACGCGGCGACGAGCAGGATCGCGGTGATCTCCCAGCGCAACAGCCGACGCTCGGCGCGCCGGGCCTCGTCGAGTTCGCGGTGATGCCGTCGGCGAGGGCCTTGCGGGGTCGGCGGCAGCGACGGGGTGCTCATCGGGGCAGGCCCACCTTCCCGGTCTTCTCGGTCTTGTCCCACACCATCTCGGCACCTCGCAGCTCGGTGACGTACGAGGTGAAGGTCACCGCGCACAGCAACGGCCCGTACCCCCCGAGGTAGACGAAGAACGGGCTGAGCCATCGACGACCCTTCTCCTCGGCCTTCTTGCCCAGGTAGGCCACCGGCATACACAGCCCCAGCCACGAGTAGGCGATGAGGACCGCGACCTGCGTCGTCACCGAGTTCCAGGTCAACCCGGTGCCCGCACCCCACTGGTACACCAGCCACCGGAACACGCCTGGCGCACAGGTGTACACGATGATCGCCACGGATACCACGCCGGGGAACAGCACCGCCTCGCGCCAGACTCGCCTGGCGGTCCCGGGATCGATCGCCAGGGCGAAGATCGTGATGAACAGGTAGGACACGGCGTTGATGATCCACAGCTGGGTGAACACCGCCCACGCCCGCGGGTAGTCGACGAAGTAGAGCGCCAGGAGGGCCACCGAGGACAAGATCATGAAGATCGGTAGCAGGAACAGGCAGAACCAGAAGACTGCGAAGCTGACGTCGCCCAGATTGTGGTGCCCGCTGGGCCTGAACCACAGATACTTGAAGCGCAGGGTGACCTGGACATTGCCGCGAGCCCAGCGCAGGCGCTGCTTCCACAGCCCGACGATCCCGTCCGGCTCTTCGGCCCACACCGTGGCGTTGCCCTCGAACACGACCCGGCGGCCGCCGAGCTGGGTGTTGAAGGTGGTGAAGGTGTCCTCGGCCAGGCTTGAGGTGTCGATCCGGCCGCCGATGGCCTCCAGGTTCGCCCGCGAATGCAGTTGTGCCCCACCGGCCAGGCAGGCCAAGGCGCCGAGGACGTTCTGGCTGCGCCGCGCGGCAGCCTGCGCGGTGATGTATTCGTAGGCGATGAAGCGTTGCAGGTAGTTCCCGGGTTGGCTGCCCTCCTTGATGTAGGCGGTCACCGCGCCGACCTGCGGATCGGCCAGGTGCCGGGCCATCTTCCGCAGCGAGTCCGGTTCGTAGATGACGTCGGCATCCATGATGAGCAGGGCCTGCATCCAGTCCTGCGCGAGAATGATCTCCAAGCCGTGGTTGAGGGTGTGCGCCTTGCCCTGACCGCCCTTCTCTCGCCGCAGGTGGACGACCTGGCCGGGGTACTGCCGGCCCTTGGCCTGCACGACGTGCGGGGTGGCGTCGGTGCTGGCGTCGTCGACGACGTACACCCGGAGCCGGTCCGGTGGGTAGTCCAGCCCGACCAGCCGGTCGATGGACTCCTCGAGGACGGCGGCTTCGTTCCAGGCGGGCACGAGGATGGCCACCCGCGGTTCGTAGACCCCGGTACGGTCGTAGTGGTTGCGCACGGCATGCAACCCGATGACGAGGAACTGGATGGAGGCGGCCACCAGGGGGATCGCGCCGGCGAACACCAGTGCGACGAGCGTCCACAGCCCCACGACGCCTGCCCCTGACAGGATCGAAGACAGCTCCATCGACGAGTTCAGGCCGGGTCAGCCGACTATGGCA
>JBKEBG010000075.1:0-71410 GCA_047972985.1 Arachnia sp.
GGTCGGTGCCGACGCTGCCGAGGGGTTGGACCGCCACCGTCGACCGGCTGCTGCACCACGCCTACCTCTGCCAAACCAGTGGCGACTCCGTGCGACTCACCCAGGCACTCGCTGGCCAGGGAGTGAGCCCCTTGCGGAAAAGCGTTCCGGCTCGCCCGCGGCTAGTCCCTCCCAGTCGCCCGGTGTGCCGAAGTCGATGTTCGAGTCGACGCAGGCAATGTCCTCGCCTTCGCCTGCGGCAGCGGCCTGAATGAGGTGCTCGGTCGTCTCGATCACCTTGGCGCCATCGGCGCCCCAGATCACCGTATCCACCGAGCACGCGGCCAGCGCGCTCAGGAGGATACCGGCTAGGGTGACAATCCCCACTCCGCGCAGAAACCTCATCCAGCAACGTACCGTGTGTGAGCGGCAGGCTCCGTGATATCACTTCGCCTTCGTCAGCTGACGAGTCAGACAGCTTCGTTTGCTTCTATCAGCTCGCTCAGCCCGTACCACCGGTGCTCGAGGTCGCGCAGTTCTGCTTCGAGCCCAGTGATGCGTTCCATCTCCTGCCCGAGTCCGAGATAGTCGGACTGGTCATGCTTTGCCAGCGCCGTTCGGGCGCCGTCGATCTGCGTTTGGATCTTGTCCATCCTCCGCTCGACCGATGTGAGCTCCTTCTGAGCGGCCCGTAGCTCCGCACCGGACCGCCCACCACTAACACCGCTCGGCTTCTGTCGTGAGGCCCCCGCTGCTGCGGACTGCTGACCGGCGCGTAGGCCGAGGTACTCGTCCACCCCGCCCGGGAGATGCCGCAGCAGACCATCAAGAATCGCGTACTGCTGGTCGGTGACCCGCTCCAAGAAATACCGGTCGTGCGAGACGACGATCAACGTGCCCGGCCAAGAGTCCAGCAGATCCTCCAGCGCAGCCAGCATGTCCGTGTCCAAGTCATTCGTAGGCTCATCTAAGACCAGACAGTTCGGCTGATCGAGCAGGATCAGCAGCAGCTGCAGGCGTCGCTGCTGGCCGCCGGACAGGTCCTTCACCGGGGTGGAGAGCTGCGTCGAGGAGAATCCGAGCCGTTCCAGGAGCTGACCGGGGGTGAGCTCGGTCGCCTTCGAGCCGGAGCCGAAGGTGTAGGTCGTGCGCAGTCGGCCGACGACCGTCCGCACCGGCTCGTCGAGATGCTCTTCGAGCTCGTCGATCCGCTGGGTGAGGGTGGCAACCTTCACGGTCTTGCCCCGCTTCACACGCCCGGCGGTCGGTGCGACGGTGCCGTCGATGAGTCCGAGGAGGGTTGACTTACCGGCTCCGTTGACGCCGAGGATGCCGGTGCGCTCACCGGGCGCGAGGCGCCACTCGACGTCGCGGAGAACGGGTCGGTCGTCGAAGGCGACGGAGACGTCGAGCAGGTCGACGACATCCTTGCCGAGACGGGACACGGCCAATGACTGCAGCTCGGTCTTGTTGCGGATCTCCGGCACGTCGGCGATGAGCGCGTTCGCGGCGTCGATGCGGAACTTCGGCTTGCTCGTCCTAGCCGGCGCTCCGCGGCGCAACCAGGCCAGCTCCTTCCGGGCCAGGTTCTGGCGGCGCTGCTCGATCGCCGCAGCCTGCCGGTCGCGCTCGACGCGTTGCAGCATGTACGCGGCGTAGCCACCCTCGAAGGGCTCGACGATCCGGTCGTGCACCTCCCAGGTAGAGGTGCACACCTCGTCTAGGAGCCACCGATCGTGAGTCACAAGCAGCAACCCGCCCTGGTTGGCGGGCCAGCGGGTCTTGAGATGCTGGGCGAGCCAGCTGATGGCCTCCACATCGAGGTGGTTGGTCGGCTCGTCCAATGCCAGCACGTCACACTGTGTGGTCAGCACCTGGGCCAGCGCCACGCGCCGCCGCTGCCCACCCGAGAGCTGCCCCACCCTTGCATCCCACGCGATGTCACTGAGCAGGCCTGCGATGACGTCACGTACCCGGGGCTCGCGCGCCCATGCGTGATCGGGTACGTCGCCCACCACGGCATGGCCGACGGTCTCGTCGTCATCAAGGGTGTCGCTTTGGGTCAGCACGCTCACCGTGATATCGCGGCGCCGGGTGACCCGGCCGGAATCGGGTGGGGTCAGTCCCACCAGCAGCCCCAGCAGCGTCGACTTGCCGTCGCCGTTGCGACCGACGATGCCGATGCGGTCTGCCTCATTGATCCCGAGCGAGACCGAATCGAAGACCACCGTGGTGGGGTATTCCAGATGCAGGGCCTCGCCCCCGAGAAGATGCGCCATATCGCAGGCCAGCCTAGCCGTCCTGGTTCGGGCGATGGTGGAGCACCGCCAGGCCCGCCGCAGCCGCGATGATGCCGCCGATGAACGCCAGCTTGGCCACCGACGCGCTCTCGGTACCCGTGGCCATCGCGTAGCCGACGGTCAGCGCGGCACCGAGCCCTGTCCACACTGCATAGGCGGTGCCCATCGGGATCCGCTTAGCCGACCATCCCAGGCCGACCATGCTGAGCGTTGACGCCACGAGAAAGACCACTGTGGGCCACAGTCGGGTGAAGCCATCGGACTGGCCAAGCGCGGTGGCCCACACAGCTTCGAGGACAGCGCTGAGCGCCAGCACCACCCACGCCATCAGCTGACCGCCTTGAGGCCAACCACGCAGCCCACCAGCAACACCAGCAACAGCACCCGGGCGCGGGTGGCCCGCTCCTGGCCAGTGACGATGCCCCAGACTGCGGTGAGGGTGGCTCCCATGCCCACCCACACGGCGTAGGCGGTTCCGGTGCTGATGACGGTCATGGCATAGCCGAGGCCAATCACGCTGCCCACCGACGCGGCGAAGAACACCACGACGGGCCGCCAGCGTCGAAAGCCATGCGAGGCGGCCAACGCCACCGCCCATACTGTCTCGAGCATGCCCGAGATGATCAAGACGACCCATGCCACAGCGAACTCCTCCGCGAGTCAGTCTTGTCCTGAAGCGGGTACTGCTCCCTCCTCCGCGAGCCTGGTTGGGGCCCCGGTGACAATCATAGGGGCTGGGCTGGCAAGCTGGAGTCCGCAACGTAAGGAGATGATGTGACACGCACTGCAGTGGTGACGGGAGCTTCGAGTGGGTTTGGGGCGGCCACCGCCCGGGCTCTTGCGGCCGAGGGCTGGGACGTGGTGATCGGCGCTCGCCGGCTGGGGCGGCTCGAATCGTTGGCGGCCGAGATCGGGGGCAGGGCGCACCGGCTCGATGTCACCGACGCCGAGTCCGTCACCGCCTTCTGCGATGCTGTCGCCGAATGCGACCTGCTGGTGAACAACGCCGGGGGAGCCCTGGGCGTCTCCTCGATCGCGGAGGCCCTCGACGAAGAGTGGCAGCGGATGTGGGAGATCAACGTCATGGGGACGCTGCGGATGACCCGGGCCCTGCTGCCCAAGCTCATCGCCTCGGGCGACGGGCAGGTCATCACCATCGGCTCCATCGCCGGTCGTGAGTCATATCGCGGCGGCGGCGGATACAACGCTGCCAAGCATGCCGAGGCGTCGCTGACCAGGGTGCTGCGTATCGAGCTCCTGGGCCAGCCGGTGAGGGTGTGCGAGATCGATCCCGGCATGGCCGAGACCGAGTTCTCGCTGGTACGTTTCGGCGGCGACGCCGAAAAGGCCGCCGCGGTCTACGAAGGGCTGACGCCGCTTCGGGCCGCGGACATCGCCGAGGCGGTGACCTGGGTGGCATCGCGTCCCGCACACGTCAACATCGATCAGCTGACGATACTCGCGCGGGATCAGATCTCGGCCCAAGTGGTCCAGCGTCGAACCTAGCCCGGGGAAGTGCGAGGCGGGCATTGATGTGGCGATGCCAGCACCCAGCACGGGTGCCGCCGGTGTGATGCGAGCGAGCCGCTCAGCGGCCCCGCATCGCCTGGCGGGCGCCCTTGGCGCTGATCGGCCCCTTGGGGATCGGCATGGTGGGACGCATCGCGTCCAGCGCCTTCAATCGCGACTGAACCTCGCCCACCTTCGCCGAGGTCAGCGTCTTGGGCAGCTTCTTGATGTGGTCGGCGAGCTTGTCCAGCGGAACCTGACCGGCCCCCTTGCCCATCTGCACCACCACAACGTCGACCCCATAGGCAACCTGCTCGTGCCGGCGCTTCTCTCCCGCCAAAAGCTGCTTGAGATTCTTGGGGCTGCCCTCGCCGATGAGGATGAGCCCACCGGGCCCCAAGGCGCGGTGAATCACGTCGGCGGAGTCCCGGTTACGTGTGGCAGCTATCGCTGGAGTGGTGATCCACTTCTTCCCCAGCATGCCCAGGGCCACCTCCGCAGATCCGGCCTGGCCGTCGAACCGCTTGTAGGTGGCGCGCTTGGCGCGGTTGATCAGCAGCAACATCGCCGCCAAGATTCCGACGCTGATGCCGAGCACGCCCCACAGCAGCGGGGAGTTCAGGAGGAAGCCGATGACGAGAAATACAGCGATGCCGGCCACGAAGGCTCCGGCCAGCAGCCACGGCAGGTGCTTGTCATACTGCGCGGTGACTTTGTACGTCTCGCGAATCTGGCGGACGTAGCCCCAGTCCGACGGGTCAGTGGAGTTCTTCTTGCGCAGCTTCTCGGCCTTGGCCTCGGCCTTCTGCTTGGCGGCCAGTGCCTTCGCCTTCTCGCTTGCCATCAGTGCTCCGTGTTCTTCTCGCGCGCATCGAGTGCCGTCCGATAGAGGCGGCCAGCCCGGTAGGAGGATCGCACCAGGGGACCGGACAACACCCCAGCGTAACCGATCTCGCGAGCCTGTTCATCGAGCTCGGCGAACTCCTCGGGGGTGACCCACCGGTCGATCGGATGCAGTTCGGGGCCGGGTCGCAGGTACTGCGTGATGGTGATGAGCTCGGTGCCGGCCTCGTGCAGGTCGCGCAATGCCTGCGAGACTTCCTCGCGGCTCTCTCCCATCCCCAGGATCAGGTTGGACTTGGTGACCAGCCCGGCGGCGCGGGAGGCCCGCAACACATCGAGCGAGCGGTCGTAGCGGAATCCGGGCCGGATCCGCTTGAAGATGCGGGGCACCGTCTCGACGTTGTGGGCGAACACCTCGGGGCGGGTGTTGAAAATCTGTTGCAGCAACTCAGGCTTGCCGGAGAAGTCAGGGGCCAGCATTTCGACGCCCACGCCGGGGTTGAGCGCGTGGATCTGCCGGATCGTTTCGGCGTACAGCCAGGCACCCTCGTCGGGAAGGTCGTCGCGGCAGACCCCGGTGACGGTGGCGTAGCGCAGGCCCATCTGCTTGACCGATCGGGCCACCCGAAGCGGCTCGGCGGGGTCGTAGCCGTCGGGCTTGGCGGAGGTGATCTGGCAGAAGTCGCAGCGCCTGGTGCATTTGTCGCCGCCGATGAGGAAGGTGGACTCCCGGTCCTCCCAACATTCGTAGATGTTGGGACAACCTGCCTCCTGGCACACGGTATGAAGGTTGCCGTCGGTGACGATCGACTGCAGGTCTTGATAGTTCGGGCCCATTCGCGCGGTGGTGCGGATCCACGCAGGTTTGCGTTCGATGGGGGTCTGGGCGTTGCGCGCCTCAACCCGTAGTAGTCGTCGGCCATCCGGCTGCACTGCGGTCACCCGCCCCACCATACCCGTCGTGGCCTCCCCCCTCGCTTCTGAGAACCGGGTTGGTAGTCGAATCCGGATCTCATGAGTAAGCGAGGTGTTCGGGAGCGCGGTGGGTCAGTGAGCGGCGACGGCGACCGCGATCGGGTCCAGGGCGGCCTGCAGGTGGCCTTCCAGGTCGTGGGCGACGTCCGAGACGCGCCACGGTTGGTCCAGCTCCTCGGCCAGCGACGTGACTCCAGCGTCGGAGATGCCGCACGGGACGATGTTGCCGAACCTCTCGGCCGAGGACAACACGTTCAGCGCGAAACCGTGCATCGTGGTGCGCTTGGCGACCCGAACCCCGATAGCGCAGATCTTGCGCTCCCCACGGCGGTCATCCGCAGGAAGCCAAACCCCGGTGCGTCCGCTAACGCGGATCGCAGGCAGGCCATAGACCCAAAGCAGTGACATGATCGCTGACTCGACGGCGCGGACGTAGTCCACTACCCCGACGCCGTCGGCGAGCCGGATGATGGGGTAGCCGACGAGTTGCCCCGGCCCGTGATAGGTGATGTTGCCGCCACGGTCGACGTCGACGACGGGTGTGCCGTCGAAGGGGCGCTCGTGGGGTTGGGTCCGTCGGCCAGCCGTATAGACCGGCTGGTGCTCCAACAACAAGATGCGTCCGGGCGCCGATCCCGCGGCGACGGCGTCGTGCACCTCCCGTTGGTAGTCCCACGTGGAGCGGTAATCGCACAGTTCGCCGACGTCGAGGCCTTTGTACTCATAGGTGAGCGCCATCCTGCCATCCTAGGCGTCACTGCCGTGACGCCGTTGAGGGGCCGACACCATCTGAATCACGCCGCGCATCCGTGCAAGAATCGCCGCGCACTCTGGGCGATGGCGCGATTGTTGCGCCCGCGCCTGGACTGAGCGGCGATTCGTTTTCCGGGGTACGTCGGGTAATGGCGGTGGGGCGAACAGCGTCGACGGGCTGCGGCGTGGGTGTGGCGGGGTGGAGTTCGCGTTCGAGGTCGGCGGTGCCACAGTTAGCGGGTGAGGATCGGCATAGGGTACGCAGTGACTGCCTATCTCATCTGGGCGGGGTTCCCGATCTACTTCGCGCTGCTGGGGCGGTCCGGGCCGGGCGAAATCATCGCCTACCGGGTGCTGTGCTCGCTGGCCTTCTGCCTGCTGGTGACCGCGCTACTTCGGAGGTGGGGAGAACTGCTCGCGCTGCTTCGTCACCCGCGACTAGTTGCGGCGCTGGGGCTTGCGGGGTGGCTGGTGGCCCTCAACTGGCTGCTTTTCGTGTGGGGGGTCACGAGTGACCGGACCCTCGACGCAGCGCTGGGCTACTTCTTGAACCCTCTGATCGCGGCCTTCCTCGGCGTGATGGTGTTGGGGGAGCGGCTGGGGCGGATGCAATGGGTCGCCTTCGGCGTCGGGGCCCTGGCCTGCGTCGTACTCATCGTTGGCTACGGGCACGTTCCCTGGATCGCCTTCGGGGTCTCCGCGAGCTTCGGCGTCTATGGCCTGATCAAGAAGCGAATCGGACCGCGGGTCCCCGCGCTCGCCGGGCTGACGGTGGAGACGGCCGCAGTGGCGCCTGTGGCAGGGAGCTACCTCGTCTGGCTGGCCGCCAGCGACGCCAGCACGGTCGCGCTGGGCACCGGGTACGGCTGGCTGGTGCTCGCCTCCGGGCCGTTGACGGCGATCCCGTTGCTGCTGTTCGCCGCGGCCGCCAAGCGAATCCGCCTTGTCACGCTCGGCATGATCCAATACCTCGCCCCCATCGGGCAGTTCCTGGTGGGATGGTTGGTCTTCGGTGAACCGATGCCGCTTGAGCGCTGGATTGGCTTCAGCCTGGTGTGGCTGGCGCTGGCCCTCTTTGTCGGCGCGCGCACCACCAGGGATCCAGCGGCGCCCATACCCGACGATGGCAACGACCAAGGCCGGCCCCCAGGAGAGCCAGGGCAGATACATCGCCAACCAGGGCCAGAAGCCCAGCCCACTTGTTCCGTCGAGCGGAGTGGGGCCATCGGCGAGGCCGAGTAGGCGGGACCCGAAGACACCCACCAAGGCGTGTGTGATCAGCGCCACTAGCGATGACCCGAGAATATCGCGCGATATCGACGATCATTCGGTTGAGAATGCCCCAGGAGAGCGCTTTGGGATCACCGGGACCCCGCACCCTCTAGAGCCCGAGTTCGCCCCCGAAATCGCCCTCTTCCAGGCGGGCCTTGACCGCGCTCAGGAAGCGCGCCGCGAGCGCTCCGTCGATAAGGCGGTGATCGTAGGTCAACGACAGGTACATCATGTCGCGTACGGCGATCGTCTCCCCGCCGAACTGGTCGTTCACGACGACCGGGCGCTTCACCAGCGCCCCGGTGCCGAGGATTGCCACCTGAGGCTGGTTGATGATTGGGGTGTCGAACAATGTCCCGGCCGAGCCGTAATTGGTGATGGTGAAGGTGCCACCGGACAGCTCGTCCGGGGAGACCTTGCTGGAACGGGTACGGGCCGCCAGATCGCCGATCTTCTTCGCCAGCCCGGCCAGGTTGAGATCGCCGGCGTCCTTGATCACCGGAACCAGAAGGCCCTTCTCGGTGTCCACCGCAATCCCGATGTGCTCACCGTCGGCATAGGTGACGGTGCCGGCCTCGGTATCGATCGTGGCATTGACCACCGGGAACGATTTGAGCCCTTCGATCGCGGCCATAGTGATGAACGGGAGGTAGCTCAGCGATGCGCCCTCGCGCTGCTTGAAATCATCCTTCACCTGGGCCCGGATCCGGCTGATCGCCGTGATATCTACCTCGACGGTGGCCGTCAGCTGGGCGCTGATCTGCAGCGAATCCACCATACGGGAGGCGATTGTCTGCCGTAGCCGGGACAGCTTCTCAGTGGTGCCGCGCACCGCCTTCGCCTTTTCGTCAGCTGCCTTCTTGGACGGTGCGGCACCAGCCGAGGCAGCCACCGTGGCCGGCGCGGCTGGCTGCTTGGCGGCCGCCGCGGCTGCCAGAACATCCGACTTGCGGATCCGTCCCCCGACCCCGGAGCCGGTGACTGTGCTGAGATCCACGTTGTTCTCCGCGGCGAGCTTGCGCACCAGCGGCGTCACGTATGAGGCGTCGCCATGCGATTCCTGCGCCCGCCGGGCGACCTCGGCCTGAACCGCCGGCGACGGCGTCGCCGCCGGGGTGGACGGCGGCGTGGCGGGCGCTGCTGAAACGGCCTGCCGTTCCGGGGCGGCAGGAGCTGCCACCGGCTCGCCTGCGTCGCCCGAGGGGGTGCCGATCAGGCCGAGTACCGCGCCCACCTCGGCCACGTCGTCCTCGTGAACACTGATTTCGAGCAAGGTGCCTGCCACAGGGGAAGGGATCTCTGTGTCCACCTTGTCGGTGGATACCTCCAAAAGCGGCTCGTCGGCCTCGACCGACTCTCCCACCGACTTCAGCCAGCGGGAGACAGTTCCCTCGGTGACCGATTCACCCAGGGCGGGCAGCGTGACGGGAGTCGCGTCCGCCGATGCCGCAGGCGCGCTGGGAGCCTCGGCGGCAGGTGCGGTGCGCTCCGGCTCGGGAGCGGGCGCCGGCGATTCCTGGGGTTGCGGCTGTGACTCGACGGGGGCGGCCCCGGCGTCGCCGACCACAGCGAGGACGTCGCCCACCTGGGCGATGTCGTCCTCGGCGAAACGTACTTCGAGCAGCGTGCCAGCCACCGGCGAGGGGATCTCGGTATCAACCTTGTCGGTTGAGACCTCAAGCAATGGTTCGTCTTGCTCCACGGTGTCACCCACGGCCTTGAGCCATCGTGAGATGGTCCCCTCGGTGACAGATTCGCCCAGTGCCGGGAGTGTGACTTCGGTGGACATCAAGCAGGCTCCTTCGAATACCGACGACGGAACCCAGCCTAGCCCCTTCGGGGCGTCGCCCGTGACCTTCGCTGGCTGGCGTTGCTCAAGCCCGGGCATAATGGCGGGCGTGGGCTGGTTCAGTCGTCGCAAGAAACAGGTGCAAGTCGCCCGGGAGTCAAAGGACGTTCCGGATACGCTGCGCGCACATCTGACATCGTTTGCCCGCACCCGACGCGGGGTGGAGGCGTGGATCGAGCAGCCCACCAACTTCAACAAGCCGTCGATCCTGCTGGTGGCGGCCGACGGTGAGTCGACCCGCCGCGGCATACCCTCGGCTGACTACGGCTATCAGTTCGCCTCCGAGCTCGATATGCCGTGCTACGACGCCGGAGTGGTGCCCTACCCACAGCGCATGCGCGAGTACGGCCTGCGCCAGAAGCGTCGCCCCAGCTGACATGATCCCCAGGCTGCTACCCACGTTCGGTGTTGCCGTTGCGTCGCTGGTTGGCCTGGCCTGGTGGCGGGCCGAGCGGCACCGGCGCAGCACACCGGCCCCACCGGTCCCGTCGTCGAATCCTGCCCCCGTGCCCGGGGCTCATCACCTCGCCGAGCGGCTCGCTCGTCTCGTGGCATTTCCCACCATCGTTGGCGACGACGCTGCCTTCCGCGGCCTGCACGCCGAGCTCACACGGCTGTATCCGGAGGTCTTCGAGCGCCTGGAGATCGAACCCATCGGGCCCAGAGGCTTGGGAATGATGTGCCGGTGGCCGGGAGCCGATCCAGCCACGGCCGCGGCGCCGTTGGTGCTCATGGCACACCAGGACGTGGTGCCCGTCGCCGGGCAGGGCTGGAGTAGCGACCCGTTCGAGGCGTCGCTGCGCGACGGGCAACTCTTCGGGCGGGGAACCCTCGACGACAAAGGCTCGCTGTTGCTGCTGTTTGAGGCGATCGACGTGCTCATCGGTCAGGGCTTCGAGCCCACCCGCGAGGTCTATCTGCTGCTGGGCGACTGCGAGGAGGTCGGCGGGCCGAGCATCGCCGATGCCGCCCGGCTGCTGGCCGAGCGCGGGATCCGCCCCTGGCTCGTCCTCGACGAAGGCGGCGCTGTCGTCGAGGCCGGGTCGCTGCCCGGCCTGACCTCACCCGCCGCGATGATCGGCGTCGCTGAAAAGGGCGAGCTCAGCGCCCGGCTCACCGCCAACGACCCGGGGGGGCACGCCTCGACGCCTCACTCCGGCGGGGCGCCGGGGAGGCTCGCGTCTGCCATCTCGACGCTTGACCGGCAGCCCTTCCCCGTCGAGCTTCCCGTGCCGGTGCTGCAGATGCTGCGCACCCTCGGGCAAGTCAGCACCCCGGCCACCAGCCTGCTGTACAGCAACAGCGATCTGTTGGCCGGGCCATGTGCGCGCATCCTGGCCTGGGCGGGCGAGGAAACCGCCGCTATGGTGCGCACCACCGCGGCGGTCACGCAGCTGAGTGGATCGCCAGCGCCCAATGTGCTGGCCACCAGTGCCTCGGCAGTGGTGAACCTCCGGGTTCCGACGGGGGTCAGCACCGCAACAGTGCTGGATCAACTGCGCCGATTCATCCACGACGACGCCATTTCGGTGGAAATCCTCAGCCGCGACGAAGCCTCGCGCGTATCACCGTCGACCGGAGCCGGGTGGGACGCGCTGCGGCGGGCACTGCATACGAGTTACCCCGAAGCCGTGGCGCTGCCCTATTTGCAGACCGGTGCCACCGACGCGCGACATCTCAGCTCGATATGCGATCAGGTTTATCGCTTTTCACCGCTGCGGATGTCGCTCGATCAGCGTGCGCGGCTACATGCCGCCGACGAAGCTATCTCGATCGATACCCTCCAGCCGGGGGTTCAGTTTATCGTGTCGCTTATTGAGGACGTTTGTGGCTAGGGCTGATATGGTCTGCTGATCCCAGGGAGGTGGCATGCGCTCAGCGGGGGGGCTCGGTGCGGTTATTGCCGCGCTCGCCCTCGTTGAGGTGACCTCCGGAATCATCCAGGGCTACTACACGCCGATACTCAGCGACATAGCCAGGCACCTGTCAATCCATGATGCCGACGTCAACTGGTTCGAAGCCGCCCAGCTGATGGTCTCGGGACTCAGCGTCCCGATCCTGGCGAAAATGGGCGACCTGTGGGGCCACAAGTACATCTTGCTCGTTGCCACCGCCATCACCGCGGCAGCCTCGTTCGCGGTGGCGCTCGCGCCCACCTTCGCCACCTTCCTCGTCGCATGGGCGCTCCAGGGTGTCTACACTGTATGGCTGCCGCTGGAGGTAGCCATCATCTACCTCGCCGCTCGCAGGGCCCGCCGCCCCGACGCCCCCGGGGAAACCCGCCGGGCCGCGGGGCTGCTTGTGTTCGCGCTGGAGGCCGGAGTAATCGCAGGGGCCCTGGCGGGTGGGGCGCTGGTGGAGATCATCGGCGCGTTCGAGCTGATGCTGGCGCGGCCCGCGTTCGCCGTGACGGCCTGCCGCGACGCGATCAGGCGTTTCGTGCCGCAGACCCCGCCCAGCGCCAGCGGCCGGCTCGACTGGGCCGGGATCGGCTGGTTGACGGCGAGCCTGGTCAGCCTCACCGCGGGCCTCACCCTGCTTCGCACCGTGGGGCCCACCAGCCCGCTGCCGTGGGCGTCCTTCCTGGTAGCGATAGCGCTGCTGGTGCCATTCGTGCGCCACGAACTGCGCGCTGCCGAGCCGCTGGTGGACGTCCGGGTGGTGGCACGCCCAACCATGTGGCCGGTGCAGCTGACCGCAGGACTGTTCGGCGTGTCGGTGTTGGGGGCCCAGGCGCCCTTGTCGACGTTCGCGCGCACCGATGCCGCCGATGTCGGCTACGGCCTCAGCCTGGACGCCGGTGCGGTCTCGATCATCATCGGAGCCTACGTGGTGTCCCTGGCCGCGGGAGCCCTCGCTTTGCCCAGCCTGTCCCGGCTGCTTAGCCCGCGCTGGGCCCTGGTCGTGGCCGCCTGCTTCGTCGCGGTCGGCTACCTGCTCTTCCTTCCCTGGCACGCGACGCTGACGCAGACGTTGACCAATATGGTCATCGCGGGGCTGGGATCCGGGCTCTTGGTGGCGGCACTTCCCGCCGCCGCTGCCGCCGCGGCGCCCGAAGGACGCACGGGGATGGCCACTGGGCTCACGAATTCGGTCAAGACCATCGGTGGCTCCATCGCCTCCGCGGTATTCGGGGTGGCACTGTTCTCCGGCGTTAGCCAGGCCGGTATCGCCGCCGGAGAGACCGCAGCACCGCTGACCGGCTACCTGACCGTGTGGACCATGTGCGGGGTCACGGCGGCAGTGTGCGCCGTCCTCCTGGCCGGGTTCGTCCCCAAGGCTGCATTCACCGCGGCCCCTCCCGCCGCTGACCTCGCCAAGGCAGGTGCCTGATGGCTCGCGTGCGCATCGTCGATGTGGCCCAACGGGCCGGGGTGTCGACGGCGACGGTGTCGCTGGTGCTCAACAACGTCGAATCCCGGATTTCCGAAGCGACCGCGGCGGCGGTGCGCAACGCCGCCGCCGAGCTGGGCTATTCGCCGGACCTCACTGCCCGTAGCCTGCGCCGGCAACGCACCCAGCTGGTGGGGCTAGTGAGTGACCATGTGGTGACTACCCCGTTCGCTGGTCTTATGGTGCAGGGCGCGCAGGACGCCTGCCTCGAACGCGATCATTTGCTACTGATCGCCAACACCGACGGGGACACCCAGGTGGAGCACCGGCTCATCGACTCACTGCAGGCGCGCCGCGTCGACGGATACCTTTACGCCCGGATGCGCCATGAGGTGGCCGAAATACCGCGGGAACTCGCCGGCGCCACCGTTGTTGGGCTGGACGTGGAACTCGCCGGGCGGACCTCGTGCGTGCCCGACGAATACGGGGGAGCCCGCGCCGCCACCCAGCTGCTGTTGGACGCGGGGCACCACCGGATCGCGCACCTGCGCGGGCATCCCCGGGCGCCGGCCAGCACCCAACGCTTCGCCGCTTTCCGGGCCCTGACGGCCGAGACCGTCGGATTCGACGAGTCCCTGGTGCGGGTCCATGCCGATGACGATCCGCGTCGTGACTCGGTGTTCGCCGAGCAGTCCGCCAGGCAATTGCTGGGTGCCCCCGAACGCCCCACCGCGGTGTTCGCCTTCAACGATTCGATGGCGATCGGGGTCTATCGCGCCGCCGAACGGTTGGGGCTGCGGATACCGCAGGACCTTTCGGTCATCGGTTTCGACAACCAGTGGCTGGTGGCGGAAGAGGTGAACCCGCCGCTGACCACTGTCGCGTTGCCGCACCGGCGGATGGGGTGGGTGGCGGCAAACGCCTTGATCGACGCGTTGACCGGCGTCGCCAGCGATCCGGCGCTGCGGATCGTGGCGTGCCCGCTGGTGCGGCGGGAATCTGTGGCCCCGCCACCGCGAGGCTAGGGCTCCAGCAACATCGGCCCGTAGACCAGCCGGTCCTCCTCATACAGGCTGATGCTGGTCACCCCCGCCGCGGCCAGGTGATCGAAGAACTCGCCCAGCCACTGCTCGGCCCTCGATTGATCATCGAAGTGGGGAGCCAGGCCCTCGGCGGCGAGCCCGGCGCGGTCAAACCGGCCCGAGACCGGCTCCCAGCGGTAGGCCATCAGATGATCGCGCCGCGCTCAATCGCGGGCGAGGGGCGGCGGAAGCGGCGAATCATCATTGCGCGGTTGTACATGTACATCAGGAGACCGCGGGTACTTGTGCCCGGGGCCCGCTCGGCCAGTAACCGCTTGTAGCTGCGCCACTTGATGAAGATCTCGATGAATGACGCCAGCAGCAGCGCCCACAACCCCAGCGCGATCGCGGAACTGAGCACCGGCCAGCTCGCGGTGGCCATGACCCCCACCATGATCAGGATCATGGCGGGCAGCAGGAATTCGGTGAGCGTCCACCGACTGTCGAGGTAGTTGCGCAGCAGCACGCGCTCCTTGCTGTTTTCCTGCTGCTCCCATGCCTGGGCTCTGGCCTGAACGTTGGCGGCGCGATCGGCCTTGCGTTGTTCGCGCGGGGTGCGGCTGGGATGTAGCCGCTCCATCCGCTCGGCTTCGGCCTGCTTGCGCGAGCGCGTGGCGGTCTGCTTTTTCTGCGGCTGCCGAGTGACCACGCGGGTGGCACTCAACGCCTCCGAAGGCTCGGCGTGTGTATCCTGCGTCGGCTGAGGTTTCGGGGGCTTCGCCTTGCCCGAGGGGGTCAGCGCCTTGCGTCGCTCCAGTTTGGTTGTCGGCGATGCCTCGTCGTCGCTCGCGCGCTCGTAGGGGCGAAACAGGCCCACAATGACTCCTCCCGGGACCGCGGTGAGCGGTCAACATTTGTGTCGGCGGACTAGTCTAACCTGGCGCGGCTGGGTTTCGGGGGTGGCTCAGGGGCAACCCGGCACCGGAATGGTCGAAAGAACCGGTACCGTTGAGGCACGATCCCTGTTGGAAGGACCACCGTGGCCGGCATCTTCGAGCGCATCGCGCTGATGTTCCAGACCAAAGCGAACAAGACGCTAGACAAATACGAGGATCCGCGGGAGACCCTCGACTATTCTTATCAGCGCCAACTTGAGTTGCTGCAGAAGGTGCGTCGCGGCGTCGCGGATGTGGCTACGAGCCGCAAACGCGTCGAGTTGCAGGCGCAGAAGATGAACGGGGAGGTGGAGCGGCTGCAGGTGGCCGCTCAGCGGGCCCTGGAAGCGAACCGCGAGGACCTGGCCCGTGAGGCATTGACCCGTAAGGCCGGCCTGCAGGGGCAACTCGCCGATCTTCAGGCCCAGCACGCTCAGCTGCAGGGCGAGGAGGAGAAGCTGGTCCGGGCGAGTTCCCGGCTGCAGGCGAAGGTGGACGCGTTCCGCACCCGCAAGGAAACCATCAAGGCAACGTATTCGGCCGCGGAAGCCCAGACTCGGATCAACGAGGCATTTACCGGCATCTCCGAGGAGATGAGCGATGTGGGCATGGCTGTGCAGCGCGCCGAGGACAAGACACTCGAACTGCAAGCCCGTGCCTCCGCGGTGGACGAGCTGCTGGCTGTGGGAGCCCTGGAGGACCCCACCGGCACCGTTCCCGACGACATTACTCGTGAACTCGACATGCTGGCCTCCGACTCCTCGATCGAAGGCGAACTTGCCGCGATGAAGGCCCAGCTCACCGGCGGCCCTGCCGCCACCGCCCAGATCAGCGCCCCGTCCGCCGAGGCGCCAGTGCCGGAGGAGCAGGCATGATCGTGCGCATCATGGGCCAGGGCCAGTGGGTGCTGGAACCGGACCAGTTGCTTGGCCTGCACGACGCCGACGAGGCCGTCGAACGCGCCGCCACAGCAGGGGATCAGGCAGCGTTGGGCGCCGCGCTTGAGGAGCTGAGATTGACCGTCAAACAGGCAGGCGTCGAGGTCCCCGACGACGTCATCGTCGAATCTGATCTCGTGCTGCCAGATGCTGACGCATCGCTGGAGGAGGTCCGGGTGTTGCTGGCCGGAACCTCGGAATACTACGGGCTGATCCCGGATCCCGAGCCCGCAGAACAGGAGTCGGCCCAGGGTGGCTCGGCATAGCTCGGCAGCGGCCCCCACCGGCGCTGGCCCGGCGTGATGAAGGTGCTGGTCGCCTGCGACGCGATCGCGGGGCTGTCACCACTGGATGCCTCTGAGGTCCTGGCCCGCTCCTTCGCCGAGGCGGGGGCTCGGGTGGCTGTGGTCGGCCTTGCCGACGGCGGGTCGGCCTTCGCCGCCGCCGTCGCGAGGCTCGACGGGCCCGAGATCATCCGCCCGGACAGCGACCACCTGGACCAGGTGCTTGCCTCGCCCCGGCCCGGCCGCTGGCTGCTGGACCTTTCCACGACACGGGAGCGCGACCAGCTGCCAGAGATCAATGCAGTCCCGGGCTGGGACGATCTCGTGGCGATCGTTCCCCCCATGCAGGACCGCCTCGCGTTGACCGGACTCAACGGCGCGGTGGCCAGGACCGGGCGTGAACGAGGCTGGGATCTGGCCGACACACTTGCCGCGGAATCGGCTGCGGGGGAGTTCGCCGGTCGCCTCGGCATCGACCCAGCCGCGCCGGGCAGTGGGGCCGGCTACGGCTGGGGTGCTGCGGTGCTTGCTGCCGGGGGAACCGTGAGCTCCGGCGTGAGGTACCTGGCCGAGGCGGTCGATCTGGTGCGGACCGCGGCCCAGGCAGACCTCATCATCACCGGCTGCCCGCGCCTGGATGATGACGAGGCCGGGGGAGTCATCGTGAACCATGTGGTCGAGGTCTCGCAGGCCCAATCCTGCCCCGTGGTCGTGGTGACTGGGCGCAGCTTCCTATCGGCGCGGCAGCTACGCGTGCTCGGGATCGAGCAGGCATATGCGCTGCTGACTGGGCCAGACGGTATCGAACCCAGCCCCGCTCAACTGCAGGCCACCGCCGATGCCGTCGCCCGGACCTGGCGATGGTGAGGTAGCGTCGCGACAGCCGTGAGGCCGCCAGCCCCCTTCCACAGTAGGAGTTCCATGCCCACCATCCTCGTCACCGGGGCCTCAGGCTTCATCGCCAAGCACATCACCCGGGAACTGCTCGCCGACGGCTACCGGGTGCGTGCCTCGGTGCGATCCGAACGGCGCCGTGCCGAGATCGAGGAGCTGTTCCCCGAAGCCGATCTTGAGTTCGTCTCACTCGACCTGACCCGCGATGCCGGCTGGGCCGAGGCTCTCCAGGGTGTCGATGCCCTCTGCCACACTGCATCGCCGTTCCCGGCGAACCAGCCGAAGGACCCGCAGGACGTGATTCGCCCCGCGGTCGACGGCACCATGCGTGCGTTGCGTGCCGCGCAGGCGGCGGGAGTGAGGCGGGTGGTGCTCACCTCCAGCTGCGCCGCGGTCTACAAGGACTCCACCAAGCCGCGGGAGGCCATCTCCACTCGGGACAACTGGACTGACCCGGATGACAAGGGGACAACTGCCTACGAGGCATCCAAGACCCTCGCCGAGCGGGCCGCCTGGGATTTCGCCTCGGCCCACCCCGAGATGGAGCTGACCACCATCAACCCCGGAATAGTGATGGGTCCACCCATGGATCTGCACTTCGGGACGTCCCTGGGCTATGTCGAGGAGTTCCTCGCGGGACGCTATCCGGCGGTGCCCCCGGTGACCCTGCCGATCGTCGACGTCCGGGACGTGGCGCGGATGCACGTCGCGGCGCTCTCGAAACCGGTCAGCGTCGGCAAGCGTTACCCAGCCAACGCAAAGGCCCTCACGATGGTGGATATCGCCAAGCTGCTCAAACGTCACTACCCCGGCCGCCGCATCTCCAGCATCGCCATCCCAGTATGGCTGGTCCGGCTCCTGACGCCGGTCGTGCCGCTATTCGCGCAGATAGTTGACGGCCTCACCCGCAATCTCGATATCGACGCCAGCGACGCCGAGCGCGAACTCGAGTTCCGCTACATCCCCGCCGATGACTCGATCCTGGCCTCGGCCGAGTACCTGGTGGCGCACGGCAAGTAGCCCCCGCCCGGCGCCCGACGTAGACTGGGCGGCAATCAGCCAGCCGGATGCTTGTGCGGAGAAGGAGCAACTGTGACCGACACCACCACCGAGACCATTGCCAGCGGGGTCAGCCTGACCGATGTGGCCGTCAACAAGGTGCGTAGCCTGCTCGAAAACGAGGGCCGCGACGACTTGAGCCTTCGTATCGCAGTGCAGCCGGGTGGCTGCTCGGGTCTGCGGTACCAGCTGTACTTCGACGACCGTTCGCTCGACGGCGACGTCACCACCGATTACAACGGCGTCAGCGTTGTGACCGACCGGATGAGCGCCCCCTACCTTGGCGGCGCCAGCATCGATTTCGTCGACACCATCGAGCAGCAGGGGTTCACCATCGACAACCCCAACGCGCAGGGATCCTGTGCCTGCGGGGATTCATTCCACTGATCCCAGCGTGCCGCACTGCGGCATGATACGCGCCCGTCACGGCCACCCTGCACCAGGGTGGCCGTTTGCGTTAGGCTGAGCCAGTGCACCGCAGGTAGTGCGAACTTTGCGTCGAGGTGAAAGGGAGCTGGTGACCCACAACTCACTTGGAGGCACCCGTCGGCTGGTCCGTCGTGGCCTCGCCGTCGCGGGGGCCGTGGGCCTCGTAGGTCTCACATCATGCTCGGGGCAGGGCGCCCGATTCGGGTTGCCCGAGGCGGCCTCGCAGGAGGCCCCTAATATCGGCAATCTGTGGGTCGGTGCCTGGGTGGCATCGCTGATCATCGGCGTCCTGGTGTGGGGGCTGATCTTGTGGGCCGCGATCCGGTATCGCCGCAAGGACGGTGACACATCGGCGCCGCGTCAGACCAAGTACCACCTCCCCCTCGAGTTGTTGTACACGCTGATCCCGTTCCTCATCGTGGGCGTGCTGTTCGTCTACACCGTGCGCGCTCAGGACGCTGTGCTGGAGCAGGAGGATGAGCCGGACCTCACCCTCGGCGTCATCGGGCAAAAGTGGTCCTGGACCTTCAACTACCACGAGGCTGACAACCCGAACATCGGTGTCGATGCCCACACCGTCGGAACTCTCGAGGAGATCCCCGACCTGTACCTACCGGTCAACAAAACAGTGCGGATCAACCTCACCTCACCCGACGTGATCCACTCGTTCTGGGTGCCGGCGTTCTACTTCAAGCAGGACGTCATTCCGGGCCATCCGAATTCCTTCGATGTGACTCCGAACAAGATCGGCGTCTACGACGGTAAGTGCGCCGAGCTATGTGGCACGTATCACTCGCTGATGCTATTCGAGGTGCATGTGGTCTCCGAAGCGGAATACAACGCCTATGTGCAGCAGTTGGCCGCCGATGGCAACGAAGGCATCGTCGAGATGCCCAGCAATGAGGCGGACACAATCCCCTCCGGAGAAGTGGAGGACCAGGAGTGAGCGCTGGCACGAACGCGCAGGCTGAGCCTCCCGAGAGCACGACGCTCGGGGCCAAGGTGTTGCGGTACCTGACGACCACGGATCACAAGATCCTGGGAAATATGTACTTCGTCACAGCCTTTTTCTTCTTTGGTTTCGGTGGTGTGCTGGCGCTGGCCATCCGCGCCGAACTGGCCGCCCCAGGGATCCAGTTCATCAATTACGAGACTTTCAACCAGTTCTTCACCATGCACGGCACGATCATGTTGCTGATGTTCGCGACGCCGATGTTCGCGGGTTTCGCCAACGCCATCATGCCGCTGCAGATCGGTGCCCCAGACCTCGCCTTCCCACGGCTGAACGCTTTCACCTACTGGACCTACCTATTCGGCTCGTTGCTGGCCTGTGGCGGCTTCCTCACCGTGGACGGGGCACCGAGCTTCGGCTGGTTCGCCTACGCGCCCCTCAGCGACGCCATCAACTCTCCCGGGTACGGGGGTGATCTATGGATCATGGGCCTGTACCTCCTCGGGACCTCGACGATCCTCGGTGCGGTCAACTTCATCACCACCATCATCACGATGCGCACCCCGGGCATGACGATGTTCCGGATGCCGATCTTCACCTGGAACATCCTGGTGACCAGCCTCATGGTTCTGATCTGCTTCCCCGTCTTGTCGGCCGGTCTGCTGGTGTTGGGCGCCGATCGTATCCTCGGGGCGCACATCTTCGATGCAGCCCATGCCGGGCCGGTGCTGTGGCAGCACCTGTTCTGGTTCTTCGGGCATCCCGAGGTGTACATCATCGCGCTGCCGTTCTTCGGCATCATCACTGAGGTCCTGGCAGCCTTCAGCCGTAAACCTGTCTTCGGCTACTACGGGCTGGTGTTCGCGACGCTGTCGATCGGCGCGCTGTCGGTCTCGGTGTGGGCACATCACATGTTTGTCACCGGGGCGGTCAATCTGCCGTTCTTCTCGTTCATGACCTTCCTCATCGCGATTCCCACCGGAGTGAAGTTCTTCAACTGGATCGGCACCATGTGGCGAGGGTCGATCACCATGACCACGTCCATGACATTTGCCGTCGGCTTCCTCACCACGTTCCTGTTCGGCGGCCTCACCGGAATCATCCTGGCGAGCCCGCCGCTGGACTTCCACGTCTCCGACACCTACTTCGTGGTGGCTCACTTCCACTATGTGCTGTTTGGAACCGTTGTGTTTGCGATGTTCGCCGGCTTCTATTACTGGTGGCCGAAGTTCACGGGCCGGATGCTCAACGAGACTTGGGGCAAAATCCACTTCTGGTTGCTGTTCTTCGGATTCCACATCACCTTCCTGGTACAGCACTGGCTGGGCGTGGAAGGCATGCAGCGCCGCATCACTGACTACGGCGCCTGGGAGGGATTCACTTTCCTCAACCAGGTCTCGACCTTCGGGGCGTTCCTACTGGGAGTCTCGATGATCCCGTTCCTGTGGAACGTCTGGGTCACTCGCAAGGCACCCAAGGTCACCGTCAACGACCCATGGGGCTGGGGTCGCTCCCTCGAATGGGCCACCTCCTGCCCGCCGCCGCGGCACAATTTCACAACCTTGCCGCGGGTGCGCTCTATCTCGCCGGTCTTCGACTTGGCGCATCCCGAGTACGCCGCCGACCCGGATGAGATCATCCCGGAACTCATCGACGACGAACCCGCCGAACAGCTTGAGGAGACCCACCGATGAAGGCTGAGAAGTGGGTGTTCTGGTTCATCGCGATCTTCTTCGTCGTGGTGACGCCGGTGTACTGGTTTATGACCCAGGAGGTGGCCGGCACATTCGTGCTCGGGTTCTCCGCGCTGGTCGGTGGCGTCATCGCCGCCTACTTGTCGGTCACGGCCCGGACCTTCGACCCTCGGCCTGAGGACCGCCCGGACGCCGAGGTGTACGAGGGCGCCGGCGACATGGGGTTTTTCCCGCCGACCAGCATCTGGCCGTTCTGGACGGCGCTGGTGGTGACTGTGATCTTACTCGGCCCCTCACTGCATCAGGTCTGGATTTCGCTGCTCGGCCTCGGCCTTGGCATCTGGGCGCTGTCGGGCTGGGTGTTGGAGTTCTACCGAGGCGATTACCGGCACTAGACAGCCCGCCACCTGCGGTGGTGGTTACGCGGCGGCGGCGCGGTCGAGCCCGTCGCGCAGGTCGGTGCACAGATCCTGGGGTTGCTCGAGCCCCACGGAGACCCGGAGGAGCCCGTCGGTGATTCCGGCGCGTTGCTGCGCGGCCTGTGACATCGCCGCATGGGTCATGCGGCCCGGATGACTGATGAGGCTCTCGCACCCGCCAAGTGACTCGGCCAGGGTGAAGCAGGTGAGGCCGTCCAGCAGCGCCTCCACCGCTAGGATCCCTCCGCTGAGCTCAAACGAGAAGATCGGGCTCGGCCCACTTTGCTGCGCGGCCGCGATGTCGTGCCCCGGATGGTCGGGCAGGCTGGCGTGATGCGCCGCCCGGACCGCCGGATGGCTCACCACAAGGTCCAGCAGGGCCAGAGTCGATTCTTGCTGCACCCGGAGCCTGGCGTCGAGTGTGCGCAGTCCCCGCAGCGTCAGGTAGGCGTCGAAAGGCGAGCTGGGCACGCCGAGAGTGTTGCACCACTGCGCGAGTGAATCGGCGATCTCGGGGGAGGCGGCGATCACAGCCCCGCCGAGGGCATCGGAGTGCCCGGCGATGAGCTTGGTGGTGGACTCGATGGCGATGTCGGCGCCCAAGTCGAGTGGACGCTGGATCAGCGGAGAACAAAATGTGTTGTCCACGCCCAGGAGAGCCCCTGCGTCGCGGGCGGCCGTGGCCGCCGCCGCGATATCGGTCACCCGGAGCAGCGGATTGGAGGGGGACTCGACAAGCACGAGCGCGGCAGGCTCACGCAACGCCTCGGCCAGCGCCGACGGCAGGCTCGTGTCCACAAAATCCACCACCAGCCGAGCCTGCTCGTGCAACCGCTGCAGCAGCCGCCACGTGCCGCCATAGCAATCGGCGGGGGCGATCACCCGCCCTCCGACGGGAACCACGGCACTCAGCGTGAGGCTCAGCGCGGCCATGCCCGTGGCGGTGGTGACGGCTCCGGCGCCTGCGTGCAGCGTGGTGAGCGCCTCGTCGAGTGAGCTTCGGGTGGGATTTCGAGACCTGGAGTAGTCAAACTCCGGGGCAGTGTCGAGGTCACTAAACGAGTAGTTCGTGCTCAGATACAGCGGTGGCACCACTGCCCGACGCCCCGGATCGCTGTCGAAGCCGGCCCGCAGCCCCCGGGTCAGCCGTGATGGCTCATCGCTTGGCATGGCGGCTCCTTGAGACGGTGATGGGTCCGGGCAGAGTCTAGTGCTGCCGGCCACACCCAAGCGCATCAGCTGGCCGCCGGCGGGAAGTCGCCCGACAGGCCGCGCGCAAGGGCCGCGCCCTGGACGGACGCGGCCTTTGCATCGATGGTTCGCCTGGCTGCTACAGCTCTTTCGAGGCCTTGAAGAGGTCGCCGAACTTCATGACGCTGGAGGTCTGCAGGAGGCTGCGACGGTAGATGCGTTCCCCGATCAAGATTGCCACCGCCATAAATGCGCACGTCAGTGCCAGGGCGATCAGGGCATCGACCCAGCTGGCTGTACCGGTCATCAGCCGCTGCGGCATGAGCACGCTCGACAGCACCGGCACGTAGCTCAACACGCTGGCCATAGCGCCGGTGGCGGTGAAACCGGCGAGGTAGACCACGGTGAGCAAAATCATCAGCGGCATCGTGGTGGCGTTGACGTCTTGGACCCGGGTGGCCATGGCTCCAGCGGCCGCCCACAAACAGCTGAGTGCAGCGAATCCAGCGAGGAAGAACAACACGAACCAGCCCGCGGCGGACGTGATCATGGGCAGGATCTCCGCGTACTCGGTCTGTGACAGCCCGAGCAGCCCGACGGTGATGAATATTAAGAGTTGGCCCAGGGCCAAGGTGCTCGCCCCGACCACCTTGCCGACCAGTAGCTGCCGAGTGGGGACCGCTGCCGCGAGGATTTCTACTGTGCGAGACTCCTTCTCCTCCGCGACGCTTTGGGAGATCTGCAGGCCGTAGAGCATCGCTGACATGAAGAACAATAATGCGAAGACGATGCCTGCGATGAGGGCGACCGAGGCATCTTCGGAGCCTTGCCCTCCGGCCACCCGGTAGGTGATTTCAGCGCCGCGCTCCAGCTCCGCCGGGTCGATTCCGAGTCGTTGCGCGTTGGCATTGAGTGCGTACTGTTCGATCGCGGCCTCGAATTCCCAGGGCTGGTCCCGCACGTCTGCGAGGATGAGACGCCATCCGTTCGCGGTGCGGTCAATCCCTATGTCGGCGGTGCCGTCGTCGACGTCCTGCTCGAGCTCGGAGCTGTCGACCCGGTAGATCACGTAGTCGGTTCCGGCGATTGAGGCGGCCAAACTGGCGATCTCGGCCGCCTCATCGCTGGTGGCGCCGACCCTGGAATTCTGGGACTGGCCCATGAAGAATGACGCTGCGAACGCGATGACCATGATCCCCACGATGGACAGCGTCGAGATCCAGAAGGACTTGTCGGTGAGCGTGGCCATGACTTCGCGCCGGGCGACGATCGTCCAGGGATGGCGTGGTGGTGAATAGCTCATTGGGTGACCTCCCGGTAGATATGGCTCAGGGGGCGCACGACCGGTCCGAAGGCGCGCACAGGGCCTGCGGACATTGCGTGTTCCAGCACGTGCTGGGCGACCTCGTCGTCGGTGAACGTGACCTGGGCCTCGGCGCCGTCGAGGTCGATGACGTGGACTCCGGGGAACTCGCGAAGCCAGCCAACATCCGAGTCGGTCTTGATGCGATGTACGTCGTCGCGGCTGGCCCGTAGTTCGGAAACTGTGCCGTCGGCGACGACCTGGCCATCGGACAAGATGATGATGTGGTCGCAGAGTCGTTCGACCAGGTCGAGCTGGTGGGAAGAGAACAGGATCGGGACCCCGGCTTTGGCGAACTCACTAAGCAGGCCGTGCATCTGGTCAACGGCGTCGGGGTCGAGGCCACTGAACGGCTCGTCGAGGATCAATCCGATGGGTTGGGCGATCACGGAGGCGGCGATCTGAACCCGCTGTTGGTTTCCCAGCGATAGTTTCTCGAGTTTGTCCTTTGCCCGTTTCACCAGGCCAAAACGCTCCAGCAGGAGCATTGCCTGCTGGCGCGCCTGCTGCGGTTGCATGCCATGTAGCTCCCCGAAGTAGGCGAGCTGGCGCAACACCGGCTGCTTGGGGTAGAGCCCCCGCTCCTCGGGCATGTAGCCCAGCTGGGCGCGGTCACCGCGGGTGATGGGGCGGCCCTGCCAGAGGACCTCACCGCCGTTCGAGGCCAGGGTGCCCATCATCATCCGCATCGTGGTGGTCTTGCCGGCGCCGTTGCCGCCGACGAATCCGGTGAACTCGCCGGGCCGTACTTGGAAACTGACGTCATTGACCGCAACAAGTTCTCTGAACTTCCGGGTCAGGTGTCGTACTTCGATCATTGGTTCCTCCTTGTCATGCCTTAAGGCTGGCAGGGGGGAGGGCCTTTCGGGATCGGGCCGCGGTGGGATTGTGAGCCGCGAAGGGTCCACCTTTGGGATGAAACCATGTGACCGGCGCCGGTGACGCGGTGTCGGTCCAGTCCCGTCGGGCGCCTGGGGTTAGTGCCCTATTCCGTGGCGGAATGCCGCGATGACTGCCTGGACACGGTCGCGTACCCCGAGCTTGCCTAAGACGGCAGAGACGTGGGTCTTGACGGTTGCCCCACCGAGGAACAGGTCTGCTGCGATTTCGGCGTTGGACAGGCCGCGGGCCATGAGGGTCAGTACCTCAAGCTCTCGTTCGCTGAGTCGCTCGATTCGTTGAGTATCTGGTGCTGTGCGGCGGTGCCCCGAGACTGCCTGCTGAATCACCCGACGGGTGACCTCCGGGGCGAGCAGTGCCGCACCGCTGGCGACGGTACGGATACTCTCGAGCAACTTCTCCGGTTCGGCGTTCTTGAGTAGAAACCCGGCGGCCCCCGCCTCCAGCGCGTCGAAGAGGTAGTCGTCGCGGTCGAAGGTCGTCAACACGATGACCTCGGTGTCGGTGCCCGCCACCACCTCACGTGTGGCATCGATGCCGTTCATTTCGGGCATTTCGATGTCCATGAGCGCTATGTCGGGGCGCAGCCCTTCACAGGCGGCTACCGCCTCGGTCCCATTGGCGCATTCACCGACCAGCTCAATGTCGTCCTCGACGCTCAGCATCAGCCCGAACGCGCGGCGAACCATCGTCTGGTCGTCGACCAGCAGCACCCGGATCACTGCGATTGCTCAACTGGAATCGTCACCCACACGCGATAACCACGCTCGGAGCGGGGGCCCAGCTTACTGTCGCCGCCCAGCGCCGAGATCCGTTCCCTGATGCCCACTTGCCCAAGCCTACTGCCGGAGGAGCCCACGACAGGCTGGCCGTCGTCGACGATCTCAGCCTCGGCGCTGTGGGAGCCCAGCCGCACGGTGACGCGCGCGGCCGAAGCAGTCGAATGGCGGCGGACATTTGTGAGGGCCTCCTGGATCACGCGGAATAACGCCGCACCGTAGGTGGGGGAGAGCTGATCGAACCGGGCCTGACTCCCCACGCTCGTGTAGGAGACCTGCAGGCCCAGCCCTTGATTCTCCGCGAACAAGGTGGGCAGCAGGTCAAGGTTGGGTTGCGGCGAGTCCTTGGCATCGGCATCACGCAACGAACCCACCACCGCCTGGATCTCGGCAACCGCCTGCCGCGAGGACTGCTCGACCGATTGCAGGGCCTGCGCCGCCTCCACCGGACGCTTGTCAATCGTGAGCCGCGCCGCAGCGGCGTGGACCCCGATGAGCGCCACATGGTGAGCCATCGAGTCGTGAAGCTCCCGGGCGATGCGCACCCGCTCACCCAGCACTGCCTGATCGGCCAACTGCCGCGACTGGTCCTCGATGACCGCCAGCGACGTCACGAGCTCGTGTTCGCCCCTGGCTTTGAGCCAGGAATCCCTTCCCAACCAGGTGGCGGTACCGAAGTAGGCGAGGTTGACCAGAACTGTCGAGATCAAAAGGACTGTGGTGTTACTGCCGTAGGTTGACCTCATCCAGGAAATATTGATGACTGAATCGATGGTGATCCAGACAACCATCGCCAGCAAGACGACCACCGCGGCCAACATCAACGCTTCGCGTTTCCTTGCCCAGGCCACGGCCGAGTAGAGAACCACGAAGTAGAGTACTTGCATCGTGGTGAGGTGACTCAGCGGTATGAACAGGGTTCCGCTGAGGATGAAATGAACGCCGGTTGCCAGGACAAGCATCATGACCGGCCATCGGCGTCGCAACGCCACCAGCACCCCGGCCGCCAGAATCATTGCCAGCATTGCCGGATAGTTCGCAGGCAGCGGCTCCACATCGTACTCGCGGTCCAGGAAATCTGCCTGGAATCGATAGGTCAGCAACTCCAGTATTGCCAACCCCGCCAGAATAGTGGAGATGATGATGTCGGAGCGCCAGTGCCGTTCCGGTAAGGCGCGGACGAAGTCATCGTCGATACCGAAGAAATTGCGCATGGTTCACCAACTGGACGCCACAGGACGTCCCTCGTCGTAGCCGGAGGATGACTGAATCCCCACCACAGCGCGCTCGGCGAACTCCGGAAGCGTTGCCGCGCCAGCGTAGGTCAATGACGAGCGCACGCCCGAGGTGATCCAATCCAGCAGGTCCTCGACCCCGGGACGCCGGGGATCCAGGTACATCTTCGACGATGAAATGCCTTCCTCGAAGAGGGCGGCTCGGGCGCGCTCGAAGGCCGACTGCTCGCGGGTGCGGTGGCTGACCGCCCGGGCTGAGGCCATCCCGAAGGACTCCTTGTAGGGACGACCCTCGTGATCGTGAAGTTGCGTTCCCGTCGATTCGTGGGTGCCGGCGAACCAGCTGCCGATCATCACTGACCCGGCTCCCGCCGCCAACGCGAGGGCGACGTCGCGAGGGTGTTTCACGCCGCCGTCGGCCCACACCGATTTACCTGCCTGAGCTGCTGCGGCAGCGCATTCCACGACGGCCGAAAACTGCGGACGCCCGACACCGGTCTGCATCCGGGTGGTGCACATGGCACCCGGCCCGACCCCGACCTTGACGATGTCGGCGCCCGCGGCGATGAGATCCCTGGTGCCCGCGGCGGTGACCACGTTGCCAGCGACGATGAGGACCGAGCGCCCGGTCTCAGCGGTGAACCGATCCCTGGCCGCTGTGGCCTGGGCGAGCGCGGCGAGCATCTTGTCCTGATGGCCGTGGGCGGTATCAACCACCAGCACGTCCGCCCCAGCCGCCAGGGCCTGTTGGGTTTTCGCCTCGACATCGGCGTTGATCCCGACAGCCACCCCGGCCTGCAGCTGGGCGTCGGCGTCCAGAGCGGGGGAGTAGATGGCAGAACGCAGCGCTCCCTTACTCGTCATGATGCCCACGAGCGAGTCATCATCGTGCACGGCAACGGCGACCTTTTGGTGCTGGGCGGAGAGGATGTCGAAGACCTCCGAGGGGGCAGCCTGCGGGGAGACCCGCGTGATGTCGGTGGTCATGACGTCCTGGGCCTGCGCGAAACGGTCCGCCGCGGCAGCGTCGTTGGGAGATACCAGTCCCACCACCCGGCCATGGTCCAAGACCACAGCCACCCCATGCGATCGCTTCTCGATCAGCGACAGAGTCTCACCCACCGTCGTGTCGGGGGCCACGGTCACGGCAGTATCGAAAACTGGGTGGGCCGACTTGACCCTGCCGATGGACTTGGCCACCACGTCGTGCGGGATATCCTGCGGGAAGATCGCCAACCCGCCGCGGCGAGCCATGGTTTCGGCCATGCGCCGCCCAGACACCGCCGTCATATTTGCCGCAACCAGCGGCAGCGGCGTCGCCAGCCCGTCTCTTGAGGTGAGATCGACACCGAGCCGAGAACTCACACCCGAGCGGCTCGGCACCATGAACACGTCCGAATAGGTCAGATCAATGGTGGGCTCATTCAAGAATCGCACGAGTGCCAGTATGTCACCAGAGCGTGGCGGCGCCGGCTGGGCGGTCGAGACCTGCGGCGGATCTCCGGGTGTGGGAGCTACCCGTTGAGCTCGGAAGCCCCGCCGCCGGTCACTGCGTGATCCTCGTCATCGTCGTGGTGCTCGGCAGCATCGATCTCCGCGGCCGTGGGCTTTGCCACCTGGGCTCCGAGGAACCAGCGAGACGCCCGTGCCCGGATGCCACCCACCTGCCGAGAAGCCGCGAAGCCGTTGGCATCGGTGGCTGGATCCTCGGTGAGAGGGGCGCGCTGGACGTGCTGGGTCAACGTGTACGCCTCCTCCTGACTGATCGGCGTGTGTGCCTCGGAGTAGTGGCCCTCGGGGGAGCGCACGATGACCCCGGTCTCCGAGCCGTGCAGCACGCGTTGCTTGTCCTGGCGCTGCAGCGACAGGCACAGCCGGCGGGTGATGATGAAGGCGATCACCGGCAGCACGAATACCGCGACCCGCAGGAACTCGGTGACGGCATTGAGGCTCAGGTGGAAACGCGTGGCCAGGATGTCGTTGCCGCCGCCCAGCATGAACAGCGAGAACACTGTGATCCCGGCCACCCCGATCGCGGTCCGGGTCGGTGCATTGCGCGGCCGGTCAAGGATGTGATGTTCCCGGTTGTCGCCGGTCAGCCAGCGTTCCAGGAACGGCCACAGTGCCAGGCCGACGAACAACAACGTCATCAAGCCGACACCGGGCAGGAATATGTTCCACGACCAGGTGGTGCCGCCGATATGGGACTCCCAACCGGGCATGATGCGGATGCCGCCCTCGACCCAGCCCATGTACCAGTCGGGTTGGGACCCGGCGGTGACTTTGGCGGGATCGTAGGGGCCGTACAGCCACACCGGGTTGATCTGGAACAAGCCGCCCATGAGCGTCAGGAAACCGAAAACGATGAAGAAGAAACCGCCGGCCTTGGCCATGTAGACCGGGAACAGCGGGAAACCCACCACGTTGTTCTCGCTGTGACCAGGCCCGGGGTACTGGGAGTGCTTGTGGTAAACCACCAGCGCCAGATGCGCCGAGACCAACCCGAGCAGCAGCCCGGGGATCAGCAGGATGTGCGCCATGTAGAGCCGGGAGATGATCAGTTCGCCGGGGAATTCGCCACCGAAGACAAAAAACTCCGCCCAGGTGCCCACGATGGGGATCGACCTGATGAGGCCGTCGACGAAGCGCAGACCCGTGCCCGACAACAGATCATCGGGCAGCGAATAGCCTGCGAACCCGGCCATGAGGCCCATCGCCATCAGGCCGACGCCGATGATCCAGTTCACTTCGCGCGGCTTACGGAAGGCGCCGGTGAAGAAGATGCGCAGCATGTGCACGAATGCCGCTGCGACGAACAGCAGCGCGGCCCAGTGGTGGATCTGGCGCACCAGCAGCCCGCCGCGGATGTCGAAGGAGATGTCCAGCGTTGAGGCGAAGGCCTCGGAGACCGGGATTCCCTTGAGGAGCTGGTAGCTGCCGTCGTACTCGATCTCGGCCATGGACGGCTTGAACCACAACGTGAGGAAGATGCCAGTGATCAGCAGGATCAGGAAGGAATACAGCGCGATCTCGCCCAGCAGGAAGGACCAATGGTCCGGGAAGACCTTGCGCAGGCTGGCGCGGCCGATCTTGCCCAGGCCGAGCCGCTCGTCGGCCCAGGTGAGAACGCCGGGAACGCTGCCTTTGGCCGCGGCGGGGCGCTCGGTCTCGAGGACGCCAGCCTTGTCGCTGGTCGTGGTGGGTGTGGCCATCAGTTGTCACCTGCTTTGAAGTCCTCGCGGGAATCGCGCTCGAAGTAGCTGGGCCCCACCGGAACGGTGAAGTCCGACGATGCCACCAGGTAGCCCTCCTCGTTGACTGTGATGGGCAGCTGCGGCAGCGCGCGCGCGGCGGGCCCGAACACCACGACACCCGAATCCGACAGGTCGAAAGTCGACTGGTGACATGGGCACAGCAGGTGGTGCGTTTGTCGCTCCCACAAGCTGATGGGGCACCCGACGTGGGTACAAATCTTGGAGTAGGCGAGGATTCCGCCCACCTGCCAGTCCTTGCGGGACTCCGGGACCTTGATGGAGGCCGGGTCCATGCGCACGACGATGATCGCCGCCTTCGCCTTCTCCACCTGATAGTCCGAGCCGTGGAGGTCGAACAGCGTCTCCGGCTGGGCGTTGACGAGTTGGCCGATCTCGATGTCTTCGGGGCGCAGTGGCCGCGGGTTGACCGCGTCGTCGTTGACGAGCCTCACCTTGTTGGCCAGCGCGGCGTCGTTGGAAGCCGACCAGATCGTCTTCTCGATGGTTTCTTCGCGCACCGACTTGGTCGGGTGCGGCCCCAGATCGGCGAGCAGCACCACAGCCGGCAGCACGCTGAATCCGATCGCGCCGCCCATGGCGCCGAGCAGCAGCTTGCGCCGCTGAACACCGGATTGCTTCACGCCGTCCTCGAACTGCGCGGCGACGGAGGCGCGATCGGCCGGGGAGGAACTGGCCGTGTGGCGAACCTCGACGCTCTCGTGATCGTCCATGATGAGCCGGGCCCATTGCACCGCAGCCATACCGATCAGCAGCACAGCGAGGCCGGCGGTCAGACCGAGGCCGACGTGGAGCGCGTTGGCGTGCAGTGGGCCGAAGTCGACGGCCCACTGGCGGGGCACCGCGAAGTAGATGACGATGAACGCGATCGCCAGGACTGGCACCGCAGCCAGCATTGCGAGGATCGCCAGGTAGGTACGCTGGCCTGCCGCCGGGTTCGCGTCGGCATAACGCTCGACGTGATCCTCAAGGCCGGGATCGGCGATCACGTGCCCGAGTTCGGGGTCCTTGACCGGCAAGTTGGTGCTCATCGGGCGCGCGCCCCCTTCTTCGCGATCCACAGAGCGAATCCGGCGAGGCCGCCGATGCCGATGATGAAGACCCAGAAACCTTCGGAGACGGGGCCGTTCTCGCCCATGCCCAAGCCGCCGTAGGTGGGCTGGGCGTGTGCCTGGTCGAGGTAGGCGATGATCTCCCGAACTTCCTCCTCGGTCATGACGTCCTTGGAGAACACAGGCATCTGCTGGGGGCCGGTACGCATCGCCTCCCAGATGTGCTTGTCGCTGGTCTCTAGCAGCGACGGGGCGTACTTGCCGTTGGGCAGGGCACCGCCGCCGCCGACGATCCCGTGGCATGCCGAACAGTTCGCCCGGAACAGGGCCCCGCCGTTGGCCACCTCATCGGCGGTGAGCGCGGAGGTGTCATACTCCGAGGGGTCTGGAATGGCCACGCCGGGAGCCAGGCTGTCGATGTAGGCGGCCACCGCGTCGATCTGCTCCTGGGAGTAGATCACCTCGCGCTTGGGCAGCTGCGCCTCGGGGCGGGCGGCGGGCATCCGTCCGGTGCCCATCTGGAAGTCAACAGACGCGGCGCCCACACCGATGAGGCTCGGGCCCTGCGAGGTGCCTTCGGCGTTGAGCCCATGGCACGAGGAGCAGGTGACATCGAACAACGCCTTGCCCTCCTCAATCTGCTGGGTCATTTCAGAGTCCGCGGAAGTGGTCTGCGGCGAAATCACCGAATAGGACAGCCCCACCGCGACGAGCGCGAGCAGGATCAGAAGCGGCCGTGCCAGCTTCGAGCGGTGCTTAGTGGAACGAGTCACAGTCATCTCTTTCGCCCGGTGGCCTTATCGCAGGAAGTAGAGCACGCCGAACAGCAGGATCCAGATGACGTCCACAAAGTGCCAGTAGTAGCTGACGACGTGGGCGCCGACCGTTTGTTCGTGCGTATGCGTGCGGGTCATGTAGGAACGGGCCAGGACGAACAGGAATGCGACGAGTCCTGCGGTCACGTGGAGGCCGTGGAAACCTGTGGCCAAGAAGAATGCCGACCAGTACACGTTGGTAGAGATCGTGTACCCCTCGCTGAACAGGTTGAAGTACTCCCACACCTGGCCGGCGACGAACGTCGCACCCAACACGAAGGTGATGGTGTAGGCCTGCCGCAGGCCCCACTTCAGCGGGTTCAGCCAGGAACCGGTGACCCGTCCGTGCTCGGCGGCGTTGGCGCCGAGCTGACAGGTGATCGAGGAGGTCACCAGGATCGCCGTGTTGATGCTGGCAAAGGTCACGTCGAGGTGCTGAGTGCTGGCGTCCCACAAGCTGACTCCCGTGGCGCGCTCAGTGGTGATGTTGCGGATCCAGAAGTAGGCGGCGAACAGGGCCGCGAAGAACATCAGGTCGCTCGCCAACCAGATCATAGTGCCGACGGCGACGGGGTCGGGACGCCCCGCGGGGCGGTTGAGCCGCGCGTTCGGGATCGGTTGCACGGCCCCGGTCGGGACCGGGCCTCGGGTCAATGTATCGTCGGTGGTGGCCACACGTCATTATGGCCCATAGCTCCCCGGCCAGGTCAACGAGACAGGCTGTCCGAAACCGGAGCCACTGGTGGCGTGGGGCATAATGCGGCCCATGGTTGGAACCCTCGGGTCGCTGCTGCTGACGGCCCTTCCCCTCCACGCCGACCCAGGCGATGACATCATTCCCCTTGTCGGATGGCGGTATCTGAGCGCCTGGGGCTTCGAGTGGTTCGGTCTGATCTTGCTGGCTGTGCCGGCCGCGCTCTACCTGTGGGGCGTCATCACCCTCAAACGTCGTGGTGACGCGTGGTCGGCCTGGCGCACGTTCAGTTTCATCGGACTAGGCGGCGGCGCCATCTTCCTGGCCTCCTTCAGCTTTCTCGGAGTCTATGACACTGTGCTGTTCTGGCCGCACATGGTTCAGCACATGCTCTACAACATGGTCGCCCCGGTGTTCCTTGTGGCGGGTGCCCCGATGACGCTGGCTTTGCGGGCGCTGCCGAAACGGCCCCGGGGGTGGCTCCTGACCGTGGTGCATTCGTGGCCCGCCAAGGCACTGATGTTCCCACCCCTGACGACGTTGCTGATGGTGGCAAGCCCGTTCCTGCTCTACATGACCGGCTGGTACAACCTCACGCTGCGTGATGACGTCCAGCACGACCTGCTGCACTTGTGGATGGTCATCATCGGCTTCTTGTTCTTCTTCCCGCTGCTGGGCGTCGATCCGGTGCCGATCCGGATGCCCTACCCGATCCGGGTGCTGTTGTTCATGCTGACGATGCCCTTCCATGCTTTCCTCGGTGTCACGATCATGGGCTCCGAGACCCTCATTGCCGAAGAGTGGTACCTGGCCTTCAACAGATCCTGGGGGCTGAGTCCCATGGACGACCAAACCTGGGCGGGAGCCCTGATGTGGGCGACAGGTGATCTGACGGCATTCGCATGCATGAGCGTCTTGTTCTACCAATGGGTCAAGGAGTCCGCCCGGGAAGCCCGCCGGGTGGACCGGGCTCTGGATCGTCGCGAGCAAGCGGCTGCGGCGGGGGCGCAGCATGCGAGCGGTGGGGGCGTTGGCTACGATGCTGATGACCCCAGCGGACAGGAATCCACATGAGCGACGCGAGCCAGCCCATCAAGGTGCTGCTGTACTCAGACGATCGGACCGTACGTCAGCACGTTCGGCTGGCGCTTGGGCAACGGGTTGCCCGTGATTTGCCGCAGATCGATGTCCTCGAGGTGGCCACTGGGCCAGCGTTGTTGCGGGCCCTGGACGCCGATACCGGCTACGGGATAGTGATCCTGGACGGCGAGGCACGCCCGGGTGGGTTCGGGCTGTCGTATCAGCTCAAGGAGGAGTATGCCCACTGCCCGCCGGTGTTGCTGCTCGTGGCCCGTCGCGACGACGGTTGGCTGGGCGCCTGGTCGAGGGCCGATGCCCTGTCGGCGTATCCGGTGGATCCGGTCCGGCTCCCGGAGCAGGTCGCAGAAGTTCTGCGGGCACAAGCGGTGAGCGCGTGAGCTACGCCTGGCCCGACATCCTGACCGGCCTGGTGCGCCGCGAGGGGCTGGAGCCCGAGGCCGCCGAGTGGGCCCTCAACGAGATCTTCAACGGCAGGGCAAGCGAGGTCCAGTTGGCTGCGCTGCTGGTCGCGCTGCGCGCCAAAGGCGAGACCGAGGATGAGATCGCAGGCCTGAGCGCCGCGATGCTCGCCAACGCGGTCCCGCTGGTCTTGGATCAAGAGGCGGTCGACGTCGTCGGCACCGGCGGTGATCGCGCCAACACCGTCAACATCTCCACTATGTCGGCAGTAGTGGCGGCGGCTGCCGGGGCGAAGGTCGTCAAGCACGGCGCCCGAGCCGCCTCGTCGATGTCGGGAACCGCTGACACCTTGGAAGCCCTCGGAGTCAACATCACCGTGGACCCGTCGAGGCAGGCGTCCATCCTTGACGAGGCCGGAATAGTCTTCCTCTTCGCTCAGCAGTACCATCCGGCCATGAAGAACGTGGCCCCCGTGCGCAAACAGCTGGCGATCCAGACCACCTTCAATTTCCTGGGCCCGCTATCGAATCCGGCTCAGCCGCGCGCGATGGCCCTGGGTGTGGCCAATGACGCCGTCGCTCCGGTGGTGGCCAGGGTCCTGGCCGGACGCGGACAGCGGGGTCTGGTGTTCCGCGGTTTCGACGGGCTGGATGAGTTGACCACCACGTCCTCGTCGGATGTGTGGCTGATCTCCGATGCTCGGGTGCATCGCACCACGATCGATCCGGCGGAGCTGGGCGTGCGCCCGGCGGCCCCGGCCGATCTGGTGGGCGGCCCGCCCGAACACAACGCGCAGGTGGCCAGGGACGTATTCGCCGGAGCCACCGGCCCGGTGCGCGACATCGTCGCCCTGAACGCGGCGGCGGCTCTACTTGCCTACCGTGGAGTGAGTCCGACCGTGGAACTTCGCGATCAGCTGGCCGAGACCCTCGACGACGTGGTGTCAGCGATCGACTCCGGGGCGGCCGAACGTACCCTGGAAACCTGGGTGGCAGCTACCAACCGCTGACCACGGCAGTGATCACCGGGCCCAGCCACAGTGCCGGACCATAGGCGAAATACGTGGGCAGGCTCGTGTGCCGACGCCGCAGCGTGTGGGTCACCGCAAGCACCAGCCCGACAAGGCTGCCTGCCATGAGGCTCCAGATCCAGCCCGCCAATCCCATGGTCGCGCCCATGGCTCCCGTGAGGAGCCCGAGCCGTACATCGCCGAAGCCGAGTGAGCCCCCTCGGCGCCACACGAGCCACAGCAGGCCCGCGGCGGCCAGACCACCGGCGAGGGCGGCGGCCGCGACCATCCAGTGGGTCACCGCGAGCCAGGCCAGTCCGGCGGCGACCTGCGCGAGCACGATGTAGTGCAGCCGTCGTGGCAGGTATGTGGTGCGCAGATCTACCCACGCGAGCACCGAACCGCCGCCCAGATACCCGAACCAGGCCGGCGCTTCAGCTGGAGCGGGCGCGACCAGGAGCCACGAAGCCCCCGCCGCGAGGGCAACGACCACGAGCCCCGTGCGACTGGCAAGTGACCGGTAATCGGGTGGGACTTCGCCGGGCTCGGTCGCTGGCGGCGGCAGCCGGGGAACCAGCAGCCACAGGTGCGCGATCGCCGCTGCCGCCGTCGCGGCCATCGCCCAGATCATGGCCGCAGGCTAGCCCGGCACTGGGCCATCGGCAGGGGATCACCCTCGCCTGTGGGTAACCCTCGCCGGTGGGGCGAATGCTGCACCCAAGGAGCACGAATCGCCGCCGGTGCGCTGAGCCAGCGCCTAGCTCCATCGTCGACAGGGCTGGGCGGCGTTTCGGGCCTGCGCGGGGACCCGGTGCAGGGGCGCAGGCGGGAACCCGGACATGGCAGGAGGGGCCGACGTGCGTCGACCCCTCCGGGTGCTGACCAGTTGGCGCTGCGCGCGGGTGAAGCCAGCGGCCTCGGCGGCCTCTTCGGAGCTGAACCAGACCTCGGCGATGGTGCGCTCATGGCCGCCGGACCCCGGTAGGTGGAACTTCTTTGAGCGCTCGTTGCCCTTGATATGGAATCCCTCGGGCGGGGTGGTGCCGACGTAGGATCCGGGGCCGTAGCCCTCGGAGTCGTCGGCAGGGGCCGGCTCGTCGGTGCCGGTGTCGGCTTCGACGGCCTCCTCGGTGGCGGTCACCACATCCTCGTCCGCGGAATCGGCCGCAGCCTCGGCCGCTGGGGCTGGCGTGGCGGAGGTGAACGCCGCGCTCGCAGAGTTATTGACATAAGCCTTGGACGGCTCGTGCGCGGTCCATCCGTCGTCCTTCGGAGTGAGGAAATGACGTAAGGCGGCGACGGCGCCGGTGACAGCGGCGCCGATGAGCACGATCTTGCCGAAGACCTTGAATCCGTTGGTCCTCTTCTTGGGCTCAAGCTCACCCTTGAGTGCCCGCTTGGCTGCCTTCTTGCCTCGTTTTGTGGTCTCCTGCACCACAGGATGCTCGGCAGCATCATGCAAGATCGACTGAAGCTTGGGCAAGTACTCCTCGGCCACCTTCTCCCGCGCGGCATCCACGGCGGGGGTCACCTTGTCGAGGGCACCGCGGATCTGCGGCTCCCAATCGTCAAGTCGCTTGGCCGCGTAGTCCGCCGACTTGACCCTGGCGTCTTTGATGGCCGGGCCGGCCACACGCTGCGCCTCCTGAAGCAGTTCGTTTGCCTTGGCAACTGCATCGTTAATGGCGTTCTGGCTGGTCTCAGCGGCGGTGGCGGCGGCGACAGCGGCGGCCTCGGATAGCTGCTTCTTGTTCCTCACGGATTCCTCCAATAGTTTGGCTCGTAGTCGAGCACCCTCTACGCTACCGCGTCCTGGGGCATCGGCAGGATGAAATAGCCGCGAACCCGCGGAAGTGCATGGCGGAAAGGAACCGATGAGCACCGCAACCCTTCACACGTCCCTGGGGGACATCGAGATCCAGCTGTTCGACGATCAGGCGCCGCAGACCGTGGCCAATTTCGTTGGCTTGGCAGGCGGAACCAAGGAATACGTCGACGCGACGACCGGTGCGAAGACCACCGGGAAGTTCTACGAGGGGCTCGGGTTCCATCGCGTCATCGACGGTTTCATGATCCAGGGCGGCTGCCCGCAGGGTGATGGCCGTGGTGGCCCCGGCTATAACTTCGCCGACGAATTCCACCCCGAACTTTCGTTCAATCGGCCGTTCCTGCTGGCCATGGCAAATGCCGGGCCGGGCACCAACGGTAGCCAGTTCTTCATCACCGTGACGCCCACCCCGCACCTGAACCGCCGCCACACAATTTTCGGTGAGGTCACCGACGAGGCGAGCCAGAAGGTTGTGCAGGCGATCGCCACCACGTCGACCGACCGGGCCGACCGCCCCACCACCCCCGTGGTGATCGATTCGGTCACGCTGGCCTGACCAGCCGGCGGGTGCGTTGCCGATAGCGCGCACCCGCCATCGGCCCAGCCGAATCCTCGGGCCCGAGTGACCAGGGGATCTTCTCGGCCCGCGTCCCCGTCGCCAGCTCGATAAGATCCTCGTCGTTGATCACCGCCGATCTGGGCCAGGACCACTCGCCCGTCGAGCTCAACAGCCGGACCCCCGGCCGCTCCAACCACGCAGCAATCCGCTCGGCCTCCTCGACCGATCCCGCAGGCAGCCCCGCCGGCGGAGCCAACACTGTCTCGGCGCGGCGCGCCAATAGCTCAGCCTCGGCGGGGGTCTGGCTCGCCCTAGCCCGCCCGGCCGCCGCGAGCCGCCCGTAGCGAATCACATGGATCTCCCACAAGCCCTGCGATGGGGCGGCGGCGACCAATTCCGGGCAGCGAGCCAGTGATTGAAGCCGGTGAAACCGCCGAGACGCAGCCGCGACAGCCCGCAGGCGGCCCGCCACCTCGGCTGCCTCCTCGAAGCGTTCCTGTCCGACGAGCCTGGCCAACCTCGATCGGGCCGCGATCACCACCGGGCGAGGGTCGAACTGCCAGGCCTGGGTCAGGGCGGCCACCACGTCTGGATACTGCTCCGCAGCGGGGCCAAGCTGGCACGGGGCCAGGCACCGCCCCATCTCCCCAAGCGCGCACGCCGCCGATGCCGCGCGCCTGGACAGCCGCCTGGTGCAGCGACGAATCCGAAAGGCGTCGTAGAGGGCCAGCGCCACCTCGTCTGCCTCGCCATGGCTGCGGAACGGACCCCACATCGGCGCGCCATCAGTGGGTGGACGGCGCACTACCGACAGCCGCGGAAATGCCTCTGACGTCAGCCGCAGCCACCACAGACGGTGCTGGCGCTTCGAGCGTCGGTTGTACCGGGGTGCGTGAGCGGCGATCATGCGCAGTTCCCGTACCTCGGCCTCCAGAGGTGTCTCGCACGTCACATGCGAAACGCCGGTGGACACGCGCACCATCTCGTGGATATGCGCCCGAGGCTCGGCGGCAGAAAAGTACGACCCGACGCGCCGCCGCAGATTGGTGGACGTGCCGACGTAGAGCACTTCGCTGTGCTGTGCCCCGGAGGCATCGGGCCCCTCGCATACGAACCAATACACGCCGGCGGTGCTGGGCAGATCGCGTGCCCAGACGCGTTTGGCGCGGCGCTGTGGCGAGACGCGGCGCACCAGCTCGTTGAGATCCTCCAGCGTCGCCACCCCGAGATTGCCCACCCGCTCCAACAGGCCATGGAGGACGTCGACGGTAGCCTGCGCGTCGGCCAGCGCACGGTGGGTGGGCTGGGTGCCCGCGCCGAAATGGGCGGCTAGCGTGGCCAACTTATGATTGCGGACCTCCCCGGGCAGCAGCGCCTGGCGTGCCAGCGCGACGGTGTCCACCACCTGGGGCCGGGGCCAGGCCAGCCCCAAGGCATCGAAACCACGGCGCAGGAAGCGCACATCGAACGAGGCGTTGTGTGCCACCAGCACACATCCGGCGGCGAACGTGGCGAAACTCGGCAGCGCCACCGACAGCGGTGGGGCCCCGGCCACCATCTGGTGGGTGATGCCCGTCAGCACCTGGATCATCGGGGGGATGGCCCCGCTGGGGCGAACCAGGGTCTGGAACTCGCCCAGCAGCTCGCCGCCGCGCACCTTGACCGCGCCGATTTCGGTGATCTCGCACTCTGCGCCGCCGCCCGTGGTTTCCAGATCGACCACGCAGAACGTCGTGGCCGCCAGCGGGAGGCCAAGTTCGTCGAACGACGGTTGGGCTGACGCGATCGGCATGCCAGGCACAGTAGGGGCCGGCGCCGACAATTTCGGACCGCGACTTGAGAATTGACCTGAGTCCCGCCTAAGATTCTCTCAGATTGCGAATGGTCAACTTTGGGGGCAACCGTGAACAAGCTTCGTACCGTGGTCGGTGTTGTGATGATCGGCGCGTTCGCAGCAAGTTTCGCCGTTCCAGCCCAGGCAGATCCCGACGCGGTAGCAGAGGCGAAGGAAGCCCTCGAGAAGATCCAAGCCGATGCCAGCGCCCTCGATCAGGAGATCATCGAGGCCAGCGATCGCGCGGATGAGGCAGCCACCAAGCTCGAATCATTGACCGGTGACCTCGCAGCCCAAGAGGCGAAGGTCGACCAGATGGCCAACGATCTGGGTGAGATCGCCGCACTCACCTTCCAAACCCAGGGATTGCACGTCACGGCGCAACTCATCACCAGCGGCGACGACGCCAGCTTCCTCAACTCGCTGGCCACCATCCAAAACGAGACAGATCGCAGCAACGCCCAGATCCAGGCGTTCCAGGTGGAGCAGGCCAGGCTGGATGAGCTGCGCGACGACGCCGACGCCACCAACACATCCCTCCAAAACGACCTCAAGGCCAAGGAGGAGCTCGCCAGCGACTACGAGGCCAAGGCCGCCGAAGCCGAAGCGGTCTACGACCGGCTCAACGCCGAAGAGCAGGAGCGGCTGCGTCAGCTTGAGCTCGAGCGGCAGCGTCAGCAGGAAGAGGCCGACCGGCAGGCCGCCGAAGAGGCAGCCGCCAGCGACGACTCGAGCGATAGCTCCTCGAACAATTCCAATTCCTCCTCCAGCAGCGAATCAAGCTCCAACGACACGACCTCGAACGTCACCAGCTCCGGCAGCTCCCGTGGGGAGCAGGCGGCGCAGATCGCGCTCGCCCAGGTGGGCAAGAGCTATGTCTGGGGTACCTCGGGCCCCAACACGTTCGACTGCTCGGGGCTGACGAGCTACGCCTACCGTCAGGTGGGGATCAACCTCACTCGCTCGTCGCGGGGCCAGGCTGGCCTCGGCACCCCCGTCAGCAAGAGCAACCTGCAGCCCGGCGACCTCGTGTTCTACTACAGCCCCATCTCGCACGTGGGCATCTACATCGGCAACGGCAAGATTGTGCACGCCGCCAACCCCCGCTCCGGCGTGCAGGTGGCATCACTGAACCTGATGCCGTACTCGGGCGCCCGTCGGGTCGCCTAGCCCCACGGGCCGGGCTCGACGCGGCGCAGCTGCGCGATCAGCACCACGGGAACCGCAGATCAGGCAGGCTCGGACACGCCGGGGTAGCCATGCCTGAGTCGCGCGGCGCGGCGCTCGATGATCTCCACCGATTCCGAAAAAATCAGCGCAGCATCATGATCCAACGTGGCCACGTGGTAGCTGTGCCGCAGGTTGCGCACCACGGCGCCAGGTAACCAGCGGCGGATCAATTCCACCGATAGGTCATCGACCACATGGTCCACCTCGGATTTGAACACCACCACCGGTGCGCTCACCGCGGCCAGGTCCCGCCGGACCACCGCCCACAAGCGGGTCATCTGGTGCACGGCCCGCACGCTCACGTGCGAGTAGCCGGGCTCCACCACGCCGGGCAGCCGAATGTCGGAGGCGATCCCCGGAGCTGCCGGTATTACCCAGCGCAGCGCCCCAGCGGAGTTGATGGCGGGGCTGTGCGAGGCGATGGCCGGATTGACCAGGAGCACGCCGGCCACCGGCCGGGTCTGAGCCACCCGCAACGCCAGCGCCCCACCCATCGACAACCCAGCCACGAACACGAACCGGCACTGCCGCTCCAGCTCGTCGAATGCCCGGGTGACGTCATCGACCCAGTACTGCCACCGGCTGGCATCAAGATCGCGCCAGGACGTGGCGTGTCCGGTCAAGCGCGGCGCGACGACCCGCATCCCAGCATCGGCCAGCGCCTGCGCCCAGTCAGCCACCGACTCTGTGGTCCCAGTGAAGCCATGGCTGACCATCACGCCGATCTCGCCGCCGCTCCAACGCCGGGTGCGCCCCTCGGGCCTGATCTCGATCATGGCCTAACTGTGCTCGTCCGAACTCGGTTCGGCAACACAGTGAGCCGTTGTGCCCCAGTATCCTGATGCCTGAGTGAAAGGTAGACCCAACGCGATGTGGTACGAGTTCTTCAAGACGGTCATCTTTGGCCCGTTGGTCAAAGTCGGCTTCCGCGGCCGGATCGTCGGCGCCGAGAATGTCCCCGCCGCCGGGGGAGTCATCCTGGCCAGTAATCATCTTGCCGCGATGGACTCCGTGGTCATCCCCGCGATGCTGCCCCGACGAGTCACGTTTCCGGCCAAGGCAGAGCTCTTCACCGGTGCCGGTGGTATCGGATCCAAGATCGTCGCCTGGTTCCTCAAGGCAGTCGACATGGTGCCGATGGATCGAGGCGGGGGACGCGCCAGCGCCGCCTCATTGTCGGCGATCAGTCAGGTCCTGGCCGACGGCCACGTGATAGCGATCTACCCAGAGGGGACCCGATCACCAGACGGGCGGCTCTACAAGGGCAAGACCGGCATGGCCCGGATGGTGTTGGCAAATGATGTGCCGGTGCTGCCGGTGGGCGTGGTGGGCACCCAGCGGGTCCGGGGGCTCTTTGGGATGCCCTGGATCCGGCGCCCCATCGTGGTGGTGGGGGAGCCCATCGAGTTCAGCGAGCATGTCGGGGACATGAGCCCCGCCACGCTGCGGTGGGTCACCGATGAGACCCTGGCCGCCATCCAAGACCTGACAGGTCAGGAATATGCCGACGTCTACGCATTCCGGGTCAAGGGCGGGGACTTGAAGGAAACTGGCAGCGATGATTACGTGCTCGCTCGCCCGGGCGGAGGCGACCCACCGCCTGCCAAGCCACGATGAGCCAACCCGGCTCGCCCACCGACAAACCCGTGGCCCGGGCACTACGCGCCGTCACGGGATGGGTGGGGGGCCACGACGTCCTCGGGCGCAGCTTCACCGTCATGGTGGGGCTGCGTGGCCTGCTGGCCGCCCACGCCGTCGGCTACAACCTCGTGGTCATCCTCCCCAACGCCAGGCAGCCCGTCGCGCTGGTGGCGGCCACCCTGGTCCTGGTGGGATGGACGGGTTTCATCTCCTGGCACCTGCGGTGGCCATCCAACCGGACCGCCGGCGCCTGCATCGCCGACGTCGGGGTGTCCTTGGCGATGCTGATCCTCACCCCGTTCGTCGTTGACCCGGCCGTCGCCCCCCTGACCGTGGCGGGGCTATGGTTCGGCAGTTGCGCCCTGTTCATGGCCGTGTTCGTGTCTACCGGCTGGGCGGGGGCGGCCGCGCTGGGCCTCGGGGTGGTGTTCCTGGCGTTACCGCCAGGGCTGACACTGCAGCGGGTCGACATCGCCATGGCCGGCGTCCTCGGCCCGATGGTGGTCGGACTGCTCATCGGGCAGTTCAAGTCGTCGATCAGCGACCGAGACCGAGAGCGGACCAGGGCAGGAGCATTGGCCGAACGCGAGCGCCTGGCTCGTCTGGTCCACGACGGAACCCTGCAGGTGTTGGCACTCGTGGCCCGCGAGGGGGCCGGTCTCGGCCCCCGCGGCGCACGGCTCGCCACCCTCGCCCACGAGTCGGAGTCCCAGCTCAGATCGCTGCTGCACGACCGTGAGGTTCCCGAACACGCCGATTCCACCCTGGTGGACCTGGCGATCATCCTGGAGAGATATGCCAGTGCGCGGGTCACTGTCTCGACGATGGCGGGCGCTGTAATGATCCCCCGCCGCATGGCTGACGAGGTAGCCGCTACGCTGGAGGAGGCGCTGACAAATGTCGAGCGTCACGCGGGTGACCAGGCGCAAGCGTGGGTGCTGCTGGATCAGGAGACCGATGACGAGGTCATCGTCTGGGTCCGCGACAACGGGGTTGGCATGGCCCCCGCACAGATAGCCGAGGCGGCGTCCCGGGGCCGGATGGGAATTCAGCACTCGATCGTGGGACGCATGACCGCGTTGGGGGGCTCGGCGATGTTGAAGTCAACGCCCGGCAGCGGGACGGAGTGGGAGCTTCGTTTCGCCCTGGATGTGGAGGAGTAAGTGGTGCAGCGACGGCGCGTCATGCTGGTCGATGATCATCCCATGTGGCTCGACGCACTCAGCGAAGACCTCACCGAGGTGGGCTTCGAGATTGTGGCAGTGGCCAAGGACGGCACCGAGTGCCTGACCCGCGCTCGGGCCACCAGGCCGGAAATCCTCGTCGTCGACCTGCAAATACCGGAGCCCGACGGTGCTACATGCACCGAGGTGCTGCTGCGGGAGTTCCCCGACATGCACGTCCTAGTGATCTCGGCCTCGGGCGAGCGAGACGATGTCTTGCGGGCAATGAAGGCCGGGGCCAAGGGCTATTTGGTCAAATCGGCTTCCAAGCGCGAACTTATCGAGGGGGTGCAGCGCACCGCCGCAGGGGACGCCGTGTTCACCCCGGGGCTGGCCGGGCTCGTGCTGGGGGAGTTCCGCCGCATGGCAACTGTGGCCCGGGCCCACGACGAGGAAGGCCCCGTCCTGACCAGCCGGGAAATCGAGGTGCTACGCCGGGTGGCCAAGGGCATGGCCTATCGGGAGATCGCCGAGGAGCTCTACGTCTCACACCGCACCGTCCAAAACCACGTCCAGAATGTGCTGCGCAAGCTTCAGCTGCACAACCGCGTGGAGTTGACGCTCTACGCGATCGACCAAGGTCTGCACGACCCGGGAGCCTAGGACCCGCACAGCCTTCCACCCTAGGGCTCATGGCCGGTCAATGTGCGGTTCTGAGGTAGCCTGACGCCCATGTCCACCATCATGTCTCGGGAACAGCTGCGCGCCCTGCCTATGCACCAGCAGCCGAGCTATCCCGATCAGACGCGCCTCGACGGCGTCGTAGACACTCTCGAAAAGCTCCCACCCCTGGTCTTCGCCGGTGAGGTGGACGGGCTGCGTAGCCGCCTGGCAGACGTCGCTGCCGGCCGGGCGTTCCTGCTGCAGGGCGGCGACTGCGCCGAGACCTTCGACGCCGTGACTGCCGAGAACATCAAACGCAAGCTCACCGTCCAGTTGTCGATGGCAGTGGTCATGACCTACGCGGCGCAGGTCCCGGTGGTGAAGGTGGGGCGCATCGCGGGTCAGTACGCCAAGCCCCGCAGCAAGGGCGATGAGGTCCGCGGCGATGTGTCGCTGCCCAGCTACCGCGGCGATGCCGTCAACGGTTTCGATTTCACGGCCGAGGCCCGGGTCTCGGATCCGGAGCGGCTGGTGCGGGTGTACAACGCTTCGGCCGCGACCCTGAACCTGGTCCGGGCCTTCGTCAAGGGAGGATTCGCCGACCTGCGCGGGGTCCACAGCTGGAACCGGAACTTCGTCGGCACGTCCCAGGTGCAAAACGAGTACGAGGAACTGGCCCAGGAGATCGATCGAGCCTTGGCGTTCATGGTGGCCTGCGGTATCGAGGACACTGCGCTGAGCACAGTCGATTTCTACGCCAGCCACGAGGCGCTGCTGCTGGAATACGAGCGGGCGCTGACCCGGGTGGACTCCCGCTCCAAGCAGCTTTATGGCACGTCCGGGCACATGCTGTGGATCGGCGAACGCACCCGCCAACTCGACGGCGCCCACGTCGAACTGTTGCGTCACGTCCGCAACCCCCTAGGAATCAAACTCGGCCCGTCGATCACCACGGCCGAGGCGATCGCCTTGGCTGAGTCCCTTGATCCGGATCACGTCCCCGGGCGACTCACCATGATCACCCGGATGGGCGCCGGGAACGTGAGGCGGGTGCTGCCCGAGATTATCCGCGCGGTTGAGGGCACGGGCCGCCAGGTGGCGTGGGTCTGCGACCCGATGCACGGCAACACCTATGAGGCCGCCAACGGCTACAAGACCCGCTCGTTCACCGATGTGGTCGAGGAGGTCAACGGCTTCTTCGACGTGCACCATGAGCTCGGAACTTGGCCGGGGGGCCTGCACATCGAGCTCACCGGTGACGACGTCACCGAATGCGTCGGTGGGGCCCATCAACTCTCCGAAGACGATCTGGCCAGCCGCTACGAAACCGTGTGCGATCCCCGCCTCAACCGCAACCAGTCACTGGAGTTGGCGTTCACTGTCGCTTCGCGGCTGCGCCAAGGCTGGGGCAAGCGTCCCAACCCCGTCCAACACTTCGAGGCCCTCGACCTATGATCGACCTGCGTAGCGACACCATCACCCGGCCCACCCCGGGAATGCTGACGGCGATGGCAAGCGCCGAGGTGGGCGACGATGTCTTCGGTGATGACCCGAGCGTCGCGCGGCTGGAGTTGCGTGTGGCCGAACTGCTGGGCCACGAGGCAGGGCTGTTGTGCACCTCCGGCTCGTTGGCCAATCTGCTGGGTGTGTGGCTGCACGCCGCGCCGGGCACCGAGGTGCTGTGCGATCAGGTCGCCCACATTGCGCGCGCCGAGATGGGCGCTCATGCCGCGCTCCACGGAATAACTACCCGGACCTGGGGATCCACCGCGGGGCGGGTGGTGGCCGAGGACGTGCTGCGTCTGGTCGCTGTCGACTGCGGCCCCTTCCTGGTCGAGACCTCCTGCGTCGCGGTGGAAGACACCAGCAACTTCGGCGGCGGCTCGGTGCAGGACCCGGCCGAACTGCGGGAACTGAGCCAGGCGCTGGCAGGCATGGGGGTCCGGCGCCACCTCGATGGCGCCAGGCTGGCGAATGCCGCGGCCGTCACCGGGGTGCCGTTGGCCGAGTACGGCCGCCTTTTCGACTCGGTGTCGCTGTGCCTGTCCAAGGGGCTCGGCGCCCCGATCGGCAGCGTCCTGGTGGGCAGCGCCGCCGACATCGCCCGAGCCAGGATCCAACGAAAGCGCCTCGGCGGCGGATGGCGCCAGGCGGGGCTGCTCGCGGCGGCCGGGCTCTGGGCCCTGGAACACCACCTGCCCCGGATCGGTGAGGATCACCAGGCCGCCGCCGCGTTCGCCCACGAGGTGACCTCCTGCGCACCGGAGGCCCTCGCGCAGCAACCGGAGACAAACATAGTTCTGCTCAACTGCGCCTCGGCGCCGTCTCTGATCGCGGCCGCGGCTGACGCGGGGGTGCGGCTCACCGCGCTGGGCCCGAACCAGGTGCGAGCCGTCACCCACCTCGACATCAGCCTCGAACAGTGCATCGAGGCCGGCCAGATCGTGGGCGAGTTACTGGCCTCGCCGCCGCAGCTGCCCCATCAGCCCGGATAGCCGCGCTCGCGGTCGCAGCGGGATCACCACGAGCGCCAACGCGGCGATGACCAGCGCCTCGCCGCCCACGATGTAGCCGGTCAGCGGCTCGAAGCTGAAACCGATCGCGAACCAGGCCCCCACGGGCTCGGAGCACAACACGACGGCGCTGGCCACGGCCGGGACCGGCTTTGCCCCACCCCTGCAGGAACAGGGTGCCCGTGCTGGCGGCCACCCCCAGTAGATGATCCGCCACCACACCTGCGGTGTGGGCGGCGCGTCGAGGCCGACGATGGGTACCGCCGCCGCGGCAGAGACGCGTTGAAACAGATCCCCACAACGATGCCCGGGCCAAGCCTCTGCCGGCTCATCGGCAGGTGGCGGCCCAGCAGCACAAGGAACGCGAGGCCGACCAGCAGCAGCCGCAGGGTGATGGTGCTCGACGGGCGCATCGTTTGATACGCGCTCGTGCCGACGACCACGGTGGGTCCCACAGCATCGCGGCCAGTGTGAGTGCGATGGTGGGCAGCAGCGCCTTCCGCTTAGGACACAAGGATGACCACTGTCGAGCCCTCCGCCACCGAGGTCCCGGCCGCGGGTTCCGTGCCGCTGGCGATCTGCAGCGGCTGCGGGAATGACTGCACGGAGCGGGTCTCGACCTTCAGCCCCAGCGACTCCAGCTCCTTGGTGGCGGCCTCAATGCTGTCGTACTGCACATCTGGCACCGTCACCATGACCGGTCCCAACGAAGTGACGATCTCGACGGTCTCACCGCGGTGTGCGGAGCCGCTACCCGGCGATTGCGAGATCACTATCCCGGCGGGGACGGTGGCCGAGTTCTCCTTCGACTCGCTGACCTTGAAACCCGCGGACTCGAGCGAGGCTATCGCGTCACTGGCCTTGGCCCCGACGTGATCGGTGATCTCGATCGGCTCTTTGCCCTTGGACACTGCCAGATCGATGGTGGTGCCGCGTTTGAGCTGTGCGCCCGCCTCCTGCGAGGCGCTGAGCACCACGCCTGCCGCGACGTCCTCGCTCCACTGCTCGCTGACTTCCCCCACGACCAGGTTCTGCTTGGTCAGCTCGGCCGTGGCTTCCTCGGTGGTCAATCCGACCACCGAGGGCATGTCGAAACGTTCGGGCCCCAGCGAGACGGTGAGCTCCACCTCCGCTTCGCGCGGCACCTTGGTGGAGGCGACCGGATCGGTGCTGATGACCAGCCCCTCCGAGACCTCCTCGGAGTGCGCGGTCACGGTGGTGGTGCGCAGTCCGCTATCGGCGGCCATCCGGGTGGCCTCATCGGCGCTCACCTGGGTGAGGGCAGGCACAGTGGTGAACCGGCCGGCGGCCCACCACCACGAACCGAATCCGATGGCGATGGTCAGCAACAGGATCGCGATGACCGCCACCACGCCGCGGCGTCGCTTGTGCACCGGATTGTGGCTGAGCTTCACCCGCCCCAGCACCGGAGTGCGGGGCATCCGCGGCTGCCGTCCTGAATCCTCACCGTGCGGCGGGATTGGCTCCCGGGGCGGGGACGCGAGCCGCTGCACCGGCGGGCTGACGGGCGAGCCGGGCCCGGCGGGGGGGATGTGCGGCCACTGGGGTGGCGCGTCGACCACTGCCGTGGTCGACGACGAGCCTGGGGGTGGGGCAGCTGTCGACATCGGACGTGGGCGCTGCTGCGGGGCAGGGGTCAGGGGGCGCACCGACGTGGTGTGGTGGGTCTCGGGGGCAATCCGGGCTGCCAAGGCCGGGTCGTTGCGTTGGGGGTCGCGCAGCAACCGCTGCCGCACCTCGCGCAGCACCCGAATCATCCCGGTGCCGTCGCTGATGCGGTGGCGGGGGTCGCGGGCGGTCGCCGCCGCGACGAACGCGTCGACGTAGTCGGGGATGCGCCAACCGAACCCGGCCTGGGACAGCGCCTGCGAAGGCGCCGGGACATCGACGTTTACGTGCCGATACGCGATTTGGTAGTTGTTGTCGCCGGTGTGCGGCTTGCGGCCGGTCAGCAACTCATAGGCCACGATCCCCGCGGAGTAAATGTCGCTGCGGGCAGTGGGACGGGAGTGGGTGACGAGTTCGGGTGGGAGATAGCTGGCAGTGCCGACCAAGACGCCCGTGGCTGTCATCTGGGGGGCCGACATCAGCCGGGCCAGGCCGAAATCGGCCACCTTCACCTGGCCACGGGTCGACACGAGCACGTTTTCGGGCTTGATATCGCGGTGCACCACACCGGCCTCGTGCGCGGCGGCGAGCGCCGAAATGATCGGCTCCAGCAGCTCGAGAGCGTGCTCGGGCGCCAGGGGAGCTTCCCGAGCGATGATGCGCCGCAGGGTCTCGCCCTCGACATACTCCATGACGATGTAGGGCCGGCCCTCGGAGCTGCCCTGGTCGAAGACTCCCACCACTGCCGGGTGGTTGAGGGTGGCGGCAGCGCGCGCCTCACGATCGAATTTGGCCGCGAATTCGTCGTCTTCACCGAGATCGCTGCGCATCACCTTGAGGGCAACTATCCTCGTCAACCGGAGGTCTCGGGCGCGATAAACCGTCGCCATGCCGCCTCGCGCCAATTTGGCGAGGACCTCATAGCGGCCATCGAGCACAGATCCGACCAACGGATCGTACGTGCTAGTCATCGAACACCTGCTCAGCCTCGGGGAAGGAAAAGACTGGGTCAGCCAGTGTCTTCGATTGTAGGCAGTGTTGGTGGACAAGTCTTCATCCCGAACCGGCGAGTCGGTCTGGCCGCTGTCGACCGATAGGCTGACGGACGTGACTGCTTTGATGGGCCTGAAACCGCGGCTGCGGCGTGCGCGGCTGGCCACGTATGTGGCAGCGGACCACCTGAAGCCAGAGTTCCTGGCTCAGGCAGTGGCGGCAGGCAGTGACCTGCTGCTGCTCGCCGCCACGGGCGATGTGGCACGCGATGCCGAGATGATTCGCGCCGCGCGAAGTACCTTCGTGAGCCGGCACGTGCTCGTGGCCACCGATGATGGCGCCGTCGCGGCGGACGCCGGTGCCGATGTGGTGCTCCTGGAGCGCCCAAGCGAGCCCCGACCCGGTCATGAATGGACCCTGCTCGGCCGACGCACCAGAGACGCGCGCACTGTCCGCCATCCGGGGCGCTTCGAGTTCATGTTCATCGGCCCCGGGATATCGGCCGGTTCGCCCGTGCTGAATGCCGCGCTGGTGCACCAGCCCGTCTTCGACGAAGCGGCGCTGCCCTGGTTCGCCTACGGCCCGGCCGATGACGCGACAGTGGCGCAGCTCATCGGCCGGGGGGTCGCCCGGATAGCTGTGTCCACCGCCGAGGCAGACGACCCGTTGCGAGTCCTGGCCGCGGCCAGGGACGGGCTTGCCGAGGTGTGGCGCTCACCGCAGGCGCAGCAGTACCGCATGCGAGCCGTGACCTCCTAGCGCTGTCGGTTGGTGCTGAGCTCGGCCAGCCTGGTCAGGGCGCGGCGGCCTTGCGCTGTGGCCGAGGAGGCATCCAGCGTTGCCAGGGCCACCGCTGACTCTTGATCGATCATGTTCTCGATGGTGGCCAAACAGCCCGTCTCGGTGATGATGGCCCGAGCACGGTCCACGTCGGGCTCGGCGAGCTCGGGATTGCCGAGCATGGCAGCCAACGCCTCACGCTGGCTCGCAGTGCCCTGTGCCATGGCGGTGAGCACGAGGAACGTGCGTTTTCCTTCCCGAAGGTCGTCGCCGGCGGGCTTACCGGTGATCTCGGGGTCGCCGAAGACCCCGAGGATGTCGTCGCGGAGCTGGAAGGCACGGCCGATCCCGGAGCCGAAGCTGCCCAGGGCCTCGATCAGCGCCGGATCGGCTCCGCCGAGGGCGGCACCGAGCTGGGCGGGGCGGCGCACCGAGTAACTTGCTGACTTGTACTCCAGCACCCGCCGCGACACGTCGCGTTCCTGCTGATCGGTGTCTGCCCCGGCCGCCGAGTACGCCGCAGCGAGGTCCAGGTATTGCCCGCACGTGACCTCCGAGCGCATCGCCCACAGGTGTGGCTGGGCGCGAGCGATCGCTTCGGGCGCCAACGCGGCGCGCTCGAACATCTCCACGCTCCACATCACCAGCAGATCACCCAGCAGGATCGCGGCTGCCTGGCCGAAGCGTTCCCCGGCCGGCCCGTCGGCCGCGGCCACTCCAGCCAGCTGGCGATGGGCGGCCGGCAGCCCCCGGCGCGTCTCCGAGGCATCGATGATGTCGTCGTGCACCAACGCGGAAACGTGCAGCAGGTCCAGCGAGGCGGCCGCCTGGATCAGGCCTTGCGGTGTATCAGGTCCGGCCGCGGCAACATGGCCCCAGTAGGCGAAGGCTGGCCGCACACGCTTCCCGCTGCCGGTGAATGTGTGAGCGAGTTCCAGCAGCGGTCCCGCCCCCACCTCGGCCACCAATGCCGCCTGGCTACTGAGGAATGCGTCGATCTGAAAGCCGAAAGCCGAGAGCAGAGCCGGGGAGAGTGGGTCGGACGGGTCCAGTGCGAGGCGCATGGCTTTAGCTTAGGGTGCGGCTAGGGGCTCTATCCTGATCGGCATGCAGTCCTCGACTATCGCCCAGGTGTTGGCTGAAGCCACCGGCCCCACACTGTCGTTCGAGTTCTTTCCGCCGCGCGACGACGCCGAGGAGGCGACGCTGTGGCGCACCACCGCAACGCTGGGCAGGTTCGGGCCCGACTTCATGTCGGTGACCTACGGGGCCAACGGATCGACCAGGGAACGCACACTGGCCCTCACCGGGCGGTTGGCGGCGGACCGGACCGGTCCGTTGACGGTCGGGCACCTGACGGCGGTCTCCCAGACCCGCGCCGAGATAGTGCGCGCCGTCGAGGGATATCGCGAGGCGGGCATCGGTAACATCCTGGCCATCCGCGGCGACATGCCAGGCGGCGCGCAGCAGCCGTGGCAGCGCCACCCGGAGGGCGTGGCCAACGCCACTGAACTCGTGGAACTGGTGAAGGCCGCCGGAGATTTCTGCGTGGGGGTGGCGGCGTTTCCGAACCCGCACCAGCCGGGCGCCGACCCAGCACTGGACGCCCAGATCCTGGCCGATAAGGCCGCCGCGGGTGCCGATTTCGCCGTGACCCAGCTGTTCTTCGACTCCCGCAGCTACGTCGAGTTGGTGGATCGAGTCCGCGCCCTCGGCTGTCAGATCCCCATCATCGCCGGCATCATGCCCCTGACCGGCATCCGTCAGATCGAACGCTTCGAGTCGCTCACCGGAGCCCCGCTGCCCGCGGATTTCGTCGCCGAGTTGCGCGGCGTGGCGCAGGAGCCCGAGCGAGTCCGGGCACTGGGGATCGAGCGCGCGGTGCGGCTGTGCCGTGAGGTACTCGAGGCGGGTGCCCCCGGCCTGCAGTTCTTCACAATGAACCGGGCCCGGATCACGCGGGAGGTCATCGCCCAGCTCTCCTGGGGCGCCCAGAGCCGCTGACGGCGGGCCCTCAGCCGAGCAGGGCCCGCCACGTGGCGGTGGCGGTGGTCAGATCCAGCGCGATCAGGCGTTGCGTGGCGCGAGTGAGCGCGACGTACAAGACGCGTTCACCGTTGGCGGCCTCCGCGACGACGTCGTCGGGGGAAACCACCAGCACCCCGTCGTATTCGAGGCCCTTGGCCTGCAGCGCGGTGACGACCAGCAGCCTGGCATCGAGATCCATCAGGCGCGGGTCCGTCATCACCAGCCGCATCACTCTCGTGATCCGAGAGGGAGGGCAGATGACTCCGATGGTGCCCGCCACGTGCCCCGCGAGATTGAGGATGCAGGAGATGATGGCCTCGTCCGCACCCTCGGGGGAGGCGGTCGTGAGGGTGGGCTGGAGCCCGGTCTCGCGGACTGCGTGCGGCAGGTCAGCGTTCGAATCGACCTTGGTGATCACCTGTGCCGCGAGGTCGAAGATCTCCCGCGGTGAGCGGTAGTTGGTGCTCAGAGTGAAGCGTCGATTCGGAGAGCTTCCGATCAGATCCGCCATTGCCGTGGCCGTTTCGTCCGGCAGCGGGAATGAGCTTTGCGCGGGATCGCCGACGATCGTCCAGGAGGCCTGAGGCCCGCGGCGACGCAGCATCCGCCACTGCATCGGCGTGATGTCTTGGCCCTCGTCGACCAGGACGTGCGCATAGGTGGACTGCGGCTCCTCATCGGCGTCGACGACGCGGTCGCGGCGCAGCAGATCTGATGTGGTCACCAGCTCGCTGACGTCGCCCATCTCGAGGAAGAGGGGGTCGTCGTCCGGATCGACAGGTACCGGCCCCAGCATGGCCAGGAGCTCATCGAGCAGCGCGATGTCGGCTACCGACCAGCCGGTGACCTCCACGTGATCGTCCTGGAGCCAGGCGTATGAGTCGGCCACGGCACGCTGCTCATCGTCGCTCAGGCCCGGTGCCACCTTCGCCACTACCTCCGGCTCGCCAAGCCGAGCCAGTACCCGGGTGGCGCTCAGCGTTGGCCACCATGCGTTCATGAACATCGCTAGGGCGGCATGCTCCCGGATGAGATTCTCGGGTGTGTCCTCGCCCAGATCGACATCGTCGGGCAGCTTGGCGGCCAACTCTGCGACGACCTGCCGCTGGGCGGGTTCGCGACCCTGATTGAGCTTGGTGTGGCTCAGGACGTTCTCCCGGATTCGGGTCAGCTCGCGGGGGCTGAGCCGGAGTACCTCGCCCTTGACTGTCACCCGAATCTGATCGGTTGCCGAGATCAGCGGCAGCCGCACCAGGCGCCGCAGAATCCCCACCATCTGGGACGAGCCCTTGAGGGTCGCGGCGTCGGCGCGGTCCACGCGTTCGCTGACCATCCCCAGCGCATCAGCTGCCACCGCACCCACCGAACGCAGCGTGACCGAGTCCTCGCCGAGGCTCGGCAGGACGCGCTCGATGTAGTTCATGAAGACGCTCGACGGGCCGACGACGAGGACCCCGCCCTTCTCCAGCCGCGCCCGGTTCGTGTACAGCAGGTACGCCGCGCGGTGCAGGGCCACGACGGTCTTGCCGGTGCCGGGGCCACCCGCGATGATCGTGACGCCCTGGTAAGGGGCCCGGATCGCCTCGTCCTGTTCGGCCTGGATCGTGGCGACGATGTCGCGCATCGTGCGCCCGCGGGTGCGGCTGATCGCGGCCATCAGTGCGCCCTCACCGAAGATGGGAAGGTCGCTCTCGGCGTCGCGGTCGAGTAGGTCGTCCTCCAGCCCGATCACCCGGTCGTCGCGGCAGCGCAGCACCCGACGCCGGATGACATCCATCGGTTCGGCCTGAGTCGCCCGGTAGAACGGCTCGGCGGCGGGGGCGCGCCAATCGATCACGAGCGGTTCGTAGTCGGCGTCGCGCACCCCGATGCGCCCGATGTAGCGGGTCTCGGGTGCTGTCAGGTCAAGACGGCCGAAGACGAGCCCTTCGTGTTCGGCATCCAGCACCGCGAGCCGTCGAGCTGCCTGATAAGCGAAAGCGTCTCGCTCGAATAGCGCGGTGCTGTCTTCTTCGCGCAGGAAATTTGTCCGGTCGGATTGAAAGATCTCGCTCCCCTGGCGAGCAAGTGCCTTGGCGTGTTTGGTCGCGGTATCGAGGTGGGCGTAGACGGTGTCGATATGGATCTGTTCGAGCGCGATTTCGTGCTGCAGATCACCGCGGGATGTGGTCAAGAGACTAAGATCCTCACCTGAGACGGACGCTCTAGCTTACTGCCTCCGGCCCAGCTAGTTGTCCCGCGCCGCAGCCTCGAACGCCCAGACGGAGCCTCGGCAGTGTGGTCGCCAGCGCCGACACCCCCGGTTCCGCCCGCAGGATTCCTCCTCGCGAGCCAGCCACCGGTGGCTGCCGTCATCCCAGTGGGGATGTAGTGCCAGGTGATCGCCCCAGCGGTGGTGTGTGCCGGGGGCGATTCGGTGCCGGTTTCGGCACCCAGGTAATCTCATCTGCGGAGGTGGCCACATTGACCCGGTCCGGCGCAGCGAAGAACAACACCACACCGTACAAGGTGGCGATCGTGATCCTGGCTGTCACAGTCGTGGGTCTGCTGGCAGTGCTGACGCGGGGTGGTGGGCTGACCGCTGAGCCGGTGGCGACGGTGACTGTCACGGCGCCCGGTGCCGAGGGTTCGAATACCCAAGATCCGGCCGCCGAAACCGACGAGGTCGCCGGGAACCAGAGCGATGAGCAGGCGGAGTTCTTCCTGAGCCTGCCCCGCCGCCAGGCAGATGATTCGATGGCCAAAGGCGATGTCGACGCCACAGTCGTTTTGACCGAGTGGGCCGATTACCGCTGCCCCTTCTGTAACGTGTGGGCCGTCGACGTGCTGCCGCACCTGCAGCCCTACATCGACGACGGAACGTTGCGCATCGAGTTCCGCGACATGGCGATCTTCGGCGAGGACTCGATCAAGGCCGCGGCCGCGGCCCGTGCCGCGGGCCAGGAGGGGCTGTTTTGGGAGTTTACCGAGGGGCTCTACGGCAAGTTGCCGCAAAGCGGCCATCCCGACATCACGGCTGAGCTGCTGCGGGAGGTGGCCACCGAGGTGGGGGTCACCGACCTCGACGCCTTTGAGGCCTACTACTCCGATCCGGAGGTCATCGCCGCCGTCGAGGCAGACACCGCAGAGGGGCAGGCCCTGGGGATCACCTCGACTCCCACATTCCTCATCGGTACCCAGGTAGTCTCCGGCGCCCAGCCCCAGGAGGTATTCGCTGAGGTGATCGAGGCCGAGGCCGCGAAGCTGGCGTAGGGAGTCGGGCCGAGTGGAGATCGGGTTAGCGGGGGCCTTCCTCGGCGGCTTGGCGGCGCTGCTGAGCCCGTGTTCGGCGATGCTGCTTCCGTCGTTCTTCGCCGTAGCCTTCTCCTCGCGTACCTCGGCCCTGGTCGGGCGGGTCACGCTGTTTTACCTCGGCCTGCTGCTGACTCTGGTCCCGCTGGGGCTCGCGGCGGGCGCCCTCGGCTCGCTGGTGACCACACATCGTGACCTGCTGGCGCTCGTGGGGGGCGGGGTCCTGATCACTATGGGGATTTTGATGATCTTCGACGTGCCGCTGCCCGGCGCGGGATTGCGGGTCCGTGGCGGCACAGGTGCGGTGGCAGTGGTGCTGCTCGGAGCCGCCTATGGGCTGGCGGGGGCATGCACCGGCCCGCTACTGGGGGCCGTGTTGACGATGGCCGCGGTGGGGTCTTCGCCGATCTACGGCGGACTGCTGCTGGCCGTGTTCGGGGCAGGCATGGCGGTGCCGCTGCTCGTGCTGGCGCTGCTGTGGGATCGCCTGCGGATCGCCGAGCGCCTGACGCCGCGCCCGGTGCGGATCGGCCCACTTCACACCACGTTGTGGGGGGTGATCGCCGGGCTGGTCTTCGTGGGGCTCGGGGTGTTGTTCCTCACCACCGACGCGACGACCGCGCTGGGTGGGGTGCTCGACGCCCGGACCCAGCTGGGGATTGAGGCCACCCTGGGACGGTGGGCGCAGGCGATCCCCGATATCGCGGCGATCATGGGGCTCGCGGCGCTCGCGGGCGCGGTGGTGTGGCTGGCCAGGGATCGCGGCCCGTCGAGCTAACGGGCCCGCGGCGGCACGAAATCGCGGTTGCTCGGGCGGGAGTCCTCGCCGGTGAGCCGCTCGTGCAGGTCATAGACGGCCAGCGCCGCCTCGGTGAGCTCGGCCCACGGCTCGACGATAGTGCCCCGTTGACTCCATGTCTGGACCGAGGCAGGCTCCCAGCCCCAGCGTTGGTCGCGGCGAGAATGGCGATAGTCGTGGCGGGTGATCAGGGTGCCGTCTCCGACGCCGCGGTGAAACATCACCACCGGAGCCTTGCCGCTGTGGTCGATGATCTCGCGGATCCCCGGTGATGCCGGTTCGGGCACCACTTCGTGGCTGACCCGAGGTGCCCTGGCGCTGCGAAGCCAGGGGCGTCGGGGCTCGGCGTCGATCTGGTGATCGTCTGGGGTGGGGGTGAGGCGGACGCGGCGTTCGGCCAGCCGATCACGGAGCAGGTCGATCAGCCGAGCGCTGGAGCAGCCCAGGCCCTGGGAATCGGTGACCTGCCAGCGGCCGAAGGTGCGCTCGATGACCAATCGGGTGGCCAGCAGCGCAGGGGCGTACCGGCTGCGGGTGCCAGACAGCGGTCCCAGATCGCCTATGAGTGTGGCGAGTCGCTCATCGTCCACGCGTTCGGCGACGTCAATGAGCGTGGAGGTGTACCAGAGCCGCCGACGCACCGGTGTGGTGAGGCCGCGATGGCCATCGATCTCCACGTGCCGTCGCGCTTGCCACAGCGCGTCGAGTTCGTCGAGGAGGCCGCGCCACTGTGCTGCGGCGGTGCTGCCGAATGTGGCCTCGATGGCCCGGGACTGTGGTCCGCGTTCGGTGGGCAGCATCAGCGACGTTCCGTCGCGAAAGCGGTGCTCGGCAGGCGGTGCTTCGGTCAGCCTCAGCCCTGCCTGATTCAGCGCGCGCACCAGCGGAGCGCCAGACTTGGTGAATAGGTCTCGCCAGGCGGCGGGCAGGGTAAGGATCGCGGGCATGGCGTCCACGGCGATGCCGCCGGGGCCCTCGACGCCGGCCCAGCGGGAGGGGGCCCTGGTAGGGGTCACCGTCACGTCGTGGCCGAGATAGGCCAGCCGGGCCGCGGCCGCCATACCGGCCACGGTGGCCCCTTTGATGACGACTGGCATGCAGGCAAAGGTACCCGCGGCGGAGGCATCGGTCACTGTAGCTACCGCGGGTCACAGTGAGATCCTGCGGCAGTTCAAGGCCCGCCGAGCCGGTTCTTGACGTCGTGTCAGTGGGGGTGCGTATAGTGAATAGCGTATCGAACACACGTTCTAACGGGAGCTTGGGGAAGGTCCCGTGAACCACTCGATACATAGGGGCCACTTCGGGCCCGGCGTAGCTTCGACCCCTGCGCCGGGCCCGAAGTTCCCGGGTCGAACTTGTAACGCAACACGCCAAGATTCCCGGAGGAGGACCCATGCGCAGCTATGACGAGCCGATCCATGTGTTGTTCAGTGATCGGCCGCGCCAGTTCATCTGGCGGGGACGGTTGCTATTGGTCAAGGAAGTGCAGGGACGCTGGAGCCACTCGTGCCAGTGGTGGTCGAGTCCGGCGCTGCGCGCCGCCCGGGGGGAGCACACGGCCTCCCACGGTGTTCCGGATCTGCTCGCCGAACGCGAGGTCTGGCGAGTCGAGGCGGGTAACGGATCACACAGTGGCGTCTACGAACTTGCCCACAGTGTGGGTGGCCAGGACTGGGTCATGCAGGCGGTGTGTGACTAAATGATCGATCTCAGCTTCACCGATATCGACCTGATCGTGCACCCTGCCGATCGCTATGTCGCCGCTCACCAGGGCGCCGAGCAGGTAGCGCTGGCAGTGATCGCCGCGGTGGGCGGCCCCGTGCGGGGACGCCCGGATGTGTGGGACCTGCTGACCGATCGTGCCCCTGAGATGGCCGAATGGGCTGCGTTTTTCGGCTATCTCGCGCCCCGGGTAGCTGTGGTAGCCGCCGGTGAGATCGGCATCGTGGGAGAGCGAGAGGCCGATGATCTTGCCCGGGACCTGCGGAATTTCACAGCACAGGCGGGGCAGAAGATGCACCGCATGGCCCTGCGCAGGAACGTGTCATGACAGATGATTTCTGCCATCTTCGGGTGGCCTCGGGATACTCCTTCCAACACGGAGCCGCTCACCCCAGCGAGCTCGTCGCCGTTGCCGCCGAGCACGGCATGGACACGCTTGGGCTGACCGACCGTGACGGGCTCTACGGCGCCGTCAGGTTCGCAAAATCGTGTCTCGCTGCGGGCATCATGCCAGTGATAGGCGTTGATCTGGCTATCTCGACCGGCGAGATACCGCTGCGGCGGCCCACCGCCGCCCGAGGCGGGAGCCTGCGCGACGACCGGCTTCCACGTGTCGTCGTGCTCGCCTCCTCGAGGGCCGGCTGGGGGAGCCTTTGCGAGCTGATCTCCGCCGTGCATCTGCGCGGTGAGAGGGGTACCCCGGTCGCTACGGCGGAACTCATCGAAACCCACTGTGCCAGAGGAAATGTGGTGGTCATGATGGGGGCGGATTCGCTCCCGGCCGAGTTGATCGTAGGTGGGCAGCTTGACGCGGCGATAGCGGAGCTAGCCAGGTGGCGAGATCGGCTCGGGGATCGGCTGGTGGTGGCCGCTACCAACCATCACATCGCGGGCCGTGGCGCTGGCTCGGCGCATCAAGCAGCTGGTTTGTTGCGTGCAGCTGAGCGTCTCGGTGCGCCATCGGTCCTCACGAACCAGGTGCGGATGGCCCGCCGCGGCCAAGCTGCCACCGTCGACGTACTCGATGCCGCAAGGCGCCTGGTTCCCCTCGATATCCGCAACATCGATCGCCGCAACGCCGAGGGGTATCTCAAATCGGGTGCCGCGATGGCGCTCGCCGCCGAGGAGGCGGCCCGTTATGCCGGGAGCGACCCGGTGGCATTGCTGCGCCGCACCAGGGACCTGGCCGAGGCATGCCGGCTCGACCCGATTGGCGATATAGGTCTGGGCGAGATTCGGCTGCCGGAGTTCGAAACCCTCGGCACCACCCTCGAGCAGGCCCCGGCGGTGCTTCGGGCGCGGTGTGAGGCGGGCCTGGCCCGGCTGTTTCCTGCCCCGGGAGCAGAACTGCTCGGCCGGCTCGATGATGAACTCGCGGTCATTTCCAAGCTGGGGTTCGAGTCCTACTTCCTGACCGTGGCTGATGTTGTCGATCTCATTCATGGGCTAGGGATCCGGGTTGCTGCCCGCGGCTCCGGAGCGGGCAGCCTGGTCAACTACCTCTTAGGAGTCTCGGGGGTGGATCCCATCGCACACGGTCTCATCATGGAACGGTTCCTCTCGCCGCTGCGCCGTGCGCTGCCCGATATCGATCTCGACGTCGAATCCGAACGGCGCTCGGAGATCTACGACAAGATTATCGAGGTCTTCGGCGGTTCTCGGGTGGCGGGGGTTGCCATGATCGAGACATATCGGGTCCGCCACGCGGTTCGTGACGTCGGCGCTGCGCTCAGCCTGCCGCCGGTGGAGATCGATGCCATGGCCAAAGCATTTCCCCACATCCGGGCCCGGGATGCCCGCGCAGCGCTCCGGGATCTGCCTGAGCTGCGGGCCGCGGGGCTGGCTGAGGAACGTCTCGATGTGCTGTTTTCCCTCGTCGAATCGATGGACGGATTGCCCCGCCACATCGCGCTTCATCCCTGCGGGATTATCCTCAGCGATTCCTCGCTCGGCCAACGCACCCCGATGGAGGCCAGCTTCTCTGGGTTTCCCATGAGCCAGTTTGATAAGGACGATGTTGAAGACCTCGGCCTGCTCAAGCTCGATGTGCTGGGGATCCGGATGCAGTCGGCCATGGCCCATGCTCTCAGCGAGATCCAGCGCACCCAGCCCAGCGGGCCAGAACCGGATATCGACGCGCTCGCACCCTTCGACGACGCGGCCGTCTACGACATGATCGCCCACCGCGCCACCCTGGGCTGCTTCCAGATCGAATCGCCGGGGCAGCGAGAGCTGGTCGGGAAATTCGGCCCGGCAGATTTCACCGACATCATCATCGACATCTCGCTGTTTCGGCCCGGGCCGGTCAAATCCGACATGATCGTTCCCTTCCTCGAAGCCAGGCAAGGCTGGCAGGAAGCCGAGTACCTGCACCCGAGCTTCCGGCCGGCCCTGGAACAAACCAATGGCGTGGTGGTATTCCACGAGCAGATCATTCAGCTCATCGCCATCGCCAGCGGCTGCACCCTCGCCCAGGCAGACGAGGCGCGCCGCGCGCTGGGGGACGCCGAGGGGCAGGCGGAGGTCAAGCGATGGCTGTGGCCCCGGGCGCTTGATCGGGGCTACGACGAGCCTGTGATCGAGCGGCTGTGGTTCATCCTCGCCTCGTTCGCCTCGTTCGGGTTCTGCAAGGCCCATGCCGCAGCGTTTGCGCTGCCCACTTACCAATCGGCCTGGCTGAAACGCTATTTTCCGGCGCACTTCATCGCGGGCCTGCTCACCCATGACCCAGGCATGTACCCCAAGCGGCTGCTGCTAGAGGAGGCACGTCGCATCGGGATTTCGGTGCTGGGTTTGGACGTCGACCGTAGCCAGGGGGTCTACCGGGCCGAGCGGCTCGCCGAGGAGGCCGGGATCGAGTGGGCAAGTCTGGAGACAGCGGAACCCGAGCCGGGGTCGCCGCACTCGGATGTGGCGCGGGGAACCGACGGATTGCCGCGGCTACAGGGCTGGGGGCTGCGGTTGTCGCTGGCCGATGTGAAGGGCATCTCGGGGACCGAGATCGAGCGCATCACCGCGGGGCAGCCCTACGCTTCGCTCAGCGACTTCTGGGCCCGGGCCGTGGTGAGCCAGCCCGTGACGGAGCGGCTGATCTTGGCTGGCGGTTTCGACCGGCTATACGGGATCGGCAGGCATGCTGCGGTGCAGCGCCACGATCAGGTGACTCGGCGCGATCTGCTGCTCGCCCTGGCAGATCTGGCCCGCTCCAGGAGGGCCGACGAACGTGCAGCAGCAAGGCGTCGAGGCCGGCGCCGCAGCATCGATGCCGAGGATCCGGGGGTGCTCGCCCGGGCCCAACGGCAAAGCGCTGTGGTGGAGGCTCAGCCGGTCCAGGCCGCCTTCGACTTCGAGGATCACACTGAGCCGGATGTCCGGCCGAGCGGTCTGCCTGAGATGGATGACGATCAGCGGCTGAAGTCGGAACTGGAGATACTCGGGCTCGATGCCAGCCGTCACATAATGGAGCGCTATCTTCCCTTCCTGCGCGCCATCGGCGCGGTCAGTTCCGCCCGCTTGTTGCAACAACGCAACCGGGCCGAGGTGCTGGTCGCCGGAGTCAAGGTGGCTACCCAGACACCGCCGGTGCGCTCCGGGCGAAGGATCATCTTTCTCACCCTGGACGATTCGACGGGACCGGTGGATGCCACCTTCTTCGAAGACGCGCAGGGGCCCTATGCCGCGACTGTCTTCGGTAGTTGGATGCTTCTGGTGCGGGGGGTCACCCGTCGCACCGGCCCCCGGGGCCTGTCGATTCGCGCCACCGGAGCCTGGGATCTGGGGGAGGTGTATCAGGTGTGGCGCGAGACCCTCGATCAATCGGCGCCAGCCCAGGCTCTGGCCGCCGTGGAACGAGTGCTGGCTGAGGTCCCCACCGGCTACTGCCTGGTGGGGGAGTGGATCCCCGACGAGTGGGGCGGCCCGGGCGAATCGGAGCGCCGTCAGGCGCGAGCCGCCATGCGGTCGCAATCGGCCACATCCGGCGACGAGCCACCGCCCGAGAGGTTCGAGCCGCCGCCCGATCCGCAGGATCACACCCGGGCCGGTGGCATGGGAAGGCGGCGGGTTTTGGTGCACAGCAGCGGGTTCAAGCAGTCGCCCTATTCCGATATCAAGCCAGCGGGTACCGGTGCGGCTGAGGCGCCGCGCAAGCTGTGGCACTCCAGCCCCGGAAGCTCGGGGCGGTGATCCGGTTTGGGGCAGTGAGGTTTCGGATCGGGCGCGTGGCGCCCGGCTCAACCGGGAGTCGTGTGGATGGGGAGTCCGGCTGGCCAGAAGTCGCGTGGTGGCGTCTGGAAATCCTGCGGTGCCAGCCAGGGGAGAAGGCCATCGGATGAACCGGTCAGGCCAGCGTGTGGTTGCTCATGTCGATATGGATGCGTTCTACGCCTCCGTCGAGATGGCCCGGCATCCCGAACTGCGCGAAGTGCCGATGTTTGTGGGCGGGTCCACGCGGGGAGTGGTGCTCTCGGCGAACTACCCGGCCCGGGTCTATGGCATCACAGCGGGGATGCCGTCGAGCCGGGCCCGTCGATTGTGCCCCCGGGTGGCGGTGGTGCATCCCGACCACGACCACTACGCCGAGGTCTCCCGCGGCATCGTGGAGATTTTCGACACCCTCACCGACCGGGTTGAGGTGGTATCGATCGACGAGGCCTTCATCGACCTCACCAGCGCGCTGCGCCGCCTCGGCGGCGATGTCGCGGTCATCGCCGAAAGCATCCGGGCCCAGGTTATCGACGAGCAGGGCATCGCCTGCTCCATCGGGATCGGGCCGAGCAAATTCGTGGCCAAGCTCGCCTCCAAGGCGGCCAAACCCGATGGTGTCAGGTTGGTGGGCCCGGGGGAAGTAATCTCATTTCTACATCCACTCCCGGTGGAGGCCGTCTGGGGAGTAGGCGAGGTCACCGCCGAGAAGCTGCATCGCCTGGGGCTGGCGACGGTACGCGACCTGGCTACCACTGGACGAGATGTGTTGCAACGGGTGCTCGGGGATGGGCAAGGTGCCCTGCTGTACGACCTGGCGTGGGGGCGCGATGATCGTTCGGTGCTCATGCGGGAGCCGACCGAGCATAGCCTCGGAGCGCAGGAGACCTTCGGGCGGGACACCGACGATCCGGACATCATCGCCACTGAGATCCTGCGCATGGCCGATCGGACCGCCTCCCGGATGCGGGCCCAGGCAATGGTGGGCAGGGTAGTGACGCTCTCGGTGAGGTTCGCCGACTTCACCACCATTACCCGGACCGGGACGCTGAAAGCCCCCACCGACAGCACGGGAGACATCTATGCCGAAGCGTTGCGGCTATTCCACCGGCTGCACCTCCAGCGCGCCCGGATTCGCCGGGTGGGGGTGCGGATAGAAAAACTCACTGCGAGGCAGGAAACCTACGAACAGCCAGCCCTGGACGAGCCGGATGTGGGATGGTCACAGGCCGAACGTGCGATGGACCGCATGGTGCTCAGGTTTGGGCCGCGCGCGGTGCAGCGGGCCCGGCTAACCAAAGGCCCCGGCAGCACCGAAGCCGCCTCCGGTTGACGGGAACAGGCCGCTAAGGGCTCGGCGATAAATTAACGCTGCAGATGACGGTTTTCGGGAGGGATGCATAATAAGGCGGAGGTCCGACCGCGTAGCAGCGCTACGTGGGAGTTGCCGACAACGCGATCAGGCGCCCGATCCGGGAAGCGACACGCAGTGGTTATTTATTGGCGCGCCCTAATCGCCGCCATCTTGGCGGCGCCGCCAACGCTCTTCGAGCCGCTCCATGAAGTCGCTGGAGGTACTGCTGGGCGGGGTGGTACGAGGTGAGGGATTCGTGCGCTGCCCACTGTCATCCTCACCCACGCTCTGCCAAGAGTTGATCCCGACGATGGCCGAGACAAGCATCACAAGGAACCCTAGAACGCTGATTGCCGGATGAAGCTGCACCCCGCTCACCAGCACAATCAGGCCGACGATGAACCCGAGCCCCGCCAGGGTGGCCCGGCGCCGCTGCACCTTGAGCGTGGTGGTGCCGCGCAGGTTTTCCGCCAGCTTGGGGTCGTCGGCAGCCAGCGACGCCTCAAGCTGCTCCAGCAGCTTCCTTTCCTGCTCGGAAAGCGCCATGGTGGCCTCCTTGTCGTGCCCACAAGCTTGTGGCCTTCATTGTAGGCTCGCGATCCTAGGGAATAAAGAGCCCCGCCCATCTCGTGTCCACCCGGTGAGCCCAGCGTCAATCGCCCGGCGCCCCGCGCAGCCGCGGGATAGCGCGTCGACCAGCCCGGATGATGCCGCGGACACCATGCAGCGGCCGTGACGAACCACTAATCACTCTCGGCTGGATCGGCGCCGTGGGCGCTGCCCGGCCGCAACGACGCCGGAGTGAACCAGGCCCGTAGCCGGGTCGCCCTGCCCGCCTGGCCCACCAGGTCATGGCGCCAGGCGCGCACCTGATCGGCCAGCGCGCCGGTGTCGACCCCATCACGTGCGTAACGGATCCGCTCCACGGTGACGGCGATGCTGCGAAGCGGCTCAGCGGCTGCGGTGCCGATCTGCTCGTTGAGACGTTGTACAGCCAGCACCGGGGACGCATCACTCCACGCGTAACCCAGATCCTTCGCCGTGGCCCGCACCTCGCGCCAGGCGCCCTCGGCTGCCTCGGGCGCCGGCTGCGGCCGCAGCCGCCACCACCGCAGCCCGATCCTCGCGGCGGCCGGAATGAATGCCACCACCACGATCACGGCGACCGCCAGCACCCACCACAGCCAGCCGGACGATCCGCCGCCACCGTTGCTGGGCTCGTCGCCGGGCGCCTGGGTGGGCGAGGGCGACGCCGAGGGCGGAGGCGAGGTGGACTCCGGTTCCGACGAGGCACTCGGGGTCGGGCTGGGCGAAGGTGAGGAGGAAGGTTCGTCCTCGGGCTCGTCCTCGGTGTACGACGGAGGCGGGGCCACCTCCTGCGTTGGCTCGAAGGCCACCCAGCCGAGCGACTCGAAATACAGCTCCGGCCAGGCATGCGCGTTGTCCGTGGTCACCAGGTAGCTGCCGTCCTCGGTGGCCTGGCCGCCGGTGTAGCCGATGGCGATCCGCGAGGGAATGCCCGAGATGCGCGCCATGACGGCCATCGCCGTCGCAAAGTGAATGCAGTACCCGCTGCGGTCCTCAAGCAGGAAGGCGCTCAGCGTATCCAAACCCGTCGAATCGGGCGCGTCGAGGGTGTATGTGAATGCATCCGATTGCAGGAAATCCTGGATGGCCAGCGCTTTTGATCCCGCAGACGTCGATTGTGCCGTGACCGATTCGGTGAGCTGGACGACCTGGTCGGATAGCCCCTCAGGCAGTGACAGCAGCATCGACTCGTCAGCCAGACCGACGCCGGCTTCTGCCTGAGCCACGTCCTCCCGGGACGGCTCGGGCACGATGGATCTCACCTGGTATTCGAGGTCCACCGTCTGGCTGGTCCGATCATCCGAGATCGCGATCACCGCGAGGGTGCTGGGATCGTAGGCCCACTGCCCACGAGCCGAGTAGGAATCGACGGCGAACGGGGCCGGCAGATACTCAGATTGCTGGAACATGTGGACCTGCGTTTCCAGCTCCGTCCCGGGCACGTCGTAGGCCTCGGCCAGGCCGTCGGGGGTGAGGGTCATCGGGACGAGCTGAGCCCCGTTCGCGGTGATCTGGGGCAGCGCCACTGCCCGCAGGTAGACGCTGCGCCCGTCCTGGGTGGAATAGGTCAGCACGTCGCTCGGGCTCGGGCGCCGCAGGTCCTCGGCCAGGTGGATCGTCGGGTCGGACAGCTCAATGGGGGTATCGCGTCCGGCCTCGAGCCAAGGCTGCTTACTTCCCAAGGGAATCAACGGGGTCACTGCGAAGGCGGCCAGCAGCGTCAGCGCCGTGAGCACAGTGGCGGTGCCGAAACGAGCCACCTCAAAGCTGGCGGCCTGGGCTGGGGTGCCGGATCTTGCCCCGCCGCCGAAGCTCGTGCTGGTCACGAGGATCAGCACGTAGCCGATGGCGATCAGCGAGAACTGTGACAAGCCGAGTTCGGCGGGCAACACGATGGCGCTCACCCCGTAGACCGCTACCAGTGGAGCCACGGCCCACGCAGGCTGCTCCAGGCCGTCGACCAGCAGCTCCGTGGTGATCAGGATGAGGGCCAACACCACGGCGATGAGCCAATCCAGCGCGGGCGAACTCGACAGGGGGGCGGTCTGATTCTGAACCGTCTCGACCGCCTGGTTGCCCAACGCGATCAGCCGATCCAGCGTGCCGGCTCCTTCGCCGATCCCCTCGCTCGCGGCGGTCCGCAGCCCGAACACCGCCAGCAGCGCCACGATGCTGAGGCCCTGGGCAGCGATGATGGCCCCCCTAGGGAGCCGGGCGAGGGTGCCGATCCCGCCGATGGCCGCGGCCAGGGCCGCGATCATCGCGACATTGGTCACGTATCCGCCGCCCTCGATCAGCGGACGCAGGGTGATGCTCGTCAGCCACACAGCGATGGCGATGGCGACCGAATTGAAGGCGGTGTGGCGGAATCTCATCCGTGCCCCCGCGTCTGGAGTGAGGCCCATGCCTCGGGAACTGGCTCATCCAGGCCATAGCTGTGGATGGTCCACCCGGCGGCCGCCAGGAGGCGCAGCGCGTCGGTGTGGGCGTCAAGTTGTTGGCTCGGCACGCCGAAGGAGCGCGCATCGGGAGCCACGGCCAGCGCCTCGTTGATGCCGCTGGATAGTGCTGTCAGTGCCGTGGCATCGGCGGGGGTCAGCAGCCCGAGAGCCGCCACTAAGGTTCGGGCATCGCTGGGGCCCAATACGTCGAGGCCGGCCACCATGTGGGGGCGTGGGCTCGCGGTGAGATCGGTCAACGCATTGAGCATCCGCTCCTGCATCACAGTGGGGGATCCCTGGCCCGGTGCGGTGACCATGCCGTCGGAGGACAGCAGAGTGATCTTGTACCGCTGGGACAGCAGGTCGTCGGCGACGGAGGCCACCAACGATACGCTCCACTCGAGAGTGCCCGAGGGACCGTCCCGCAGGTGGGCTGAGCGACGATTGTCGATCAACAGCACCACCGTGGGCTCCCACGGATGCTCCTCCAACCGCACCATGAGCTCGCCCTGTTTGGCGCTCAGCCGCCAGTGGACGCGGCGCATGTCGTCGCCGTGGCGGTGCTCCCGCACCAGGACATCGTCCGAGCCCGCCTGGCCGATGCGCTGCGGCGTTGAATCGCTGGCCGATCCGGCGCCGCCGCCGGTGCGGGCCGAGCCCAGTGACCAGATCCTCGGCGTGATGCGCAGCCGCGTGCTGTCACCGGCCACGGGCCAGGTGAGGCAGATAAGGCCCAGCGGGTCGTAGGAGCGGGCGGCGAGCGGGCCGAGCCGGAAGTGCCCGCGATGGTCGGCGCGGATCTCGTAGTGCGCGGCCTGGCGCCACTTCCCGGCCCCGCGTACCAGTGAAAAGCGGGCGTCGTGGCCGAGCTCGTCGGGCAGTTGGTCGACGAAGTCCAAGGCGGAGGTGGCGCCCGCCCAGCGGTTGGAGAGATCGAGCACTGCGTGCGGGCGGGACCCGATCGGCACGAACTCGGGTTCCACGCTTCGATACATGGTCAGTGAGGGCCGCGTCACCACCGCGATGATTGCCGCCACCAGCGGCAGGATCACCAGGAACAACCCCACCCACACTAGATCAGGCTCGCCTACCAGCGCGGCGGCGATCGCCGCCACGATACCGAAGCCCGCGACGGTCCACCCCCGAATTGTTGGACGGAGCGAGAAATCCCTCAAGGCCGGTCAGCCTCGGTTGGGTTGCGGGGTGGCCGACACGAGCCGGCTGACCACCCGTTCGGGAGTGAGTTGGGCCACCTGCGCGTCGACGGTGAGCAATACCCGGTGGGCCAGCACTATGGGTGCCAGACCGGACACGTCCTCCGGGATCACGTAATCGCGTCCGGAAAGGGCGGCCTGTGCCCGCGCTGCTCGCATCAGGTGAAGCGACGCGCGCGGGCTTGCCCCCAATCTCAGGTCGGGGGAAGTGCGGGTGCCCTCGACCAGGCTGACGATGTACTCGTGGATGATGGGCGCGACGTACACCCCGCGCAGGGCCTGGATGGCGCCGGCGATGAACCTGACATCTGTCACAGGCTTGACGGCAGCCAGCCGGTCGCCGTCGGCCTGCGCCGTGAGCATCGCGACCTCGGCGGTGCGTGCCGGGTAGCCCATCTGGATCCGGGCCATGAATCTGTCGCGCTGCGCCTCAGGTAGGGGATAGGTGCCCTCCATCTCGATGGGGTTCTGCGTCGCGATCACCATGAAAGGAGACTGGAGGCGGTAGGTGGCGCCATCCACCGAGACCTGGCTCTCGGCCATTGCCTCCAGCAATGCCGACTGGGTCTTCGGTGAGGCCCGGTGGATTACGTCGCCGACGACTATATTGGCGAAGATGCCGCCACGTTTGAATTCGAATTCCCGCGTGGCCTGGTTGAACACCGATACCCCAGTGACATCGCTGGGAAGCAGGTCCGGGGTGAACTGGATGCGGGTCACGGCGCCGCTGATCGAGCGGGCCAAGGCCTTGGCGAGTGCTGTCTTGCCGACGCCAGGGACGTCCTCGACCAGCAGATGCCCCTCAGCCAGGAGGACCACGACTGCCGTGTGAATCTGCTCGGTCTTGCCCTCGATCACGGTGGCGATGGAATTGCGCACGGCTGCTGCCACGGGCGCGATGTCGGCGAGCGTCACGTTGGTCAAGGGTCCTCCTCAAATGCAGTGTCTCCGTCAGAGTAGTTCGCCCACGCGGGCGTGGGCTACCCGGGGGCCCGGCCAAGTGGCCCCGGGCCCCCCGGCGCGCATCGATGCCGGGCTGGCGCGCGGCGCCACGTCGAGGGACTCGATGAAACGGCCAGTGGGGGGAAGTGGGGTAATGTGGAGGCAAGTGGAGGAATGTGGGAGTGGTGTGGCGAGGAAGGAGGTCTGGTCATGTTTCTGGGGACGTATACCCCAAAACTCGATGACAAGGGCCGACTCATCCTTCCTGCGCGCTTTCGTGAGGCACTCGCCGAAGGCGTCGTGGTGACCCGCACCCAGGAACGCGCCTTGGCCGTCTATCCGCGGGCCACCTTCGAAGAGATGATGGCCCCGGTGAGCGCCGCACCCACCACGCTCAAACAGGTCCGCGATTACCAGCGCATGCTCACTGCTGGCGCCAGCTTCGAAGTCCCGGACAAGCAGGGCAGGATCACCATCCCGCCGATTCTGCGCGGCTACGCCGGGCTGGACCGTGACGTGGTGGTGATCGGTGCCATGAACCGCGCCGAAATCTGGGACGCCAACATGTGGGAGACCTACTCCGAGGCCAGCGAGGCCGGGTTCTCGGATCTCGACCAGGAGGTGCTGGCCTCGTTCGCGCCATGATGCCGCCGCGCCCGGCGGCTCCCGGCCGGATCCTCGACGCCCTGACACCACTTCCCCGGTGGCAGGTCGGCGGGCCCGGAAGGGAACCACTGGGCACGGTGAGTGGGGAGGTTCGTGACGATGTTCACTGACACCCATGACCCCGTCATGCTGGAGCGCATCGTCGAGGTGCTGAGCCCCAGCCTGCAACACCCGGGGGCGGTGTTCGTCGACGCCACCCTGGGGCTGGCCGGGCACGCCCGGGCCGTGCTGCTCGCCTGCCCCCAGGCGCGCCTCATCGGCATCGACCGTGATCCCGACGCGCTTGAGGTGGCCCGGGAGCGGCTCGGGCCGCTGGCCGAGCGCGCCGATCTGGTCCGCGCCGTCAACAGTGACCTGAGCGATGTCGTCGCGGCACTCGGGATCGACCGAGTGGACGGCGTGCTGCTCGACCTCGGGTTGTCCAGCCTGCAGATCGACCGGGTCGAGCGGGGCTTCGCCTACCGCGTTGACGCTCCGCTCGACATGCGCATGGGGCAGACCGGCCCCAGCGCCGCCGACCTGATCAATCAGGCGCTGCCCGCCGAACTCGTTCGCATCCTGCGCAGCTATGGCGAGGAGCGGTTCGCCGAGCGGATAGTGCGGGCCATAGTGGCCGAGCGCGACCAGGCACCCTTCACCACCTCGGCCCGGCTCGTGGCGGCCATCCAGAAGGCGATCCCGGTGGCGGCGGCGCGGACCGGGGGGCACCCGGCCAAGCGCACATTTCAGGCGCTGCGGATAGCGGTCAACGACGAACTCGAGGTGCTGGACCGAACCCTTGAATCGGCGCTTGGGTTGCTGGCCCTCGACGGGCGCGTCGCGGTGCTGGCCTACCACTCGCTGGAGGATCGGGCTGTCAAGCGGGCGCTGGCGGCATTGGCCACGGACCAGGCGCCACGGCAGATGCCGGTGGTGCCGGAGCACCTCCAGCCGCAGCTGAGGTTGCTCACCCGCGGCGCCGAGCGCCCAAGCCACGACGAGACCCAGCGCAATCCGCGCGCAGCATCGGCCCGATTCCGGGCCGCGACCAGGATTCGGGAGGCGTCATGAGCGCAGAACCAACCGGTCACATCGACCACAGCCACCGGTCGCCAGCGCCGCGGCTGACCCTGGTACCGCGATCGGCGGGGGCGGTGCCGACCCTCGGTTTCGTCGCCCTGGTCAGCCTCCTCGTGGTGGTGGGGCTGGCGGGCGTGATGGTCGTGACGACGTCGGTGGCCAGCCAATCCAGTGAGCTGTCCGATTTGCGCCAAGAAGCGACCGAATTGAGCTATACGGCGGCTGCGCTCACGACCGAGCTGCATGAAAAGTCCAGCAGCGCCTCCCTCGCGTTGCGGGCGACGGATCTGGGTATGGTGCCCAATCCTTACCCGGCATTCCTGAGCCTGGCCGATGGCAGCATCCAGGGCGACCCGCAACCCGTCACCGGTAACGAGGCCCCCTACCTGAACTCGGCCGCCTCGGCGGATCCCGCGGCAAACGACGCCGCCGCTGGCGTTTCCGACGGCGAGGCCGCCGCCGCGGAGGAAACCGATGGCTAGTTCGCAGCACCGGCCACCCCGTCGGCCGCGAGGAATCTCATCGGCTGGTTCACGTGGGTCCGGATCCGTTCGTCGGCGCACCATCAACACAACGGTGCGTCGTACCGGAGCCTCCGGCCCGGGACAGCGCCGCACGGCCGCGCGCCAGTCGCGCTCGTCGTCGCGGCACTACCGGCGGGCCTGGCGGCTGCCCGTGGGTAGTTCGTCGCGGCGGATCCGCTCGTTCATGGCGATCTTGTTGGTTGTGGTGGTCCTCATCGCCGGTCGCGCTTTCCAGCTGCAAGCCATCGAGGCCGAGGCATTCGCGGCCGAGGCCTCCGACAAGATGGAAGCCACCAAGGAACTGCGGCCCACTCGCGGCTCGATCTATGATCGCAACGGGGTGGTGCTGGCGGCGACCGAGCCCGCGGTGATCGTCAGTATCGATCCCGACATGATCGTGTCCAACGGCGCCGACAAGCGCCATCGGATGAGCGAGCGCAAGCTGGAAGAGTCGGAGGCAGCGCCCGCAGCCGTCGCGGAGATCCTGGCTACACACC
>JBKEBG010000088.1:0-2337 GCA_047972985.1 Arachnia sp.
GATGCTGAAATGTCTCGACGATCAGCTCCAGGCTGAGTGCCTCGGGCACACCCGGCTCGCCCACCTCGAACTCCGCCAGCTCAATGCCGAGCACCTGGCCGCTGGGTAGCCCGGCGAACAACTCGGCGATGTGGCGGGGCAGCAGCCCTCCGGGCACCTTGTAGGCGGCCGGAACATAGCCGGGTTCAAGGACGTCCCAATCCACGTGGATCCACACGGGGCGATCGGCGACAAAATCGGCGATGTGCCTCGCGGTGCTTCGTTTCGGTGTGAAGCTGCGTACCCCCGCCTGGTCAAGCAGCTCTTGTTCGGCCGGATCGATATCCCTGACGCCGACCAGGGCGACCTGACGTGGGTTCAGGCCCGCGCCGTGGCCGCTGTCCCACAGGCCACATGCCGCCGCGAGCACCATGCCGCCCAGATAACCCGAAGCCGTGGTGGCCGGGGTGTTGAAGTCGCCGTGAGCGTCGATCCACAGCACGACGGCCTCGGGGAACCGTCGCGCGACCTCCGGCAATGTCGCCAGGCTCGCGGCGCAGGTGTTGGTTGCCACCACCGGAACCAGCCCGCTGTCGAGGGTCTGCACCAGCGCCTCGCGCAATGCCGTCAAGGTGGGCTCGGCGGCGGGCAGGCTGTGCGACCAGTCGTCGTGCTCAGGCGGTGAGGGGGTGCCCACGACGAGCGGAGGCACCTGGAGATACTCGCCCAGCGCGGCCCCGGTCAGGCGCGCCCCCGCCCGCGCCCCCGTCGTGCGATCGGCCACGCGACCCTGACATACCACCACGCCACACTTCATCACATCAATCCTTCCCGGGGTCCGGGGTCCCAGCTCGCCTGGTATCGATTCTGGTGCACTCGGCGGTGCTGATTCGAGCCGGGTGGCTCTCAGGGGCCCAGCGCGGGGTGGGCGGCCCGGTTCAGCCGCACGCTGGACTGTATACCCATGGGGGGTATATTCTTGACTTTCAGATACCCGGGTGGGGTATCAATCTGCGAAGGGATGGCACATGGCTACCACCGAATTTCAGGTCACCGGCATGACGTGTGGACACTGCGAAGCCTCCGTGCGGGAAGAGGTGGGCGAGATCCCCGGCGTCGATGGCGTCGAGGTCAGCGCCCAGACGGGGACGCTGCGGGTTTCGTCGGCCACCGACATCGACGATGCGCTGGTGCTGGCCGCCGTGCAGGAGGCGGGATACTCGGCGGTGCGCGGCTAACCTCCAGCGGGCGCCCCACCTCGACAACGGAAAGGCACAGCAGATGAGTAGCGCGGCACCACATGCGGCGGGCCAGCAGATCGAACTGGATATCACCGGGATGACGTGTGCCTCGTGCGCCAATCGGATTGAGCGCAAACTCAACAAGCTCGATGGCGTCCAGGCGAGCGTCAACTACGCCACCGAGAAGGCCACGGTCACCGTCCCCGATGACTACCGTCCGGAGGCGCTCATCGACGAGGTGGCAAAGGCCGGGTACGGCGCCAGCCTGCCCGCGCCCCCGCCGAGCGCCCCCGCCGAGGATGCCGCGCAGCCCCCGGATGCCGAGTTCGTCGCGCTCCGCCAGCGCCTCATCGGTGCAATAGTGCTCAGCGTCCCCGTGATCGCCATGGCGATGATCCCGGCGCTCCAATTCACCAACTGGCAATGGCTGTCGCTGACCCTGGCCTCGCCGGTCGTCGTGTGGGGTGCCTGGCCGTTCCACAAGGCGGCCTGGGTCAACCTCACCCACGGCGCGGCCACGATGGACACTCTCATCTCGATGGGCACCTCGGCTGCCTACCTGTGGTCGCTGTACGCCTTGTTCTTCGGCGCCGCGGGCATCCCCGGCATGCACCACCACTTCGAACTGGCCAGCCCAGCCGCCAACGCGTCGGGAAGTATCTATCTCGAGGTAGCGGCCGGGGTCACTATGTTCATCCTCGCCGGGCGCTACTTCGAGAAACGATCCAAGCGCCACGCCGGCGCCGCGTTGCGGGCGCTGTTGGAGCTGGGCGCCAAACAGGTCTCGGTGCTGCGCGGCGGCGCGGAAGTCACCATCCCTACCGCCGAGCTCAGCGTAGGCGACGAATTCGTGGTTCGCCCCGGCGAGAAGATCGCCACCGACGGCGTCGTCGTATCCGGAAGATCGGCAGTGGATACCTCCATGCTCACGGGCGAGTCGGTGCCGGTAGAGGTCACCGAAGGCGATCGGGTCGTCGGCGCCACCGTCAATTCCGGTGGCCGGCTCGTGGTGCGCGCCACCCGGGTCGGCAGCGACACCCAGCTCGCCCAGATGGCCCGCCTAGTCGAGGAGGCCCAAACCGGTAAGGCCCCAGTGCAGCGCCTGGCAGATCGCATC
>JBKEBG010000150.1:0-17750 GCA_047972985.1 Arachnia sp.
GAGGTCGTCACCCGCGCGCAAGCCCTCGGGTTGCCGGTCTTCCCCGGGGCGGTCACCCCCACCGAGATCATGACCGCCCTCGATCTCGGCCTCACCACCCTCAAGTTCTTCCCCGCCGGCCTCTACGGCGGGGCCGCCGCGCTCGCCGCGCTCGGCGCGCCATTCCCGCAGGTGTCATTCATCCCCACCGGCGGCGTCGCGATGACCAACCTCGCCGACTTCCTCGCCCTGAACAACGTGGCGGCCGTCGGCGGATCAGGGATGGTCCCCGCCAGCGCCGTCGACCGCGGCGATGCCGAGACGATCCGAGACCTGTGCGCCGAAGCGGCAGCGGCCGCGGCCAGGCTGAGAGGCAGCCAACGAAGAGCACACTCGAGCTGCGCCCCGCCGACACATGCCGCTATCAGGCGGCCGCGCTGGGGGAGGTGATGCTGCGGCTGGACCCGGGGGAACATCGCATCCGCACCGCCCGAAGCTTCACCACCTGGGAGGGCGGCGGCGAGTACAACGTCATCCGCGGCCTGTCGCGGGTCTTCGGGCTCCCGACGGCGGTCCTCACGGCGCTGGTCGACGACGAAATCGGCCACCTGATCGAGGGCTTCATCCTCGCCGGTGGCGTCGCCCCGCTGATCTCCTGGGCCCCGGCCGATGCGGCGGGCCGCAGCGTGCGCAACGGCCTCAACTTCACCGAACGCGGCTACGGCGTCCGCGGCGCCAAGGGAGTCTCCGACCGCGGCAACACCGCCATCTCGCAGCTCCGCCCCGAGGCCATCGACTTCGACGATCTGTTCGGCCGCCAGGGCGTCCGGTGGCTCCACACCGGCGGCATCTTCGCCGCCTTGTCCGAGCAGAGCGCAGAGACTGCCCTCGCCGCGCTCACTGCCGCCAAGCGGCACGGCACAGTGGTGTCCTACGACCTCAACTACCGTCCCAGCCTGTGGCAGGCCATCGGCGGCCAGGCCCGCGCCCAGCACGTCAACCGTGAACTGGCCCGCCACGTCGACGTCATGATCGGCAACGAGGAAGACTTCACCGCCGCGCTCGGATTCCAGGTCGAAGGCGTCGACGAGGACCTCGCGACACTGCCCATCGAGGGCTTCCGCGCCATGATCGACACTGTGGCGGCCGCCTACCCGAACCTCTCGGTGATCGCGACGACGCTGCGCACAGTGCGCTCGGCCAGCAGCAACGACTGGGGAGCTGTGGCCTGGTCGGAGCCGACCGGGATGGTGCAGGCCACTCACCGGCAGGGCCTGGAAATCCTGGACCGGGTCGGCGGCGGTGACTCCTTCGCCTCGGGCCTGATCTACGGCCTGCTCACCGGCCAGCCGCTGCGCAGCTGCGTCGAACTCGGCGCCGCCCACGGCGCGCTGGCGATGACCACCCCGGGGGACACATCGATGGCCACCGCCGCCGAGGTCGTCAAACTCGCCGGTGGCGGCAACGCCAGGGTCGAGCGCTAGCCCTTCCCACGGACGCACAAGGAGACCCGATGACAACACATCACATCTGGCCGGTGAAGCACAGCGAGCTGCTGCGGGCGCCGCAGCGGTTCGTCACCCGTGAGGCGATCGACGAGCTGATCCACCGCCTGACCACGAACCTGATCAGCATCACCGACCCGACCGGGGAGTTCTTGCTGCACCTGGACGACGGCCGCGTCATCGACGCCAAGGGCTGGGCCGGGTGGGAATGGACCCAGGGCGTGGGCTTGTACGGGATCTGGCGCTACTACGACCAGACCGGCGATCAGCTGATGCGCGAGATCATCGACACCTGGTTCGAGCAGCGGCTCGCGGAGGGAATGACCAAGAACGTCAACACGATGGCGCCGCTGCTTACCCTGGCCTGCCGCTACGAGGAGACCGGCGACCGCACCGCGCTGCCATGGCTGGAATCCTGGGCCGAGTGGGCAATGCGCGAGATGCCCCGCACCCCCTACGGCGGCATGCAGCACATGACGCTGGCCGAGGAGAACCATCACCAGCTGTGGGACGACACCCTCATGATGACTGTGCTCGCGCTGACCAAGATCGGGTTGCTGCTGGACCGGCCGCGCTACGTCGCCGAGGCAACCTTCCAGTTCCTCACCCACACCGCCTATCTCATGGACCGTTCCACCGGCCTGTGGTTCCACGGCTGGACCTTCGACGGCCGCCACAACTTCGCCGACGCGCGCTGGGCCCGCGGTAACGCCTGGGTGACGATAGTCATCCCCGATTTCCTCGAACTTGTGGATCTGCCCGAGACCGACCCGACCCGTCGCTTCCTCATCGAGGTACTCACCGCGCAGGTCGAGGCCCTCGCCGAACTCCAGGACGAGTCGGGAATGTGGCACACGCTGCTCGACGATCCCGACTCCTACCTTGAGGCATCGGCCACCGCCGGGTTCGCCTACGGCATCCTCAAGGCCACCCGGCTGGGCTACCTCGGCAACCAGTACCGGGACGTCGCCGAGCGGGCGGTCAGGTCGATCATCGGCAACGTCTCCGACGACGGGGAACTGCTGCAGGTGTCCTTCGGTACCGCGATGGGCCCCGATCTCGACTTCTACAAGAAGATCCCGCTCACCTCGATGCCCTATGGGCAGTCCATGGCCATCTTGTGCCTAGCCGAGTACCTGCGCACCTACTACTAAGGCCACTCTCGGGCACCCGCCCACCTAGCTGGAGGAAATTCATGATTCTGGATTCGTTTCGCCTCGACGGGAAGGTGGCGCTGGTCACCGGGGCGTCGCGGGGCCTGGGCCAGGGGGTGGCGGTGGCGCTCGCGCAGGCCGGTGCCGATATCGCCACGCTGGATCGTTCGGGCTCGAAGGACACCGCCGAAACCATCCAGGCCCTGGGCCGGCGAGTGCATCAGATCGAGCTTGATCTGATCGCCGCGTCCCCCGATGATCTGGCCGCGGCGGTCGAGGAGGTCGTCGGGGCACTCGGCCGGATCGACATCCTGGTGAACAACGCTGGAATCATCCGCCGGGCCCCGGCGCTGGAGCACCCGGCCGCCGACTGGGACGATGTGCTTGCCGTCAACCTCGACGCCGTGTTCCACCTGTCGAAGGCGGCCGCCGCGCGATTCGTCGCGCAGGGCCAGGGCGGCAAGATCATCAACACGGCCTCGGTGCTGACCTTCCAAGGCGGCATCCTCGTGCCTGGCTACACCGCGAGCAAGCATGCTGTGGCCGGCCTGACCAAGGCCTTCGCCAACGAGCTGGCGGTCCACCAGATCAACGTCAACGCGATAGCCCCGGGCTACATGGCCACCGACAACACCGCCCAGCTGCGCGCCGACCAGGCCCGGCACAAAGCGATCCTGGAACGGATCCCCGCCGGACGCTGGGGTACCCCCGAGGATCTCCAGGGGCCATTCGTTGTCCTCGCCTCGGCAGCATCCAACTACCTCAGCGGGGCGATCATCCCCGTCGACGGCGGCTGGTTGGTGCGCTGAACCAGCCCCACCCGATTGAACCGAAGGAGCCAGACAATGCACTTGCGTTACCCCACCAACCCCGATCAGCTGCCGGGCTTCGACACCGCCGAACTCCGCGAGCGCTACCTCGTGGAGGAGGTATTCGTTCCCGGGCAGGTGTGCCTGGTCTACACCCACCACGACCGCATAGTGCTCGGTGGTGCCAGCCCTGCCGGTGGCGAGCTGCCACTTGAGGCGCCCGCCGAGCTGCGCGCTGAGTACTTCCTGCAGAACCGGGAGATCGGCATCATCAACGTCGGCGGCCAGGGCACGGTGAGCGCCGACGGCGCCGGATACGACATGCCCACGGGGTCCTGCCTGTATATCGGGCGGGGGACTCGTAGCGTTGTATTCGCCGGTGACGGGCAGTTCTATCTGTTCAGCGCCCCCGCCCACACCACTCATCCCACCGCGCTGGCGTTGCCGCAGGACGGGACGGTACGCGAGCTGGGCGATCAGCTGACCAGCAACCGCCGCACGCTGACCCAGTACATCCACCCTCATGGCATCACCTCGTGTCAGGTGATGATGGGCGTCACGACGCTGCACCCGGGGTCGATGTGGAACACGATGCCCGCGCACACCCATGACCGCCGCACCGAGTGCTACCTGTATTTCGACGTCCCGGCCGATGCCAGGGTGATCCATCTGATGGGTGAGCCCCAGCAGACCCGGCACCTTGTGGTGGCCGACCGGCAGGCGGTCATCTCCCCGTCGTGGTCGCTGCACTCGGGTGTCGGTACTGCCGCCTACTCGTTCATCTGGGCGATGGCGGGGGAGAACCAGTCCTTCGACGATATGGACTTCGTCCAGCCCACCGATCTGCTGTGAGGTGTGACTCGGCCGCCACCTGATGGGTCGGCGGCCGGGGTGGGGCAGCGGAACCCGAGGGGGAGCGCTGCCCCATTGTGGCCTGCCGTTTTGCAACGATGCATACGAGGCAGTGCCGGGAAACTCCCCGTTGCACCTGGGGAAGTGACACAACAGCGCGGGGTCTTGTGCCACAAAATGTGAAACGTTACAATATCCGGACTGGTTGCCGACGACGCCGTCAGTTGACCACCAGGAGGAATCGGATCCGCGCACCGCCCGTGGTGGTGCGGGGCCCGTGCAACGTCTGATTGACCACCGCTGGGTCCGTCAGGGCCCGGCCCGGGCCGGAAGCCCGGTCGAGGAAAGGACAATGATGTTTAAGAAGAAGTTGGCTGCGATCACCGCAGCCGCAGCAGTATTAGTGACAGCCGCGTGCAGCGGGGGCGCCTCCGGTGGTGCCTCCGACGACCCGGACGGCGCCGTGACCTTGAACCTGGCGTTCTGGGGCAACGACGTGCGAGCCGAGATGTATGACCAGGCGATCACCGCCTTCAACGAGGAATACCCCAACATCACAGTGAACTCCTCGTTCCTGGCCTTCCCCGAGTTCTACGAGAAGCGCCAGATCGAGGCCGCCAGCGGCGGATTGCCCGACGTGATGCAGTTCGACTACTCCTACCTGCGGCAGTACTCCGAAAACGGGCTGCTGCTGGATCTGGCGCCCTACATGGGCTCCACCATCCAGACCGATACGTTCGCCGAGCAGGCACTCAGCATCGGCGTGGTGGGCGCCGAAACCACCGCCCTCTCGATCGGCACCAACACCTGGTCGATGTTCCTCAACACCGACCTGCTCAGCCAGACCGGCGTCGAGCCCTACGAGGGCGGCGGCAGCTGGGACGACTTCGGCGGCTGGGTCAGCGATGTCAGCACCGCCGCCGACGGCGAAGCCTGGGGCGCCTCAGACTGGGGCGTGCGGATCCAGAACTTCGAACTGCAGCTGCGGGGCCAGGGCAAGGACCTGTTCACCGAGGACGGCCAGCCGGGATTCACCGAGGACGATCTCAGGGAGTTCTGGAACCAGGGCGCGAAACTGCGCGAGGCCGAGGCATTCGTTCCCGCCAGCCGCTTGGAAGAGGTGTACCCGATGTTCGGGCTCGGCGTCGGAGCCGGGGCCAGCGAGCTGCTCTTCGACAACTTCGGAGTCACGCTGCTGGGTGACCTGGGAGCCGAGGCCGAGGTCCTCGAAGTCGTGGCCCCGCCCACAGTCGATCCGAGCGCGCAGGACATGTACCTCCACCCGTCGATGATGTACTCCATCGCCGCCAACAGCGAACATCCCGAGGAAGCGGCGATCCTGGTGAACTTCCTGCTCAACTCCGAAAAGGTCGGCGAGATCTTCGGCACCAACCAGGGCACGCCCGCCTCCGAGACCCGGCTGGCCGGGGTCGAGATGGACGAGCTGGCGCAGAAGGTCAGCGACTATGAGGCCAGCATCGCCGACCGGCTGGGCGACCCGCCGCCGGTGCCGGTGATCGGCTACGGCTCGCTGGAGGAGAAGTTCCGCCTCATCGGCAGCGAGATCGGGCTCGGCACCACCAGCGTCGACGACGCCGTCACCCAGTACTTCAGCGAGATGTCGGCGATCCTCGGCGGCTAGCCGTCCCGGTGCGCGCTCAAGGAAGAAAACAATGATCATGGAATCACGTCAGTCGCATGACTCGGCAGTGACCACGAACGCGCGGGAGGGACGTCGTGCACCGCGGCGGACCTCCCGGGCGTCTCGCTCCGCGCCCGGGCAGGCCCGGGCAGGCCTCGGGTTCCTGCTTCCGTGGCTCATCGGGTTCTTCGGGCTGACCGTCGGACCCATGGTGATGTCGCTGTATCTGTCGTTCACCCAATACAACATCTTGACCCCGCCGAAGTGGATCGGCCTGGAGAACTACGTGCGCATGTTCACCCAGGATCCGGTCTTCATGAAATCGGTATCGGTGACACTCCAATACGTCCTGATCGGCACCCCGGTCAAGCTTGCCGCCGCCCTAGCCGTGGCGCTGCTGCTGAATCACTTCACCAGGGGGTCCGGATTCTTCCGCTCCGCGTTCTACGCACCCAGCCTGATCGGTGCGAGCGTGTCCGTGGCGATCGTGTGGCGGGCAATGTTCGGCACCGACGGGCCGGTCGATGTCGGACTGAGCGCCATCGGTATCGACGTCGGCGGCTGGGTCGGCAACGTCGATCTGGCGATCCCGATGATGATCATTTTGAGCGTGTGGCAGTTCGGTGCGCCCATGGTGATCTTCCTGGCCGGGCTGAAGGAGATCCCCACCGAACTGTACGAGGCCGCCGAGGTTGACGGTGCCGGAGCTATCCGCAAGTTCTGGAGCGTCACCGTCCCGATGCTGTCCAGTGTCATCTTCTTCAACCTTCTCCTGGAGACGATCCACGCCTTCCAGGTATTCGGATCTGCCTTCATCATCTCCAACGGCACCGGCAGCCCCGGCGGCCAGCTGAACTTCATGACCTTGTACATGTACAAGCGTGGCTTCGCCGACGGCCAGATGGGCTACGCATCGGCCATCGCCTGGGTGGTGGTGTTGTTCGTGGCCATCATCGCCGTCGTGTTGTTCCGATCGTCCAAGACCTGGGTCCACTACGCAGGAGAATCCCGATGACGACAAACGCTGTCACTACTGGTCAGGGCCTGGCCAGGCTGGGGGGCCCGAGGCGCAACTTCTGGGCCAGCCTCGTGTGGTTCGTCGTGTTGCTCGTGCTGACGGCGGTGGTGCTCTACCCGATCGTGTGGCTGGTCTTCGCCACCTTCAAGGACTCCAGCGAGTTCGGCCAGAACACCGGGCTGCTGCCGTGGGATCCCACAGTTGCCAATTACATCAAGGTGGCCGGAGGCATCGGCGGGGTGCCGATGTGGCGGTTCTTCGTGAACTCGACGGTAGTGGCTTCGCTCGCCGTGGTCGGCACCATCATGTCGGCCTCGATGGCGGCCTACGCCTTCGCCCGGATCGAGTTCCGGGGCAAATCCGTGCTATTCGCCGGGATGATCGGGACGCTGCTGCTGCCCTTCCACGTGATCATCATCCCGCAGTACATCATCTACAACTGGCTTGGGCTCGTGGACACCTATGTGCCGCTGCTGCTGGGCAAGTTCCTTGCCGTGGAGGCGTTCTTCGTGTTCTTGATGGTGCAGTTCATCCGCAACATTCCGCGTGACCTGGATGAGGCGGCACGCATCGACGGGGCCGGGCACATCCGCATCTTCTGGTCCATCATCCTGCCGCTGCTGCGGCCGGCATTGATCACCAGCGCGATCTTCGCGTTCATCTGGACCTGGAACGATTTCCTCAGCCCGCTGATCTACCTCACCACTCCCGAGAGCTACACATTGCCGGTGGCGCTGCGGCTGTTCAACGATGCGACCAGCACCTCCGACTATGGGGCCACCGTGACCGCGTCGTTTGTTGCGATGGTCCCGGTGCTGCTGTTCTTCCTGTTCTTCCAGCGCTTCCTGATTCAGGGCGTGGCGACGCAGGGTCTCAAGGGCTAGCGGCATGTTCACCTTGAACCGATCGCGGCGGGAGCATCGCTTGTCACAGCGCCGGGCCCAGAGCGCGGCACTCTCAGGTTCGGGGCCCTGCCCCGACGAGGCGCCCCCGGCCGCGCACCCGGGCGGGGTGGGAAAGTTCGCCCTGTTCGCCGAGGTCATGTGGGCCGGGGTGCTGATCGTGGTGCTATCGCTGCCGATTCTGACCCTGCCCGCGGCGCTGGTGGCTGGCATCGGCCACCTGCGGCGATTCCTGGCCGCGGAGCCGTCGGGGATCGGCGCTGTGCTGCGTGATTTCCGGGCCTCGGTAGTGGGCGGTCTTGGGGTGGCCGTCGTCGCGCTGGCTGGTGCGGCGGCGTCGATCCTGACGATGGGTCTGGCCCGGGCCGATGACACCCAGATCGGCACGCTGATGATTGTGGTGAGCGTGGCGGCTGTGGTGATCATCGTCGCCGCGCTCGTCATGTCCGCCGCGGCCTGGACTCGTGAGGGCGGCTGGCTGCGCAGCGCGCGGGGTCTGCGCAGCCAGCTTGACGCCGATCTCGGCGGAGCCGGATACGTGGTTGTGGCCCTGCTATGTGCCGCGCTGCTTGCCTGGCAGCAATTCATCCTCGTCTTGCCCGGGCTGGGGCTCGTCGCGTTCTGCGCCGCTGCCAGGCTCCGGGCACCAGCCACGAACCAGCACTAGAAAGGCGAATCCTCCCATCATGGCAACAATGAACGCTCTGGTCGCCCACGGCCCGCATGACTACCGGTACGAGCAGGTCCCCGTCCCGGCGGTGGGTCAGGGGGAGGTCCTGCTCAAGGTTCTGGCGTGCGGGGTGTGCGCGGGGGACGTGAAATCGTTCCACGGTGGGATCCGGATCTGGGGGACCTCGGCCGAGGACCGCTATATCGACGCGCCAGTGGTCGGGGGCCACGAGTTCGTCGGTGACGTCGTCGAGCTGGGCCCGGGGGTCGGCGGGCTGCAGCTGGGGGATCGGGTCGTCTCGGAACAGATAGTTCCTTGCGGTGTGTGCCGGTTCTGCCGGGAGGGCACCTACTGGATGTGCGTGAGGTCGGCGGTCTATGGCTTCAAACATGTCTGCGAGGGCGGGTTCGCCGAGTACGTCAAGCTCCCGGCGACAGCGGTCAACCACACGGTTCCGGAGACGATGTCGGTGGAACAGGCGGCCCTGGTGGAGCCGATCGCCTGCGGGATGCACGCCATCGAGCAGGCGGGGATCCACCATCACGACGTGGTGGTGATCGCCGGACTCGGGGGGATCGGGTTGGCTATGCTCAGCATCGCGGCCTCGGCGATGCCTCGGCTGCTGATCGGTGTGGACGTGCGCGACGACCGGCTGGAGCGAGGCGTCGAGTTCGGCGCCGATCTGGTGCTCAACCCCACCACAAGTGATCTGGGGGAGGAACTGCGCGCCCTCACCGATGGCCTGGGTTGCGATGTCTACATCGACGCGTCGGGGAGCGCCGTCAGCGTGCGGCAAGGCCTGGATAGCCTGCGTAATCACGGACGCTACGTGCAGATGGGGGTGTTCGCCGACACTGTGACCGCCGATTGGAACGTCATTGGCGACGGTAAGGAACTGACGATCATCGGCTCGCATTTGTCGGGCCTGACCTACCCGGCGGTGATCAAAGGGATCGACTCCGGGCGGATCCGCACGGATCGGCTGGTCACGCACATGCTTCCGCTGTCCCAGTGGGAGCACGCCTTCTCGGTGGCGGAAGCCGAACCGTACGCCTTGAAGGTGCTCTTGGTTCCGTGAATGGGCCGCCGCCCACGATCAAACTGGCTGTCAGCGCGCAGCCGAGGGTGTCACATGCACCCCCGGATGTCCCCTGGCGTGCCCGCTTCTGGGATGATCGGCTCCATGGCTGACAGTGCGACCGTGCGGGACGTCGCCGAGCGGGCAGGGGTGAGCCTGAGCACGGTCTCCAATGTTTTGAACCGTCCGGATCGGGTGGCGCCGAAGACCCTGACCCGGGTGCGGACCGCGATCCGCGAACTGGGCTACATCCGAAATGACGCTGCCCGCACGTTGCGGCTGGGTGAGAGCAAGGCTGTGGGGATCGTGATCAGCGAGACCACCAGCCCGTTCTACGCCGATGTGATCCGCGCCGCGGATGCTGTGCTGGCCGCGCGCGGGTATTCGTCGCTGGTGGGCAGCGCCTACCACGACGCGGCGGCCTCGGATCGTCTCATCCGATTGTTCGAGGAACAACGGGTGCGTGGGCTGTTGGTGAACCCGTTCACCGACTCCCCGCTGGTGGAGGCGCTGCTACAGCGGGGGGTGCCGCTGATCCACGTCGACGCCGAGGCCGCGGTGCCGGGGCATTGTTCGGTCACCACCGATCACGTGGCGGGCGGACGGATGGCCATCGAGCATCTTGCCGCGACGGGCAGGCGACGGGTCGCCCTGGTGCGGGGCCCCGTCGATGTGTCACAGATTGTGCTGCGGATGCGCGGTGCCCGGGAGGCCTGTGACGAGCTGGGCATCGAATACGAGGAGGTCATCGGATCGACCTACTTCGTGCGAGGCGGCATGCACGCGGGTGGCGTGATAGCCAGCCGAACTCTGGCCACGCGCCCCGACGCAGTGTTCGCCGCCAACGACATCATGGCTATGGGCGTGGTGTCGGCCCTTGCCGAGCGGGGCGTGAGGGTGCCGGAGGATATTGCCGTGGTCGGCTACGACGACACCGATGTTGCGGTGGCCGCCAGGGTTCCGCTGACCACCCTTCGCCAGCCGGCCTCCGAGGTTGGCGGGCACGCGGCATCGCTGCTGCTGGAGGAAATCGAGCAGCCATCGGTGCATCAGCACGAGGCGACGCTGCTGCGGCCGGAGCTGATTATCCGGGCCAGCACGCTGGCCGGAATGTGAGCCTCGGGATTTCCTGCCGCGGGACAGGGCCCGGGGCTCGCGCGTTGAAGCGGCGTGGTCAGGGCTCGAAGCCGCTGAGGCTGGGCGCCAGGGTGCCGCGGTAGGCGCCGGCAGCGCTACAACCAGCCGCGGTCGTGGGCCGCGCGGGCAGCCTCGGCGCGGGTGGTCACCCCGAGCTTCCCGATCGCTGCGGACAGGTGATTGCGGACGGTTCCCGGCGAGAGATACAACCGGGAAGCGATCAGCGATACCGGTGCCCCGGTGAGGGCCTCCTTCAGGGCTTGCGCCTCCCTCTGGGTGAGCGGATTGATCCCCTCGGCCATCGACGAGGCCGCCAGCTCCGGGTCGACGACCCGCAGCCCGGCGTGTACCCGCCGCACCGACTCGGCCAATTCCCGGGCGGGGGTGTCCTTGACGATGAAGCCGCTCGCCCCAGCGTCCAGGGCCCGCCGCAGATAGCCTGGGCGGCCAAATGTGGTGACGATCAACACCCGCACCTGGGGTGCCGCGGCGGTGAGCTGGGCGCAGGCAGCAATACCGTCCAGGCCAGGCATTTCGATGTCGAGGAGGCACACATCTGCCTGACTGTCGACGGCGGCGGCCAGGACAGCATCCCCGCTGCCCACCTCCGCCACCACCGACAGATCCGGTTCGAGGTTCAGCAGCGAGGCGATGGCGCCGCGCACCAATGCCTGATCATCGGCCAGCAGCAAGCGAATCATGTGTGCTCATTTCTACGTGAAGCCGAAGGCCTCCGTCGGGACTGTTATCGATGGTCAGGCTTCCGTGAGCATCCTCCACCCGGCCCCGGAGCCCTCGCAGCCCCTGGCCTTGCTCGCCGTGCCAGCCGATGCCATCGTCGGTGACGGTGACGAAATCCTCACCGAGCTCGACCGCCACGGTGCTGCCCTGACAATGGCGGATCGCGTTCGTGACGCCTTCGCGCACCACCCAGGCGAACAGGGCCCGATTCTGGTGGCGCACCTGAGTGGTCTGCTGGGGCAGGGCGGCTGTGATGCCGGCGGCGCGGAGCGCCTCGGCAGCCACGAGGAGTTCGGCGTCCAAGTCCCGGGTGCGCAGCCCCGCAACAGTGGCCCGCACCTCAAAGATCGCGTCCCGGGTGAGGGCATGGATCTGGGCCAGTTCGGCGGCTGCCCGGTGCGGGTCGTCGAAGACAAGGCGCTCAGCGAGCTCAGTTTTGACTGCGATGACTGTGAGGGTGTGGCCCAGCACGTCGTGAACATCACGGGCCACCCGGTCCCGCTCACCCATCACTGCTATCACTTCGTGCTCCTGATCGAGCCGCTTGCCCCGCTCGACGCTGATCCGGGAGATCGCTGTGGCGACGCCCAGGAGCAGGCAGATCATGCCCAAGAACAGGTAGGGCTGGGACTGGCCGGCGGCCAGCGGGACCACGAAGGTGACCACGACGGCGCTGATCGCCAGCACCAGCGAGATCCGCCACGTGAAGGCGAACAAGGCGTAGGACATGATGAACATCGCCATGCCCACGGCGTCTAATCGGGTCACCACCGCCACGGCGCCGGTCGTCAGCAGCATCACGGCGAGGATGATCCAGGAGCGGGCATCACCGGGGCGGTAGGCGGCCCCGTAGGTCCGCCGGCATCCGATGAGGTACACCACGGCGAAGACCAGCAACGATCCCAGGGCGGCCGCTGTGCCCGCGGCCGGGACCGCCGCGGCCACGATGGCCCGCGCCGGGAGGAGCAGGAAGACCACCCACACGCCCCCGATGAGCCACCCGTATTTGCTCCAGGGACCGCCGCCGTTCATCGTGCCCGGGCTCGACGCACCAGCCACGTCGCGAGCACGGCCAGGGCTATCGTCCACACCACCACGTTAGCCACCATCGGCTGCCAGGGCTCGGTGAAGGCTTCCCCGCTTTCAAGGTTGACTCCCTGGCTTCCGGTCAGCGGGTAGCGGGCCAGAGCGACCACACCGTACAACGGGGTGAACCGGGCGATGTCGAGCATGATCCCGCTGAGGGGCATGAAAACGTTGCCCAGGAACCCGAGGATCACCAAGGATCCGGAGGCGGCGCTAAAGGACGCCTCGGACTTCAAGGCGAGCCCGAAGACTAGTCCGTAGAGCGCGAAAATTGCCGAACCGGCCCAGGCCACCAGCGCCGAAATCACCCAGACGTGCCAGGGGGCCGAGGCCAGGGTCACCATCCCGAGCAGATTGGCCACGATGACCGGCACCGCGGCAATCGTCCAGGCCACCGCCACCTTGGTGGTGACAAATGTGCTGTCGGGCATCGGAGTCAGCCCCAGCTGCCGGGTCCAGCCCTGCATCCGTTCCAGGGCCGCATGTCCGCCGACGACCGTGGTGGCGGTGGCAGCACCGTAGGCCCCCATCGCGATCAGCGTGTACATAGCAACATTGCCATTTCCCAGCGGGAATTCACCGTAGGCCGATCGGGCGCCGAAGAGCAGGTAGAAGAAGGCGGGCAGGACCGCGGCGAAGAACATGGTCACCGGGTCGCGCAGGATTCGCAGCACTTCCATGCGGTAGTAGGTCACTTTAGAGGTCCGTTCCGGTGAGGTGGGTGAAGGCGTTGTCCAAGGTGGGCAAGATGACCTCCAGCTGGGAGCCGCCCAGGTCCCGCAGCAGGGCCAGGGCGATCTGATCGGAGTCGCTGGCGTGGATCCTCAGCCGGGAGCCGACGGTCGCCACGACGGTGGCGCCCAGGCTGGTCAGCGCCTGGGTCGCGGAGCCCACATCGGGCACTGTGACCCGGATTTCGTGGTCCCCCGACAGTTCACGCACCTGTGCGGTGGGGCCGTCGGCGACCACGGCGCCTTGGTTGAGCAGAACTATGCGGTCGGCGAAGTCCTCAGCCTCGGCGAGGTAATGGGTGGCGAAAACCACAGTGCGGCCCTCGGCGGACTCGGCCCGCATGTCGGCCCAGAACTCGGCGCGCGCTGTGACGTCCATCCCGGCCGTCGGCTCGTCGAGTACGAGCAGATCTGGGTCGGGCAGTAAGGCCAGCGCGTACCGGATGCGCTGCTGCTCGCCGCCTGAGCAGGTGGCGATGCGGCGCCGGGTCAGGCCGGTCAGGCCCGCCTTCTCGATCACGGCGTCGACATCTTGATGTTCGGGGAACAGGGATGCCACCACAGTGACTATCTCCCGGACGCGCAGATCGCCCAGCAATCCGCCGGATTGCAGCACCGCTGACACCCGGCCCGCGGCGACCGCCTGGCGTGGCTCCTGCCCGAAGAGCTTCACGGTTCCCGCGGTGGGGGCGGCCAATCCCAGCACAATGTCCAAGGTGGTGGTCTTCCCGGCGCCGTTGGGGCCCAGCAGCGCCACCACCTCGCCGGAGCTGACGCTCAGATCAATCCCTCGTACTGCTGCCACGGGCGCTTCGCCGCGGGGATGGAAAGTCTTTTCAAGACCTGTCAGGTCGATCACATGTGACATGGTCTAAGGCCACCATCGACGGCAGCCGGGTTCCTATGCTGGCTGTCATCGCTGACCCATGACACCTGTCATCGATGTGGCCGCCGCCGGTGCGTGTCGGTGACCTGCCCCGCGCGGGCCGGCCGGGGGATGCAATGCCTGGGGTCAGCGACGCCTCGGCGGCCCGAACTGACCATCGGCGCTTGTCGCGCTAGGGTGCTGCGGCGTTGACCGTTCGTTGCCAGCAGGGAACCCGATGACTGAATCCACCCATCCCAGTGCTGGGGGGCCGCACCAGGACCAGGCCCGCGCCGCAGGATCTGGGTCGGCCATCTTGGCCCGGCAGGTCAACCTCGGCAAGCTCTTGCTGCTGGCGGCGATGGTGCCGGCCTCGGTCGTCGGGATAGCGCAGCGGGCCTCGGCGCTGGGCGAGCCGCAGGCAAGTGCCACGGTGGCGCTCGCGTCGGCGCTGGGCTCCCTGTGCGCGGTCATCGGCGCGTTGGGGGGCGGCTACGCGGCGGACCTGAGCAGCGGCGGGCAGCGGCACCGGTGGTCGACTGTGGCGGCGTGTTCGGCGGTGGGCGCTATCGGGATCGCGACGATGATGACGGCGGGCACCGCGACGCTGTTGATCGCGGGATGGGCGCTGACCCAGCTGGGGTGCTCCGGCGGCATGGCAGTGCTGCGGGCGCTGCTGGCGGCTGCCGAGCCAACGCAGCGCCGCCGCGGCGCCAGTGTCATGGTGCTGACCTCCTACCTCGGGGCCGGGCTTCCCCTGGCAGTGCTCTATGTGTGGCCGGGCAGCGTGTGGAGCTCTTCCCTGGCCCTGGTGGGTCTTGCCCTGGCGCTAGCTGTGCTCATCGCCGGCGGAAAACCGGCGACGTCCGGGCCCGCCCCGGCGGTTCCGGTCGCCGTCGCGGCGGACCCGTCGCCGTCGCGGCAGGCGATGCGCTGGCCAGTGCTGCTGGCGGTGCAGTTCGCGGCGAATGTTGTCTTGTCGGCCTACCTGTCATTTCATTCGCTTGAGGTGGCGCACCGGATCGGCGGCACGTGGACCGACGCGGTCACCCAGCTCAGCGTGCTGGCGCTCGCGGCAGCCGTGGCCGGGCTGGTGCTGGCTGCCTCGGTGTTCTGGTGGCGCCCGGGGCTGCTGGCGCAACCGGCGCAGTTGCTGGTGATCGGGGGAATCGTCCTGGCCGGGTCGGTGTTCGCGCGGCCGTGGGTGAGTTCTCCGGTCGCCCTGCTGATGGTGCTGATGATCAGCGGGGCCGCGGTCGGCGTGAACTCGGTGACGCTGCTGACCGCGACCCTGGCCACCACAACGATTCGTAGCTCTGGCCGGGTGCTGGGGGCCTACAGCGCGGCCGGTGCCGGCGGACAGTTCGTGGGGCCCCTCGTGGCCTGGTGGTTGGTGCGGCTCTCGCCGGGTGGCCACGATTACGGGTTCGTGTTGTGGGCAGTGGCGGTACTGCCCGCAGTGTGGGCCGCCGGCATCGCCGGCATGGCGCTTCGGCAGCGTCGGGGTGGGCCGCAGCGGCTCGACTAGCGCCCGAGCCCATTGATTCACCCCGGGCCCGGGATGACGTGGTCAGCCTCTGGTACTCGGTCAGGTGCGCACCGAACTCGCAACGACTATTTTGACAACGCAGAGTTCCTCTTAATAGGTTAGGTGACCTACATAGGGGGTTGACGATGTTCCTGGGGGCTTTCCTCATCGGGCTGCGCGAAGGGCTGGAAGCCGCCCTCATCATCGGCATCCTCATCGCCTACGTTCGCCGCGAAGGCCGCGGCGAACTCGTCGGCCGGATCTGGTCGGGGGTAGGGATCGCCGTCGCGGTATCCGTCGGGCTCGGCGCCCTGTTCACCTACGGCCGCTACGGCCTGAGCTTCGCCGGGCAAGAGATCATCGGCGGCACCCTGTCCCTGGTGGCCGTGGTGATGGTGACCTGGATGGTCTTCTGGATGGTGAAGGCAGGCGGTGGAATCAAAGGCGAACTTGAGTCCAAGGCAGGCTCCGGGCTGGCCGGCGGCAGCGGCCGGGCCCTGTTCTGGATCGCCCTGGTATCGGTGGGCCGGGAGGGCATCGAGACCACGCTCATGTTGTGGGGGTGGGCGCTGCAGCCGATGGCCCTGTTGGGCGCCCTCATCGGAATAGTGGCTGCCGCTGGGCTGGGCTACCTGATCTTCGCCGGGATGGTGCGGCTCAACCTCGGCGCATTCTTCCGCTGGACCGGGGTGTTCCTCATCATCGTCGCCGCCGGGATCCTCGCCTACGGCATCCACGACCTGCAGGAAGCGGCAGTCCTCCCGGGCCCGTTCTCCGGGCACCCGATCACCCCCACCGATCTGCGCACCGGCGATGTGCTCGTCGGAGTCACCGACGGCCCGTTCTGGCTGGCAGCCTTCCCGTTCGGCTGGGCCTTCGACCTCAGCGCCCAGATCGATCCTTCGGGCGCGGCCGCCGCGCTACTCAAGGGCACCGTTGGCTTCGTCCCCCAGATGAGCTGGCTGGAGGTCAGCGCCTGGGTGCTCTACCTGGCCGCGGTCCTGCCCCGCTTCATCGGCCGCACATTCAGCTCCCGCCGGGCGCGGCCCGCAGCACCCCCGGCCGAACCCACCCCTGAAGCCGCCGGGTCACCCGCCCCGGCCGACGCCCTCGCCGAACCAGCACCCAGCTGACCGAAAGGAACCCTCGTGCGTACCCTGACCCCCCTCGCCGCAGGCCTGGCCGGCCTCAGCCTCGTCGTGACCGGCTGCACCACCAACCAACCCACCGGTTCCGGCAGCTCGGCGCCGGTCCAGGACGCGGCGGGCACACTGCTGGTCTCGTCCACCGACGACGCGTGCACCCTGTCGGCCGACACCACCAGCAGCGGCACCGCCACCTTCGAGATTTCCAACGACGGCACCCAGACCACCGAGTTCTATCTGCTGGGATCCGACGGGCTGCGGATCGTCGCCGAACGCGAGAACATCGCGGCCGGATCCTCCGCCGAGCTCACCGTCACCCTCCAGCCTGGCGACTACTTCACCGCCTGCAAGCCCGGCATGCGCGGCTCCAACGTCGGCGAGGCCGGGTTCACCGTGACGGGGGAGGCAGTCGAAGTCTCCGGCGAAGATCAGGAACTCTTCGACGCCGTGGTGGTGGACTACATGAACTTCGTCAAGAACGAGGTCGCGGAGCTTCAGCCGAAGGTCGACGCGCTCGCCGAGGCCTACATCGCCGGCGACGATGAGACCGCCCGCGAACTTTTCGCCCCGACGCGGGTGCACTACGAACGCATCGAACCCGTCGCCGAGGCGTTGGGGATGCTTGACCCGCGGATCGATTACCGCGAGATCGACTACCTCGCCGAGGCCGATCAGCTCGCCGAGGATGATCCCAGCTTCACCGAATGGCTGGGCTTCCACCGCATTGAGAAGGACCTGTGGGTGCCCGCCGAGGATGCGGTGCAGCCCGACGGAACCTCCGCATGGCACGAATGGCAGCCCTCCACGGCCGAGGACCGCGCCCGCATCGGCGATACCCTCAAGGCCGACGTGGCCGCGCTCTATGACACAGTCCACGCCGAGACCTTCATCGAGGATCAGCAGATGGA
>JBKEBG010000159.1:0-11690 GCA_047972985.1 Arachnia sp.
TGATCGTGGCGAGATTGAACGCGAGCTGCCCGTCATCGAATAGGATACCCAGCCCGGACTCGCCCAGCGCCTGCACGATCCCGAGGAATAGAATCAGGCCGGGCATTCCGGTGCGGGTCGATAGCCGCAGTGCCGCCACCCCGGCCAGCAGCGTCAGGCAGGTCAGCCGCACCACCAGGTGCAGTTGCTCGGCCGTCAGAGCAGGCCGCCCCCCGGTGCGGGGCGGAGTGCGGCTGACATGACCCGATTATCCCCCAGCTGAAAGCCGGGCCACCCAGCGCTCGTGTTCGGCGGTCAGCTCGGCCACCAGCTGAGGCCGGTCCTCGGCGAGGTTGTGGGTTTCACCCGGATCGGTGCGCAGATCTGCCAGGAACACCCCGGAACCCACCGGGGCATGCTCCTGGCGCCGAAGATCCTCGGCCAGTGCCGAGTCGGGATCGGTCCAGCTCAGCTTCCAGTCCCCGGCGCGCACCGCCCAGGACCAGCCGGTGGTCCAGTGCAGGATTGAGTGCCCGTCCTCGCCGCGACGGATCAGGCCCCACTGATCCTTGCCGTGGGTGGGTGCCACGCCGGGTGTCCCGGTGGCCGCAAGCACAGTGGGCAGCAGATCCAGGCTCGACACGAGCCCGTCGCGGCTCACCCCGGCGGGCACGCCGCCGGCGGGCCAGCGCACCAGCATCGGCACCCGGATGCCGCCCTCCCACAGCGTGTACTTGGTTCCCCGCAGCGGCGCGTTGCTGCCGTAATTGCACGTCGAGCCGCCGTTGTCGGTGAGGTAGATCACTATCGTGTCCTCGGCCAGCCCCAGGTCGTCGAGCTGGTCCAGCAGCCGTCCGATAGCGGCGTCCATGAGTTCGAGCTGGGCGAGGTAGTACTCGCGGCCGTGCTCAAGGTGGGGCCAGATGGCATCGTCGTACCACTTGTCATACGACGTCTCGCCGGGGTCCCAATCCCCCAGCTGCGGCAGCCCGCGGCGCTGGAGTTCCTCGGCGGGCAGCTGCCAGCAGAAGTTGTGCACCGCGTTGAAAGCCACCATCGCGAACCAGGGGCGGGAGCTGTGTGTGGCGATGAACTCACCGGCCCGGTCGGCCAGGATGTCGGTCAGGAAACCGGCGGGTGCCACCTCTTTCGCCCCATCCCACAAAGTGCCCACACCCATGGGTCCGGCGGCCGGGCCGTACTGGGCGGCTTCGTCCTGGCCTCGGTGCAGGTAGTTCAGGCGGCCGAAGTGGGCATAGGAAAGGCCGTAAAGGGATTCGTCGAAGCCATGCTCGGGTGGGCAGGCGCGGGTGCCGGGGTGATCGGCGGTCCCGTAGTGGACCTTGCCGAAGTAGCCGGTGGCATAGCCCTGCCCGCGTAGCTCCTCGGCAAGTGTGGGCACCTGATCCGGGGCGAATCGTGCGGTGTCGAACCACAGCACACCCCAGCTGGCCTGGTGTCGCCCGGTGATCAGCCCCGCGCGGCTGGGGCTGCAGATCGGGGCGGAGACGTAGGCCTCGGTGAGGGTGGTGCCCTCCTGGGCGATCCGGTCCAGCGATGGGGTGCTGACGAGGTGGTTCAGCACGCCCCGATCGCCGTAGCCGTGATCGTCGGACAACAGCAGCAGAACATTCGGTGCGGGCATATGGAACCTCCCGGACAAGGCTAGCGGCCCCAGGACAGTGCTGGTTGCGATGACGCCCGCGGTTGGTTGGGGGGTAGCGACCCCGACCTGGACCGACTGTGGGCTCTAACCGACCATTTGTGCTGACCGGTGCGGGTGGACACGGTGAGCCCATACAATCTGTGCTGCTCTGTCCGTGATCATAGGAGACCCTCACATGAGCCCTGTCACTCGCCGCCGTGGCCTGCTGGCCGCGGTGTTCATTTCATCAAGTATCGGTGTGCTCGGGCTAGTCCCGGCTGCCCACGCCGACGAAGCACCGGCCGACGCCAGCTGTACGCGGTCCCTGCCCGCGGGAACGTCAACGCTGGAGATCCAGTTCGAATCAGAGTCCTACGACGTTCTGGTCACGGTGCCCGACGTCGCCGACACCCAGGAACTCGCGCTGGTGCTGGACCTGCACGGTTCCAACTCCAACGGCCCCAATCAGCTGGTCCTCACCGAACTTGGTTCGCAGGCATTGTCGGATCAGTTCATCATTGTGGAGCCCACCGGTGACATCCCCTTCGCCCACACCCTGCCCGATGGTAACTGGGCCTGGAACGTGCCTGGCGTGCCGTTGACCTCGGGTGACTTCCCTCCCGCCGGCTCACGCGACGACGTCGCGTTCCTGCGGGCAGTGGTGGAGCAGGTCGACGCCTCCGGCTGCGTCGACAACGATCGCGTTTTCGCCACCGGCTTCTCCGGTGGTGGCCGTATGGCCTCCGCGCTAGCGTGTGAGGCATCCGACATCTTCGCGGCCATCGCGCCGGTAGCCGGGCTCCGCTCCGGACGCCCGGACCCGGCCGACCTGGTGATGCCGGAGGCGGCAAACTGCACCCCGGAGAACCCGGTGGCGGTCATCAGCTTCCACGGCAACATCGACTTCGTGAACCCGTGGGAGGGCAACCTCGATCTGCGCTGGGGCTACACGGTCCCCACGGCAGCTGAGGGCTGGGCCGCGATCAACCAGTGCGAGGCGGGCCCGACCGTCGAGCAGGTCAGCAACGAGGTGCGTTCCCACACCTGGACAAATTGCTCCGAAGGCGCCGATGTCGTGCTGTACGAGGTCATCGAGGGTGGCCACACCTGGCCCGGCAGCCCGGTGGATATGAGCTTCCTCGGCTACACCACCCAGGAGATCTCCGCCTCCGCGCTGATGCTCCAGTTCTTCCTGGATCACCCGCGTCCCGCGGGGGTCCCGGAGCCGGAACCGACCCCGGACACCTCGCCCAGCCAGACCCAGACAGCTTCGCCTGAGCCGAGCCAGACCCCAAAGGTGGGCCTGCCCAGCACCGGCAAGTAACGCCAACAGCTGATACCTTTCAGTCTCCCGCCCGGTTCCGGGCGGGAGACTGTTTGGTTTCTCAGGCGTTCACGACGCCGTCTGCGGCCTTAGCGGTGGTGGCGTCGTCCTCCAACGCGATGGGCTGGGAGAATTGGGACTGGTACAGCGCGTGGTAGTGGCCCTTGCGCTCAAGCAGCTGATCGTGGGAGCCCTGCTCGACGATGGCGCCGTGCTCCATGACCAGGATCAGGTCGGCGTCGCGGATTGTCGACAGCCGGTGGGCGATCACGAAGGAGGTGCGTCCCCGGCGCAGGTCTGACATTGCCTGCTGCAGTAGCAGTTCGGTGCGGGTATCCACCGAACTGGTCGCCTCGTCGAGGATCAACAGCGCCGGGTCGGCGAGGAAGGCGCGCGCGATGGTGATGAGCTGCTTCTCACCTGCCGACAGGTTTGATGCCTCCTCATCGATGACGGTGTCGTAGCCATCGGGCAGGGTGTGGACGAAGCGGTCGACGAATGCGGCTGTCGCGGCGGCCACGATCTCCTCCTGGCTAGCCTCGGGGCGCCCGTAGGCGATGTTGTCGCGGATGGTGCCCCCGAACAGCCACGTATCCTGCAACACCATGGCGATGGTGCTGCGCAGTTCACCGCGGGGAACCTCAGAGGTGTCGACATCGTCGAGCCGAATGGTGCCTGCGTCGAGGTCGTAGAAGCGCATGATCAGGTTGACCAGCGTGGACTTTCCGGCGCCGGTGGGGCCGACGATAGCGATGGTCTGACCGGGGGCAGCTTCCAGATCGAGGTGGGTGATCAGCGGCTCCTGGGTATAGGAGAAGGTCACGTCGTCGAAGTGCACGTGCCCGGAAACCGGGAGGTTCAGCGATCCTTCCGGCTCGGCCGACATCTCTTCGGCGTCGAGCAACTCGAAGACCCGCTCGGCCGAGGCGACGCCTGACTGCATCAGGTTGGCCATCGACGCGATCTGGGTCAGCGGCTGGGTGAACTGGCGTGAGTACTGGATGAATGCCTGCACGTCGCCGATGTTCATCTGGCCGGACGCCACACGTAGCCCGCCGAGGACGGCGACGACGACGTAGTTGAGGTTTCCAACCATGAATGTGACCGGCATGATGATGCCGGAGATGAACTGGGAGCCGAAGCTGGCCTGGTAGAGCTCATCGTTGCGGCGCTTGAACTCCGCCTCGACCTCGCGCTGGCGTCCGAAGACCTTGACCAGGGTGTGCCCGGTGAATGCCTCCTCCACGTGCGCGCTCACCTCTCCGGTGGATTTCCAGGTCTGCTTGAACAGCTTCTGGGACCGCTTCATGATCCCGGAAACCGCCAGCATCGTGACCGGTACGCTGAGCACCGCCACCAGCGCGAGCGTGGGGGAGATGACCACCATCATCGTGAGCACGCCCAGCACAGTCAGGATCGCGTTGACCATCTGCGACAGCGTCTGCTGCAGGGTTTGCGAGACGTTGTCGATGTCGTTGGTGACCCGGCTGAGTACCTCACCGCGGGCCTGGCGATCGAAGTATGACAGCGGCAGCCGCTCCAGCTTCTTCGACACGTCCTGGCGCATCCGGTAGACGGTGCGCTGCACTGCGATGTTCAACACGAATCCCTGCCCGTAGGCCAGCAGCCCGGAGACCAGGTACAGCCCCAGGACTATCAGCAAGATGACCCCGACGGCGTGGAAGTCGATGCCCTCACCGGGGACGAAGTCCAGGCGCCGCAGCATGTCGACCATCGACGCGTCGCCTTGTTGCTCAGCCTGTGCGATGACCTGTTCCTTGGTGGGGCCCGAGGGCATCTGCTTGCCGATGAACCCGGCCAACAGCAGGTCGGTGGCCATGCCGAGGATCTTCGGACCGACCACGGCAAGGCCCACCGAGATCACGCCGAAACCTATGGCCAGGCCCACCTTCCAGCGTTGCGGCCGCAGCTCCCGCAGCAGCCGACGAGCCGAGGCGTTGAAGTCGGCGGCCTTCTCGGCGGCTTGCGCGCCGGCGGCGGGGCCGTGGCCCATGCCTCGGGGGCCGTGCTGGGGGCGCTGGTTAGCCTTGACGGGGGACTGACTCATGCTGCCGCCTCCTGTGCGCTGCGCTGGGAATCGACGATCTCCTGGTAGGTCTGGCAGGTCTCCAGCAGTTCTCGGTGGGTCCCGCGGCCGACGATTTCGCCGTGTTCCAGGACCAGGATCTCGTCGGCCGATGTGATGGTCGACACGCGTTGGGCAACCACGAGCATCGCCGTGTCGCGCATCTCTGGGTGCAGCGCGGCCCGAAGCCTGGCATCGGTGGCGACGTCGAGGGCTGAGAATGAATCGTCGAAGACGTACACGCGGGCGTCCTTGACCAGCGCCCTGGCGATGGCCAGGCGTTGCCGCTGGCCGCCGGAGACGTTGGTCCCGCCCTGGGAGATGTCGGAGTCGAGTTCGCCGTCGCGATCGGCGACGAAATCACGGGCCTGGGCCACTGTCAGCGCATGCCACAGCTGGTCCTCGGTGGCATCCGGGTTGCCGTAGCGAAGGTTGCTGGCGACGGTACCGCTGAACAGATAGGGCTTTTGCGGCACCATCGCCACCCGATCCCACAACTGTTCGGGGGCCATTTCACGCACGTCGATGCCATCCACCTCAACGCTGCCGCCGGTGACGTCGAATAGCCGCGGAATCAGGTTGACCAGGGTGGTTTTCCCGGCTCCCGTGGAGCCAATGACAGCTGTCACCCGCCCGGGAGTGAGCTCGAATGTCAGGTTCTTGAGCACCGGCTCCTCGGCGCCTGGATAGGCGAAGCTGACCTGATCGAAGCGCACGTGGCCGCGGGCCTCGGGGGCCTGCGTGGGGTGCTCGGGTGGCGCCACGCTGGTCTGGGTGTCCAGAACCCCCATGATCCGGTCGGCGCTGACGGCAGCACGCGGACCCATGACCAGCAGCATCGTTGTCATCATCACCGAGATCAGGATCTGCACCAGGTAGGCCAGGAACGCGGTGAGCTGCCCGATCATGATGTCACCGGAGTCGATGCGCATCCCACCGAACCACATCACCCCGACGCTTGAGACGTTCATGATGATGTTGACGAACGGGAACATGGCTGCCATCAGCCAGCCCACCTTGAGGGTGACGTCGACAAGTTGGGAGTTCCCGCGTTCGAAGCGGTCGGCCTCGTAGTCGTCGCGGACGAAGGCGCGCACCACCCGGATACCGGTGATCTGTTCCCGCAGGACCCGGTTGAGATTGTCGATCCGCTTTTGCATGATCTCGAACAGCGGTGACATGTTCGCCACCAGGATGCCCACGCCGATGCCGAGCACTACCACCGCGGCGAGGATGATCCAGCTCAGGCCCGGGTCCTCCCGCAGCGCCATCACAGTGCCACCGGCCATGGTGATCGGGGCGCTGAGCAGCATGTTCAGCGTCATCAGCACCAGCATCTGTACCTGCTGGATGTCGTTGGTGCTGCGGGTGATCAGGGAGGGTGCCCCGAAGGTGTTGAGTTCCCGGCTGGAGAAGCTGAGCGCGCGGGAGAACAGCGCTGCCCGCACGTCACGGCCGAAGCTCATGGCGACCTTGGCCCCGAAGAACACGGCCCCGACTTGGGCCCCGGCCTGGATCAGGCTGAGCACGAGCATGACGGCGCCGGTGCGCCAGATGAACTGGGTGTCCCCGAGGACAACTCCCTCGTCGATGATGCGTGCGTTGAGTGTGGGGAGGTAGAGGGTCATCGCTGTGGCGATGGTTTGCAGCACCACGACGATGGCGATCCAGCCCCTGTAGGGGCGGACGAAGCGATTGATGAGTCGGGCGAGTCTGCCGATCACGTGGGTGAGTCCTTTCGGCGGGCCCCGTCGAGGGCGAAGCGGGCGAGGTCGTCGATGGTCAGATTGGTGTCGCGGGACATTGTGTGACCCATGGCCAGTGAGGTGAGCAGGTGGGCGAGTTCGGCGGGGGCCATGGTGAGCTGCTCCCGCCACGGCTCGAGCCGGTCGGTGAGCCAGTGAACCAGCTCCAGGTGACGGTCCTTGTATTGGTCTTTGAGGCAGACGTGTTGTTTGTCCGGATGTGCTGCGTGGACCGAGGCCAGGAATGGTCGGTGGATTCGATGGCAGGCCTCGGCGCCGCGCAGCCCATTTATCACCGTCGTTTCCAGGGAATCGCCGCTTTCGAAGGTGCTGAGCCGTTCCTGCAGCCGCTGCGGCGATAGGTAGGCGCTGTAGGCGGACACCAACAAGTCTGGCAGGCTCGGGAACACCCGGAACAACGTGCCCTCGGCCACGCCCGCCGCCTCGGCGATCTGGCGGGTGGTCAGGTCGGGGCCGTGAGTCTCGAGCAGGCCGAGGGTGGCGTTGACTATCATCTCGCGGCGCTGCTCTGGTGGCATGGGGGCGGCTCGGGACACGCCACGACAATAGATGAGTGAGTACTCACTCAGCAAATGTCGGTGTCCTGCCCGGATTCCCGCCCGGGGCCTCTCGACGGGACGGGTGCGGGCGCGGATACTAGAGGGTATGGTCGCCGCGGATGGCCATCAGCGGTTCGAGGGCCTGGAGGGCCTCGACGACGAATTCGCCCGCCTCGAACGCGAGTTCGAGCCGGGGTTGCTGCTGTATGTGCAGGTGGTACTCGCCCGCATCTGTCGGCGCCGCACCCCACTGCGCGCTGTCTCGCCCTCGCCGGTCAAGGGGGTGGGGCGGCTGCGATTCGCCGATGGGGTCACTGTCCTGGGGCGCACCCCTCACCCCGGTGAACTCGGCAGCGTCGTGGTCTGGCTGCACCAGGGGATCGCACTGACCATCGACCAGCTCGGCCGCGACGAACGCGGTATCAGGATCGAGTTCGCCCCGCAGGGGTATCGGTCTCTCCGGGTCTGGGTCATCGGCATTGATCAAGCCGACTAGGCCGGGCCTACCCGTGCGGGCGCAGCAGCGGGTAGAGGATGGTCTCGCGGATCCCGGCCCCGGTCAGCAGCATCACCAGCCGGTCGATGCCCAGCCCCATGCCGCCCATCGGCGGCACCCCGTATTCGAGGGCCTCCAAGAAGTCCTCGTCGAGTTGCATAGCCTCGGGATCGCCCGCAGCGGCCTTGAGGGACTGGCTGATCAGCACCTCGCGCTGCACCAGCGGGTCGATCAGCTCGGTGAAACCGGTGCCTCGTTCGACGCCGCCGATGATCAGATCCCAGGCCTCGACCTTGCCCGGCTCGCTGCGATGCTGCCTGGCCAGGGGCTGGGCGATGGCTGGATAGTCATAGACGAATGTCGGCTGCAGCAGGCCGGGCTCGACGAGCTCGCCGAAGAGCTCCATTGCCAGCTTGCCGGCCTCCCACGCCGGGTCGAACTCGACGTCATTGGCCTCGGCGATCCGACGTAACTCCTCGACGGGGGTCTCGACATCGGCCTGCCTGCCGGCGGCCTGGCTGAGCCCCTCGAAGAACGGCAGCCGGCGCCACGGCGCGTCCAGGTCGATCACCCCGGCCTCGGTGGCGATCTGGCGGCTGCCGAGGCTATCGGCGGCGGCCAGGATCAGGTCACGGGTCAACTCGGCGATGGTCCACTGATCGCCCCAGGACTGGTAGGCCTCCAGCATCGTGAACTCGGCCGAGTGCGAGGAATCGATGCCTTCGTTGCGGAAGATCCGCCCGATCTCGTAGACCCGGTCGGCGCCACCGACCATGGTTCGCTTGAGGTGAAGCTCCAGTGCGATCCGCAGCGTCATGTCCAGATCGAAGGCGTTGAGGTGGGTGGTGAACGGGCGTGCCGCGGCACCGCCGTGCACCAGCTGCAGCTGCGGCGTCTCCACCTCGAGATAGCCCTGCTCGTGCAGGGTCTCGCGAAGCGCCCGGGTGATGGCCGCGCGGGTGCGCAGCATCGAGCGCGCTTCGTCGCGCACCACCAGGTCGACGTAGCGGCGCCGCACCCTGGCTTCCTCGGATAGCTCTTTATGCAGCGTGGGCAGCGGCCGCAGCGCCTTGGCCGCCATCCGCCAGTCGCGGGCCATCACCGATAGCTCGCCGCGTTTGGAGGAGATGACCCGGCCGGTGACCCAGACCAGATCGCCCAGGTCGACGTCCGTCTTCCACTCGGCCAGGCGCTGCTGGCCGACTTCGGCCAGCGACAGCATCACCTGGAGCCGTTCCCCGTTGTCGTGGGGGGTGAATCCGTCCTGTACCGTGGCGAAGCACAGCTTGCCGGTGTTGCGAATGAACACGACGCGGCCGCCGATGGCGACCTGATCGTCGGTTTCCTCCCCGGCGTTGAGGTGGCCCCAGGCGCCGCGCACCTGGTTGAGGCTGTGCGTGCGGACCAGATCGGCCGGGTAGGGCTGTTGCCCGGCATCCAGCAGCCGCTGACGCTTGTCCTTGCGGACCTGGGTCTGTTCGGAATCGGTGGGCGCGTGGGTCACGGGGCCCAGCCTATCGGGGGCCGGGGTGGCTACTTCCACAAAGTCATCAGGCCGAAGCTTGCGATGATCAGCCCCATGCCGATCGCCACGTTCCAATCGCCCAGCGACCGCATGAACTCGATGGAGCCCCCGGCAAGGTTGTAGGTGACCATCCACAGCACGCCGAGCAGGCCGACGGGGATGAACACATAGGGCACCCAGGGCCGGGTCTTGCCGGTGAGGTCCTTGGCTGCGCGGCGCTGTTCCGCGTCGGCCTTGCGCTGCAGGTGCTTCTTCTTCTTGGCCTCTTTACGGACCTTCGACTCAGGCACGGACCCTCCTTGTTCAAGCACCCAGGGTAGTGGAGGCTCGGGCGAGCAACCAGTCGAGGCGCACTGTGCGGGTGCGGCGCGGGGCCACCTCAGGCGGACGGCCCCTCACGAGGCCCGGCAAACCGTGACACATGTGCCAGCACAGAAACCGCCCCGCGGGGGTCACGCCGCTGAGTCATTGGGTCACCGCCACCAGGCGCCCACCCAGACGCGCAGCCATCTCGGTCGCGATACGCATCCCGGAGTCGTGGCTGCCTGCCGGCAACGAAACATCGATCCACAAGCTGCCGTGGTCGGCTGCGTCGCCGATCATCCCGATCGCCTCGCGGCGCACCTCCAAGGGGCGGGCGGGCCAAAAGGCCACCAGGCCCTCGCCGTCGGGCCGCAGCAGGTGGCTCACGCCGCTGGCATAGGACCGCACCAGGCCCGCGCCCAGGATGTCTGCAGCGCAGCTGGTCCACTCCTCAAGCGTTGCCTCACGCTCGGTGAGAATCACGAGCTCACGAGCCATCGTTGACCTGCTCCCTGGTCGGCGGGACCCGCAACCCCACAGTGGCCAGGAGGCTCTCTAGCCCGATGCTGGCAGCGACCTCGGTGAAGTTGTGCCAAGGATTCGGATGCGGGGCGTCGAAGCGGAATAACAACGCGGGAGCCTCTTGGGACCCCAGATCCCTGGCGCCGAACTCTTGCTGCACCGCGGGCACATCCACCTGTGCCTGTGATAGAGCCCATGGGCCGACAATGGTTGCCAGAGGCACCTCGGCACGGGTGGCGCGTACCCGCTGAGCGCCGTCGGGATCGACGTCGATCAGCGAGGTGGATGCCATGGTGACCTGCTGGGATTCGTGTAGCGCCCGCAGCAGGTCCGCTGCCCGCTCGGCCGCGCGGGGACCAAGCTTGTCATAGGGGCCGACGATGACGCCGCCGCGGAGGCGTTCGACGAGCCCGTGGGGGGAACGTTCCAGAGTGGTGGTGAACCAGGAATGGTCCGGCGAGCCGCCACGGATGATCGAGGTCTTGGGCATCTGGCTCTGCGCGAACTGGGTGAGCCCGCTCCGGCTCCACGCCCTGCTGAACGGCTCGGTCGAACCCCAGGAATCCGGCGCCTGGCCGTCGAGTGCCTCGAAGACTTCCTCGACCGGGCCCCCCACCAGCAGGCCAGCCGAAGCCGGGTGCTGCACCATTAATTCGAAGCTGACCGCGGCCTTCGCCTCGGGCGGGACCGGTGGCACCTCGGTGGTGTCCATCGCCTCGCCCGGAGCGAGAGCCTCGTCGAAGCCCTGGAGCACCCGGCGCCCCAGGACATCCACCAACTCTCCTTCCGGGTTGACGGATGTCCATAGGGCCCAGTGCCGCCCCAATTCGAGGCTTGCCTGGGCGCTGATCGCAGCATCCCAGCCGGTGTGCACCACCGGTTGTAGCCCTTCGAGTTCCGACATGGCCAGGAACTCGGCCAGCGCCGGAGTGAGCCCCACCACCCGACGTTGCGTCGAAAACACCGTGTAGGTGTCGGTGATTTCGTCGACGCCCGGGAGGTCCACCGAGGGGGGTGGCGCCACTGTCAGCGGTGAACGGCGGCTGCCGCCTTGGAGAGGGCCTGCGAAGCCACGTCGTCGTTTTGAGCCAGCGACTTGCGCAGCCCGGCGATGATCGCGCGCAGCGCGGTGCCCGCACGGTTCCAGTTGGCCTCAAGCTGCTGGTACTTCTCGCTGACGCCATCGGCCTGGTAGATGCCCATGAGGGCGTTGATCTGCGACTGGCGCAGCGACAGGAGATCCTCAAGCTGCTTGGCCACAGCGTCGAAGTTGCCCTGCGCCGCCTGCGACGAGGCGATGTTGTAGTCGTTGCGATCGCCCTGGTTTGCGTATGCCATGGGGGTCCTTCCCTCAGACGTTCTTGGTGATGGCCGCGGTGAAGTCCTGAGCGGCGGCGGTAGACTGGTGGACCGAGGCGCCCTCCTCGGCGGCGTTGATGAACGCGACGTTCTGCTCCGAAGCGGACCGGGTCAGGCCATTGAAAGCCTCCTGCAGGTCCCTGGCG
>JBKEBG010000003.1:0-20046 GCA_047972985.1 Arachnia sp.
GAACCAGCGCGCCAACGCCGGTCCTGATCAGAGCTACTTGGACTTCAGATCCTCCTCGGGAAGGTGCGCTCCTTCACGTCACCCCGCCGAGGACCATCCACAGGTTCTGATCATTGCTCGATGTTGTCGCGAAGATTCTCCAACCCGCCACGCATGCTCCACAGCATTGACTTCAGGTATCGCTCCTCCTCGCCGCGGTAGTCGATCAGCATCTGACCGTCCACCAGAATCAGCGCAACGTCGGACTTGAGAAGCTTGGTGAACGTATCGATGCGCCGCTCGCGCTCTTGTTCACTGCTGGGTTCTTCGACAAACCACTCGCCCGGATAATCATGCCAGACCAGCTCCATGGCAGCGGCCCCCGGTTTGGACCGACGAGCCTCGTCCTCGGAGGTATGGGGCCGGATGGTGAACCTGTACGGGACGGCGGCGAACCGGCTGGCCTGCGGAGCCTGCGCTTGGTTGCGCATCTGCAGGTAATTCTGACGCAGCAAGTTGCCCTGCCCTATGTCGTTGGCGACCACCCGATAGGAGCTACCCGATAGAAGGGAAGGTTCCTGGGTCGCCCCGAAGAAGGACGACAGCAGCACTGTTTTGCCGCTGCCGCTCTCGCCGAACACAGCGATGTGCTGCTCCTTGACTCTGTTTGTCATAAGTACCGCTTTCTAGGGAGGCTCCGGGGCAAGTATGGATCATCCGGGCAGCGGCCGCCGGTCCATCGGGCGCAGCGGCTCCGAAGGGAATAGCGCACCCAACGGTGGCGTTGCCCCCGGTATGCGTATTGATATCTGGAGTGACGTGGTGTGTCCCTTTTGTTATCTGGGCAAGCAGCGCCTGGATGCGGCATTGCGCCAGTGGCAGCACGCCGATGCAGTCGAGATCGTGTGGCACTCCTTCGAGTTGGATCCCCATGCTTCGCGCGAGTCATCGGAGTCGTTGGCAGAGCACATCGCGACGAAGTACGGCACCAGCCTTGCCCAGTCCGAGGCCTCGCAGGAGGCTCTTGCCGAGCAGTTCGCGGCCGAGGGCGGCCTGAGATTCAACTGGCGTACCGCAAAGCCCGGAAACACCTTCGACGCTCACCGCGTCTTCCACTACGCCGTTGAACAGGGGGTAGGCGAGGTGGTCATGGGTGCGTTGATGCGGGCCTACTTCAGCGAAGGGGCGCCCGTCGCGGACCGAGCCAGCGTGGCGCGGGTCGCGGCCGAGGCAGGCCTGGACGCGGAGGCGGTGGCGCACGTCTTGGACTCTGAGGCATACGCGGCTGCCGTACGCGACGACGAGGCACAGGCCCGGGAGATCGGGATCAGCGGAGTCCCATTCTTCGTGTTCGACGGCCGCTTGGCCGTATCTGGTGCCCAGCCCACCGAGGTCTTCCTCCAAGCGTTGACCCAGGCTTGGGAGACCCGGAAGCCACAACTCATGAGCGTCGGGGGCGCTGATCAGGCCCCTTCCTGCGGCCCGGATGGCTGTGAAACCCCGACAACCTCGGCTGGCTAAGCGATGACCGACCTCGCCACACTCCGGCGCTGGATCGACAGCGGCGCCGCGTGGCGGCTGCGGGAACTCGACGAGACAACCGTCACCGTCGAACTGCTGAGTTGTGAGCGGGGCACCCTCATGGAAGTCATCCGCTCTGATGACCCCGCATTCATCGCTTTTGTCAGCGGGGCGGACCCGGCTCCGGCCCACCGCCCCGCAGCCAGAAGCACTCGCAGGTACCCCGCGGGCTGTTGGCTTTCCGAGCCCCGATTGATTTGAATGTCTCACGAAGCGCGCTGTCTCGCGCCGAACAACACCCGGCCCTAATATCGACAGGTCAATGTCGGCTCCCGGGCACCGGGCGCCATGAATAGCCAAACGTGCGAGGAGCTCGTCGTGACCCAGGACCCGACCAACCCCTTTAATCCCGCGACCGGTAGCCCCGAGCCCGGACCTGATGGTCAGTCGCCTTACGGTGCTCCGGCCGGTCAGCAGCAGCCTTACGGTGCCCCGGCCGGTCAGCAGCAGCCCTACGGTGCCCCGGCCGGTCAGCAGCAGCCCTACGGCACCCCGCAGCCCCCTTACGGCAGCCAGCAAGCCCCCTACTGGCAGCAGGATCCCCATAGCGGGCAGGCAAGATACGCCCAGCACTCACCCTACGGCGCCACCTATGCGGGTGGAGGGGCCCCCTACGGCGGATTCGGTATGGGGCAATACGGGGTGATGCGTCCTCCCATGGGTCTCGTACAGTCCGTCAAGGCCTTCTTCCAGAACTACCTACGCTTCGACGGTCGCGCCAGCCGCGGCGAGTTTTGGTGGCCCACGCTGGGCGGCTTCCTTCTTGGGCTCGCAGTAGGCCTGCTCATGGTTCTGGTCTCATTCAGCGAAACCCTGGCCGCTGTGTTGTGGGGTCTGGTCGGGCTGTTCTCACTTGCCATCATCGTCCCAGCGATCGCACTGATTGTGCGTCGCTTGCATGACACTAACAGATCCGGCCTCATGCTTTTGATCGGGTTCATCCCATTCGTCGGTGCCCTGGTACTGCTGTTTTTCGTCATTTCGGACTCCGATCCAAACGGGGCTCAGTACGACGGACCCACCCAGCCCGCCACGGGCGAGTAGCCACTGGGTGCGGCGCGGGAGAGATCGATCGCCTGCGATGACCGGGTATCACCGCCATCTGACCGCAGCTCCGGGCGGGCGCTCGCTAGTCAGCGCTCGGTCGCCGCCGGTCCCTCTTGAGCCTTCCGCGGCGGCGCTTGGAGTCCAATCGCCGCTGGACCGATCGGCGGCTGGGGCCAGTGGCACGTCGGGGCTCGGCCGGGGGCGTCATTGCCTCGGCCAGCAACCGTGCCAACTTGGTGCGGGCGGCCCCCCGGTTGAGCCGCTGGGATCGGTGCTCAGCAGCGGTGCCCCGCAATATTGTGCCGTCCAGCCGTCGGTGTAATCGGGTCAACGCCCGCTGACGCTGCCACTGGCTCAAGGCCGATGACTCGGCCACGTCGAAAGAAAGCTGGACCCGGCTGTCTGATGTGTTGACACCTTGGCCGCCAGGCCCTGAGGCACGCGAGTATCGCTCGACAAGCTCAGAGCAAGGGATGGTGACCCCTTGAGGGGCACCCGGGCCAGGGTCGATCCGCACGTCTTGCACCCGAGCACACTAGTCGCCCGCAGGGGCAGGTAGGTTGCCCTCGCCTCGGCACACAAGGTGAAGCCAGTCCCCGAACCGCGGCTTGATCGAAAGGACCCAGGTGCCCCCACACGGACCCGCCGACGAGATGGTGGTGGCAGATGCTGCCGCCTGGCGGTCTTGGCTCATCGTCCACGAAGCCAACTCTGTCGGCGTATGGCTGGTCGTGGCCAAGAAGGGCACGACGTCGCCGACCTCCTTGACCTATCACGAGGCCCTTGAAGAAGCCCTGTGCGGTGGCTGGATCGACGGTCAGCGCCGCGGCCGCGACGAGACCACATTTCTGCAGCGATTCACCCCTCGTCGGCCGCGCTCACTGTGGTCCAAGCGTAACGTCCAGATCATCCAGCGACTCTCAGCGAGCGGCCGGATTCGCCCGCGAGGGCACAGTGAAATTGATGCTGCCCAGCGCGACGGGCGATGGGATCGCGCCTACCCGGGGCAGGCTGAGGCGGAGATTCCCTCCGATCTCGCTGCCGCGCTCCAAGCCGCCCCGGGCACGGCCAAGCGCCTCGAAGGGTTGAGCGCAGCCCAACGATATGCCGCGCTATATCCCATCCTCACGGCGGCCGACCCGGCCAGCCGGGAACGGCGGATCGCCAGCCTCCTAGCCCGACTGCTTGCCAAGCCAGCGTGAGGCCGCCCGACCTCACACGAGGCGCGGCCGAGCCACGGCGCTACACTGCGTCAAGTCGATCCAGCTGTTTGTCCCGACCAGCACATCGGAGTCGCATGCGCATCGTTGCCGTTCACGGCACCCGGTTCTCGGCCAGCCAGTGGCAGCACTACCCAGCCCTGCTCCCGGACCACGATCTGATCGCAGTCGATTTACCCGGACACGGCAGACGGGCCGGGCAGCGGTTCTCGATGGACTACGCCGTCGATGTCGTCGCCGACGCTGTGGCCGGGCGGCCCGCCATCGTGGCTGGCCACAGCCTGGGTGGCTACGTCGCCACCGCCTATGCCGCTCGCCACCGGTCCCAGCTTCGGGGGTTGGCGCTGATCGGCGCCTCCGCCGAGCCCTCTGAGCATCCCATCCTGCGGCGGCTCTACACCGGATTCGCGGGCCTCGTGGGGCGTGTCGGTCCGGCGCGGGCAGCTGCGTGCGTCAATCGGATCCTGACTGTGGCCGGCGTGGGGGAGTCTCAGCTTCCGGGCGTGGCGGGATACGAGGTCGTCACCGATGCGTGGAACTCGGTGATCGCCGGATGCGGGGCGAGGCAGCTCACCGGCCTGCGCGTACCAGTGCTCATCGTCAACGGTCAGTTCGATCAGATGCGGATTGACGCCACCGCTTACGCCCACCAGTGTGCGTTGAGCCGGATCGTCACTGTCAAGGGCGCCACACATCTGCTGCCGCTGACGCATCCGGGGCAGGTGGCCGCCGCGTTGAACGACCTGGCAGCCAGGGCCGATTCACGCTGAACTGTCCGAGCAGCTGTGTCGTCGGGGGTTCGGGGGTAGCCAGCCCGATACTTGCAGCGTCGCCGCTAGGCAACAGGAGGAAGCCATGATGGGCCTCGGATTGGTGCTGGCCGCTGTAGCCGGGCTGCTGCATTGCTACATCTTTTACATGGAATCGCTTGCCTGGACCAGCCGGAGGGTCAGGGAAATCTTCGGCATCTCCGTCGCCGAGGCCCAGACCACTCGACTCATCGCCTTTAACCAGGGTTTCTACAACCTGTTCCTGGCGGCGATGACGGCCGTGGGAATCGGGCTGGTGATCCTCGGGTACCAGGTGCCGGGGGGGGGACATTGATCCTCGCCGGAACCGGATCGATGGCCCTTGCGGCGGCGGTATTGGTGCTCTCGCGTCGGTCCCTGGCGCGGGCCGCCCTCATCCAAGGCATCCCACCGCTGCTCAGTCTCGTTGGCGTGGGGCTCGGCCTGCTGGGGTGGCCGGCGACCTGAGATCAAGGCATCGCGCACCCTGTTATTGCGCCACTATGTGCCTATGGAACCCAAGACGCTGCTGGGAATCCGGCTACCCCAGCTCCAGATCACCACCGCCGACATCGCTCGACTGACCGACAAGCTGCTGCTGAGCGCTGGCCCCGCCCGCCGGTCCAAGCAATCGGCATTCTGGGTACTCATCACATTGTCGGCGATCATCGCCACCGCCGGAGTTATGAACGATTCGACCGCGACAGTGATCGGAGCGATGATCGTTGCCCCGCTGATGACTCCCATCCTCGGGGCCGCGCTCTCGGTGGTGCTCGCGGACAAACGGCTCATGGTGCAGAATCTGGCGCTTGTGCTGGCCGGGGCTGCCACGGTGATCGCGGTCGCGATGCTCATGGGGGTGCTCACCCAGATCGAGCTGGGTTCGGACACCAATTCGCAGATCGCCAGCCGGGTCGCTCCGACGCTGATCGATCTGGTGGCGGCCCTGGCTACCGGTGTGGTGGGGGCCTTCGCGACAGTCCGCGCCGACGTCTCCGACACCCTGCCAGGTGTGGCCATCGCCATCTCACTGGTGCCGCCGTTGGCTGTGGTGGGCCTGACCTTGCAGTCGGGCCAGTTCGACGAGGCACTCGGCGCGCTGCTGCTGTTTGGTACCAACGTCACGGCGATCATCGCCACCGGCACCGCAGTGTTCCTCGCCTACGGCACGAGAAAGGCCGCGCGTGCTGCTGGGGTCCAGCTGGGCGAGCTTCGTCGCGGCACCGTGGCCGCTGTCGTGGCGGTGCTGGTCTTGTTGGCGGTGCCGCTCGGGATCGGTCGCGCCGTGGTGCTGCGGGAAGAACTGATCACGAGCCAGGCCACGCCCGTGGCGAGGCAGTGGGCCGAGTCACAGGGATGGCAGATCAGCAGCGTCGACTACTCGCGCGACACGCTGAAGATCGTGGCCATCGGCCCGCCCCCAGCCATCGGCGTCGACGGTCTGCGGGATGCTTTGGACCAGGCCGGTCTTACCACCGTCGAGGCCGAACTCACCGAGGTACTCGGCGGCACGGAAGCCGTCACCGACGATTAGGCCGTGGCTGCACGGCAACCTGGGGTGCTGTGTGATCGCGCAGCGGGCGCCGTCCGCCGCTGCCGGGGCGGCGCGGCGCGGGGCAGGCGAGTGACAAGCTGGCGGCGCCGAAGCCGATGCCGCCAGCTGCACGGGACGGGCACGCGGCCTCAAGCTCCACGCCGCCGGGCGTCCAAGAGCTGGTCACGCCCGGCCTGGTCCCTGAGCACCAGGGCGCACTCGGCTAGACTCCGCCACGATGGCGATTGTATGGACGCTCGGGATCCTGGGGTTAGCGGTAGCGCTGACCCCTTTCATGTGTCGTGCGCTGGGGCGGTTGGCCGGGTGGCCGTTGGCCGCGGCCTACCTCGCGGCGGCGGCGGCCCTGGCTCCCGCCGGGGCGGCTGTGGTGCGCGGCCAGACCCCCACCTGGGAGGCGCCGCTGTTGCCCGCACTGGGTATCAGACTCAGCTTTGCCGCCGACGGCTTGGGGATAGTCTTCGCCGCGATCGCCCTGGTCATCGGCGCCGTCGTATTCGCCTACTCCACCCGGTATCTGGGCTCGGGGCCGCAATACAGCTTCTACCTGGTCATGACCGTGTTCACGCTCTCGATGGTGGGGCTCGTCCTGGCCAGCGACCTCGTTGTGCTGTTCATCGCGTGGGAACTCACCAGCCTCGCCTCGTTCCTGCTGATCGCCCGCTCCGGGTCTGCCGGGGAGGCCGCCTCGATGCGTACCCTCCTCATGACGTTCATCGGAGGAGTCTTCCTGCTGGCCGCCGTCGCCACGATCTGGGCCAGGTTCGGCACCACCGATCTGACGGAGATCTTCACCAGCCCCGTCTGGGTCAGTGATCCGGGGTTCACCAGCATCGTCGCGGTCCTGATCGGCATTGCTGCCATGACGAAGTCCGCCCAGTTCCCCTTCCATGTCTGGCTACCCGATGCCATGGCCGCCATCACTCCCGTGAGCGCCTACCTCCACGCCGCCGCGGTGGTAAAAGCGGGCATCTTCCTGTTACTCCGATTCAGCCCACTGTTCGCCGACACCCCGGTGTGGAACTGGCTGCTCATCGGGGCCGGTCTGTTCACCTCGGTGCTGGGCGCCTGGTTCGCGATGCAGCAGACCGACATCAAACGGCTCATGGCGTACTCGACGGTGAGCCAGCTTGGCCTGATCGTGGCCACCATCGGCATCGGCACCGAGGCTGCATTGGTGGCCGGGGTGGTTCACGTCATCGCCCACGCCATGTTCAAGTCCGGCCTGTTCATGATGGTGGGGGTCATCGACCACGCGGCACACACTCGAGACCTGCGCCGCATGCCGGCCCAGCTGTGGAAAAAGATGCCCGTCAGCTTCATGGTGGCAATCATCGGCTGCGCCTCGATGGCGGGAATCCCGCCTATGCTTGGATTTTTGTCCAAGGAACTGCTGCTGGAATCGATGCTCCACGCGCCGGGCGCCTCGTGGACCGGATGGGCCACTTTCATTGTCATGGCCGCCGGGGCAGTATTGACCTTCAGCTACTCGATGAAGTTCGTGCTCGGTGTGTTCGTCGACGGCCCCGAGGTCGAACGTCCCAGCGACCCCGCCGATCCGATCCTGACCTCCACCGCAGCGCTGCCGATCCTTGCGTCAGTTCCGCTGGCATTCGCGCCATTTCTGTTGGACCCCATCGTGGGGTGGGCGGGTGCCGCCGCGTCGGGAGAGGCATTCCACGAGCCCCACTTGGCGCTGTGGCATGGCATTACCCCGCCGCTGATCGCCACGGGAATCGTCCTGGCCATTGGTGCGGTCATCACCTGGCAGCGCCGACGCGTCTTCCACGTGGTCGAGGGGCGTGTCTTTCCGATCACCGGTGTCGACGTCATCGCCGCTATCGGCAATGTTCTGGGACGCGTCGGGACTGCCCTGGACCGGCTCGTCGCGGCCGACGACGCACCGCGCCACATCCTGCCGATCGTGGCGAGTCTCGCAGCGGTAGGGCTGGGCGGAGTCGTCGCCGTCAACCGGGCCGGTCTGCCACCGCAGACCCCTGGCATGACCCAGCCCGAGGACATCGGGCTGCTCGTGCTCATCACTGTCGCGGTCGTCGCAGTGATCAACTCCCGGTCCCGGCTCGGGGCGGCAGTGTCACTGTCGGCCGTGGGAATCCTCATGACCGTACAGATCCTCGCGCTGGGTGGTCCCGATGTCGCCATGACCCAGCTGCTTGTGGAGTCGCTGAGCATTATCATCATCATGCTGGTGCTGCAACGCATGCCGTTGACGATCTACCGCAGCGGACGACTCACCCAGACCGCCTCCCTGGTGGTCGCCGTCGCGGCCGGTGCCGCCATGGCGGGTCTCGTGTGGGCCCTCAACGGCCGTCGCGAGCGCTCCTGGCTAGGTGACTACTATCTGGAAACCACTGAGTCCATCGCCGGTGGGTACAACGTGGTGAACATCATCCTGGTGGAGTTTCGGGCACTCGACACCATGGGGGAGCTATCTGTGCTCGGCATGGCCGGTGTTGCGATCATCGCCGTCTTGTCAACCCTGCGGGACCGCTACATCGACCCAGCCGACGCCGAAGAGCGCATCGCGCCCAGGCCGAAGCTCTCGCTCAACCCCGACCGGGCAAGCAGCGCCCACCGGGCCATTCATGTGGCATGGCCCAACGTTGTGGCGTTGCAGTTGATGCTGCGTTTCGCGGTCCCAGTCTTGCTATTCACATCACTGTTGTTGTTCTTCCGGGGACACAATGAGCCGGGCGGCGGGTTCAATGCCGCCCTGGTCACCTCGGCCATCGTCGGCATGGTCTATCTATCGACCTCCAGGGACCGGCAGATCGGCCCGCCACGGGCGCCGCTGTTTTTGATCGGTGGCGGAATCCTCATCGCGGTCCTGACCGGATTCCTCGGCCTGGCGGTCAAGGGATCGTTCCTGGAACCCATCCACGGCTACGTCTTGGGGATTCACTTGTCCAGCTCGATGATTTTCGACGCGGGAGTGTTCAGCGCAGTCGTCGGCCTGATCATGGTTGCGGTGAACATCCTGGGCACCAGCGACGGCAGCGCCCATACCGGCGAGTCCACCCGTGAACGCGTAGATGAATCCCTCGTGGGGGAGCTGCCCGGCCCGTTGGATACCGTGCGTGGTGAGAGCGATCGCCCCGTGCGGATCGGATCGCGCTTCCTCGCCGAGGGCCGCCCACCCAAGGAGGTCGGCCGATGATCCTCGTTGCCACGATTTTCGTGTTGACCACCGGAGGTGTGTATCTGCTCCTGCAACGCAGCATGGTGCGCGCGATCTTCGGCATGGGGCTGCTCAGCCATGCCGTGAACCTGGTCCTGCTCACCTCTGGGGTTCCGGCCTGGCGTGGTGAACCGTTCACGAACCTGACCGATGGCGCAGCCGCGGCAGATCCGCTTCCGCAGGCTTTCGTACTGACCGCCATCGTGATCAGCCTGGCGGTCACGATCTTCATGCTCTCGCTGGCCGTGCTTGGCCACAACGACGACATGACGCGGCACCCAGAAACGGGGGAGTCGCACAACGCATGACAAGTTCACTGCTTCTGCTGTTTGTTGCTGTCCCGCTGCTGTCGGCGGGGCTCTTGGTCGTGGCCAGGTTCGCCGTGTTGCGACGCATCCTGTTCGTCGGTGTCCCGGCACTGTCGACGCTGGGCGGCGCCCTGCTGATAGCTGCCCACCAACACACCCCAGTGATCGCGCACGAGGTCGGCGCCTATCTGCCCGGGGTGGCGATCGTGTTCGTTTCGGACTCACTATCGGCGCTCATGCTGTTTGCCATGGGCGTGGTCACCACAGTGTCCACCTGGTTTCTGACCGAGACCCGGGAGGCGCGTTACAGATTTGTTCCGGCGCTGACGCTACTGCTGCTTACCGGCGTCAACGGTGCTCTGCTCACCGGCGACCTGTTCAACCTTTTCGTATTCGTCGAGGTAATGCTGCTGCCTTCCTACGCGCTGGTAGCTGTCACCGGAAGCTGGCGACGCCTGGGCGTTGGGCGCATGTTCGTGCTGGTCAACCTGCTGGCCAGCACGATCCTCGTGGCCGGCGTCGGACTCATGTACGGCGCCACGCAGACAGTCAACCTTGCGATGCTCGCGGGTGTTGCTGAGTCAAACCCGCAAGCCGGTCTCGCGGGCGGCATCATCATTTTCGCGATGCTGGTCAAGGCAGGTGTCGTACCGGTGCACGGCTGGCTTCCGCGCTCCTACCCAGCTACCTCGGCAGGCATGATGTCGTTGTTCTCGGGGCTTCACACCAAGATCGGGCTCTACGTCGTCTACCGGATCTTCTCCATCATTTACGCCCCGGAGACGCCGTGGCTTCCGGTGCTGTCGGCAGTGGTCATTGCCACGATCATCGTGGGGTCTCTGAGCACCTTCGGCGAGCGGAGGATCCGGGGCGCGCTGGCCTTCCAGATGGTCGCTGGCGTGGGGCAAATCCTTATCGGCCTCATCGTGTTCACTGAGCTTTCGGTGACCGCCGGGCTGTTCTACATGGTGCACCACATGGTCACGATGGCCGGGTTGGTGCTCGCTTCGGGAGCGATCGAGGCCACCTACGGCAGCGGCCGCTTCGACCGATTGCACGGCCTGATGCGTCGCGAACCCGTCCTTGCCGCGGTCATGGCGCTCGGGCTGTTGTCGCTGGTCGGGCTTCCCCCCACCTCTGGGTTATGGGGCAAGGTCAGCCTCCTCGCCGGGGCCGCCCAGGAACCCGGGTGGCTGTCGTGGGCGCTGATCGGCAGCGTCGCCTTCGCCTCGATAGTTTCACTGATGGCGCTGCAACGAGTCTGGGTCCGCATCTTCTGGGGTAGGCCGATGACTGAATACCTGCCCGATGACCCGGTCACCGCCCGAGGTGAGCTCACCGCGCTGGAGGATTCCACCAAGGCTCCGCTCCGGCTGGTGGCACCTTCGGCAGTCATGATCGGGTTGTCCGTCGCCCTCTTCTTCACGGTAGGGCTCGTGTGGCCCTACTTCGAGCAGGCAGCAGCCGCGCTGCTCGACATCGGCAACTATGTGTCGGCGGTGCTGGAACGATGAGAATAGGATTCGCGATCAGCTACTGGTGGTTCATCACCCAGCAGATCTTCGCCGGTGCCTACAACGTGCTGCGTGCGGCCATCAGCCCCGCACGGGTCGACAGCCCATGCATTGTGGCCTACCGGATGGGCTGTGAGTCCGACGTCGAGATCAGCTTGTTTGCCTCCAGCATCACCATCACCCCCGGCACGCTTGTAGTCGGGATCGCCGCAGCCAGCCCCGAGTCGCCGCCGACGGCCTACGTTCACAGCCTCTTCGACAACGATCGGGAACGAGTCATCGAGGGGCTGGCCGACATGGAGGCGCGGCTGTTGCGCGCCTTGCGCAAGGGGGCTGCATCGTGACCATCGCCATCTGGGCCGCCACAGTCATCTTGTCGATGGCTGTGCTGCTGGGCCTGTTTCGGGTCCTCACGGCACCCACACTCGCCACGAAGGCGGTGATCGGCGACCTCGTGTACTTCTGCGCGGTGGGCATCCTGATGCTGCAAGGAGTGGTGCGCCGTTCACCCGCCTGGATCGATCTGGCGCTCATGGCGTCACTGGTGGGGATCGTGGCCACCATCGCCTTGTCACGCATCCTCACCAGGGGGCGGCGCTGATGTCTCCCGTCGTCACCGCCATCGTCAGCGTGCTGTTCGTCCTTGGCTCACTGTCCGTCTTGATCACCGCAATCGCCTTCTTCCGGCTCCGGGACTCGCTCAGCCGCATCAACGCGTTCGGCCCGGCCACGGCGCTCGGCCTCCCGCTGCTGGTCATGGGTGCTGTCATCGCATGGACCGCGTCCTATGGGCTGGACATCCTGCTGATCGTGAAGGGCGCCTTCACCTTCGGTGCCCTAGTTATGGTGTCCTCCGTCGGCACCAACGTGCTCGCCCGAGCCACCTACCTGTCGGGTGCCCCGCTGGCCAGCGACACCTACCCCAACGACCTGGCGGGGGATTCCGCTGAGGGCGAAGACACTGGCGAGGACACCCCGGGCGAGCACTAATGTGTGCGCCCAGGAGCACACGAAGGAGTCCCATGTCATACCGTCCCGAGACACTTGCCGTCCATGCCGGGCAAGAAGAGGCCGATTCCGCGACGAACTCGCGGGCGGTGCCGATCTACCAGACCGCGTCGTACGTCTTTGACGACGCCGAACACGCGGCCGACCTGTTCGCCCTGAGCAAACCGGGCAACATCTACACCCGCATCACCAACCCCACGCAGGCTGTCTTCGAGGACCGGATCAACCAGCTTGAGGGCGGGGTTGGCGCCTTGGCCACGGCTTCGGGGGCCTCGGCGATCACCTACACGGTGCTCACGCTCGCAGCGTCCGGGGACAACATCGTTGCGCTCTCGACCCTCTACGGCGGCACCTTCGCCCTGTTCGCGCATACCCTCAAGCAATTCGGAATCGAGTGCCGCTTCGTGGATCCGGCACGCCCGGACGAGCTGGGCCAGCACGTCGACGAGCACACCAAGCTCGTCTTCGGCGAGACCATCGGTAACCCGGCACTCAACGTCATCGACCTCGACGCGTGGAGCGAAGCTGCCCACGCCCAGGGGTTGCCCTTCGTCGTGGACAACACCGTTGCCACGCCCATCCTGACCCGGGTCTTCGACCATGGCGTGGACATCGCCGTGCACTCCGCGACCAAGTACATCGGCGGGCACGGCACCACCCTCGGAGGCATCATCGTCGATTCCGGCAAGTTCGACTGGAACGCCCACAGCCAGCGATTCCCCAGCCTGACCGGCCCCGACGGCGCCTACCACGGTGTGGTGTGGACCGAGGCGGCCGGCCCAGCGGCCTTCGTGATTCGCGCCCGCACCGTCCTGCTGCGCAACACCGGCGCCGCCATCGCGCCCATCAACGCCTGGCTGCTGCTTCAGGGGGCCGAGACGCTGCACCTGCGCATCGAGCGCCACTGCGCCAACGCTGCCAAGGTGGCAACATTCTTGGAGCAACACCCCGCCGTGGCATGGGTCAACTACCCGGGGCTCGAGTCAAGCCCCTCGCACGAGATCGCCAAGCGAGTGCTGGCCGAGGGCCAATTCGGTGGCCTTGTGTCGTTCGGCCTCAAGGCCGGCCGCGCGGCTGGCACCACCGTCGTGGAGTCGCTGAACCTGTTCAGCCACCTGGCCAACATCGGTGACGCCAAGTCGCTGGCCATCCACAACGCCTCCACCACCCACTCGCAGCTGTCCGACGACGAGTTGCAGCAGGCCGGGGTACCGGGAGAAATGGTACGGCTGAGCATCGGTATCGAACACATCGACGACATCCTGGCCGATCTTGCCCAGGCACTTGACCGCGTCTGAGGCACGTCTGACTCACCTGAGGCCGGCGCCGACCCCTCAGGCTAGCCTCTCCTTGCTAGCCGCCAAAGCCCGCGGATGTTGCAATGACATGCATGACAGCAACCGCGGGCGTGACCCAGTCAGCCGAACTCACCGAGCGACTGAACTGGCTGAGGGCCGGTGTGCTCGGGGCCAACGATGGCGTCGTGAGTGTCGCGGCGACGGTGGTGGGCGTCGCGGCCGCCACTTCGTCGGTGACACCGGTGCTGCTGGCCGGTGTGGCGACGATGATCGCCGGGATCATCTCGATGGCGCTGGGGGAGTATGTGTCGGTCTCCAGCGCCGCCGACACCCAACGGGCGATCATCGCGCGGGTCCGAAACGAACTCCTCGCGCAGCCACGGGAAGCCGAGGAATCCCTGGCCCAGGCGATCCGAGAACGGGGTATCTCCCCGGCCACCGCGCAGCAGGTGGCCGCCGAGCTGAGCCTGCACGATGCCCTGGACGCGCAATTAACCGAGCGCTACCACCTCGACGAAGCCGAGGTGGTCAACCCGTGGCAGGCGGCGGCCGCGTCCGGCTTGGCGTTCTTCGCTGGAGCTGCGTTGCCATTGGCCACGATCTTGTGGGCTCCCGTGGCCTGGCGCATTCCGGTGACCGCCGTCGCAGTTCTGGTGGCCCTCGCGGTCACGGGTGGCATAGGAGCCAGGCTTGGCCAGGCACCCATCCCGCGGGCCGTGGCACGCGTGGTGATCGGTGGGGCAATCGCGCTAGCCGTGACATATCTCGTGGGCACGTGGCTGGGTGTCAACGTCGCTTGATCAACCCATTGAGTCCGGGGCGGGTACGCCCGGTGCCTCCGATGCGGAACAATGGTGCGCTGTGAGTGACGCCAGCATCACCCAGGCAACCGTCGAGACCCTATTTGACGCTGCATCACCGTTGGTGCTGCACTCCGGCGCCACATTGGCCCCGGTGGATGTCAGCTACGAGACCTACGGCCGGCTCAACGACGATCACAGCAATGCCATCTTCATCTGCCATGCCCTCACCGGTGACGCGCACGCCGCGGGATGGCGGCCCGGAGATCGCCACCCCGGCTGGTGGAACACCATCATCGGCCCCGGCAAGCCGGTCGATACCGAAACCTGGTTCGTGGTGTGTGCCAACCTGCTGGGTGGGTGTCAGGGCACCACCGGCCCGGCATCGGTCAACCCCGCAACCGGGGAACCCTATGGCCTTGACTTCCCGCTGCTGGCGATGAGCGATTTCGTCACTGTGCACCGTCGCCTGGCGCGGCACTTGGGGATCGAACGGTGGGCGGCCCTCATCGGGGGTTCTCTGGGTGGAATGCAGGTGCTGGAGTGGACACTGAGGCACCCCCAAGACACTGCCAACGCGCTGATCATCGCAGCTTCCTCGAGGTTGACGGCCCAAAATATCGCCTTCTCCGCCGTGGGCCGACAAGCCATCATGCGCGACCCGGACTTCCACGATGGGCGGTTTTACACCCAGAACACTGGCCCACGTAAGGGCCTGTCCGTGGCGCGGATGATGGCCCACATCACCTACCTATCGGAGGCAGCATTCGCCGAAAAGTTCGGACGCTCGGCCCAGCAGGCGGAGCTGGGGCGCAGTTTCGGCGTCGATTTCGCTGTCGAGAGCTATTTGGAGCACCAGGGCGAGACCTTCCTTGACCGCTTCGACGCGCTGAGCTACCTCTACCTGAGCCGGGTCATGGACTACTTCGACCCGTTCGAGGACCCGGCCGCTCTGGACCGGCTGATCGCCGATCCGGTGAAATTCCTGGTGATGAGCTTCGACAGCGACTGGCGATTCGCCACAGTCCACAGCAGAGCGATTGTGCAGCAGTTGGAATCGGCGCGCCTTCCCACGTCGTTCTGGGAGGTCAACTCGACCGGCGGGCATGATTCGTTTCTGTTGGTCATCGACGAGTACCACGCGATGGTGCGGGCATTCCTTTCTCGCGCGGCGAAGGAGTTGCTGTGACAGTGCGCCCCGATCTCGAACTCATCGCTCAGCTGGTGGCGCCGGAATCGCGTGTACTCGACCTAGGGTGCGGCGACGGCTGGCTGTTACGCCGCCTTCGACGCACCCAGTGTTCCGGCACTGGCGTCGAGATCGATCCGGAACCGTTCCGCAACGCCCTTCGAGCCGGTGTCGACGTCGTCGATCTTGACATCAACTCCCAACTCGACGAGTTTCGCGACGACTCCTACGACGTGGTGGTGCTCTCGAGAACGCTGCAAAACGTGCAAAAGCCGCGCCATGTGCTGCAGCACATGGCCCGCATCGCGCAACGCTCGATCGTCTCCATGCCCAATTTCGCCCAGCTGTCCAACCGGCTGCGCCTGCTACGGGGGCGGATGCCGATGTCGAAGGACCTCCCGTTCGCCTGGTACGACACCCCCAATGTCCACTACACATCCCTGGTCGATCTGGAGCCGTTGTTCGGTGACCTTGATCTGGTGGTAGAGCAACGAATTCCGCTCAATGGACGGGGCGATCGTCACTGGGCGGGGGACCGATTGCCCAATCTGCTGGCTGGCTCGGCCGTCTACGTCCTACGCGCCGAGCGCGGCCCGGACGCGCCGCACTGAGCTGGCTAGTGAATATCGCTTCGCGAACTCCGCGAGGCGCGCCTCATCGACCGCGATGGGCACCCGGCTCGGCTCGCTGATTTCGAGGCTCGCCACGGTGCGCACGACCTGCTCGGCGGCCACCAGGTAGTCGGATGCGGCAGCCAGCGACGAGCGCATCCGCGGCGTCAGGCCGGGGTCACCGGCAACAGCGGCTGCCCCGAGTGCGGCCAGGCTGGGGTAGCGCGAGACCAGACTCGAGGCTGACTTTTCGCCAATGCCTTTGACACCGGGCAGACCGTCGGAGGGATCACCCCGCAATACCGAGAAGTCGACATATCGGTCCTGGGGTATGTGGTAGGTCGCTTCCAGCCAGGCCGGGGTCACCAGTTGACGTTTGGCCACGCCACGGCCGAGATAGACAACTGAGGTATCGGCATCGACCAACTGAAACAGATCCCGATCGCCCGTGGCGATCAGCGAGCTTCCCTCGTGGTGCGCGGCCAGGGAGGCGAGCACATCATCGGCTTCATGTTCCGGGGCGCCGATGACCGCGATCCCCAGCGCTTCCAGTGCCTCCCGGATGATCGGGACCTGCGCGGCGAGGTCGTCGGGCGATTCCTCGGCATCGGGGCCCTCGGCACCTTCGGCCACCACGCGGTGCGCCTTGTACGACGGCACCAGCGCGGTTCGCCAGGCCGGCCGCCAATCGTCATCCCACGCCGCCGCCACCACAGTAGGGTGGTAGGCCTCAGCCAGAGCAGCGATGGCATCAAGGGTGCCGCGTACCGCGTTGACGGGGGTGCCATCGGGGGCACGGAACGTGGCGGGCACACCGAAGAAGGCACGAAAATACAGATACGACGTGTCAAAAGCCAGCAGCGTGCTCATCTGCCCATCCTGACATAGCCGCCGGGTACCCTGGCACCCGTGCACCCCCTGACTCGCCGCCCACTGAGCACTCCCACATCTCTCGGTGTGGCGGTGCTGGCCGGGCTCATGATCGGCCTCGGCTACGCCCCGATCGGTTGGTGGCCCATCACCATCGCTGGGGTGGGGCTCTTCACGTGGCTCATGTCGGGGATGGGATGGAAGCGCTCCGCTGTCCTGGGGCTGGTTGCCGGCGTGAGTCTCAACGCGCTGATGATCTCGTGGATAAGCGTCCTGGGCGCCTTCGTGGCCATCGCCTTAGTGGCGTTCATGTCCTTGTGGATGGGCGTGCTGGGGATGTTTACAGCCTCACTCACCCGGTTGGGCGCCTGGCCATTCCTGGTTCCCGCGGCGTGGGTGGGGGTGGAGCTGGCAATGGGCACCGTCCCGTTCGGTGGGTTCCCCTGGTTGCGGTTGGCGTTTACCGCGCTCGACCAGCCGCTGTCAGGGTGGTTCTCGATCATCGGAGCCGTCGGCGTGTCATATCTGGTGGCCCTCGCCGCGTGCGGACTGACGCTGGCCGCAACCAGGATTCGGGGGCGCGGCTGGATCGCGCCGGTCACCGGCACCGTCGCGTTCTTCGTGGCCGGCGGTCTGCTGCAGCTGGTCCCGGTCGCGACCCCGGAACAGACGGTGACAGTGGGCATGGTGCAGGGCGGAGTGAACCGAGCCGAGCACGGCACCGCCAGCTATGCCAGCTCGGTCACCAACAACATGCTCAGCGAGACCGTCTTCCTCGTTGCCGAGGCAAGGGTCGAGAATCAGCCCGCCTTCGACTTTGTCGTGTGGCCGGAAAACTCCACCGATGTCGACCCGATCAACGATGCCCGTACCAAAGGCCTGATCGAGACCGCGGCATCGCTGGTGCAGGCTCCCATCTTCGTGGGAGCCGTCACCGACGGCCCGCTGCCTGATACCAGGCAGACCACTGGCATGTGGTGGGATCCCGTGACCGGCCCTGGAGATACCTACGAAAAGCGCAACCTCGTTCCCTTCGGCGAGTGGATTCCGTTTCGCGAGGTTCTGCTGCCCCGAGTGCCGATCCTGGAACAGGTGGGGCGGCAGTCCATCCCGGGCACCGGGCCTGGTGTCGTGGCGGCCCCAACCGAGCGCTACCAGCACCTGGTTGTGGGTGATGTCATCTGCTTTGAACTGGCCTGGGACGCCACGGTCTACGACACAGTCCGGGCCGGCGCGGATCTGCTGGTTTCACAGAGCAACACCAACACCTATATAGGGACTTTCGAGTCGCCCCAACAGCTGGCCATCAACCGCGTGCGCGCGATGGAGCTGGGCCGGGAATTCGTGGCGTCCACCCTCAACGGGCAGTCGGGGCTCATCGACGTGCACGGCACCGTCCACGAGCCCACCCGCGAGTTCACGGCCGCCTCACGTACCTACTCGCTGGGGCTGCGCTACAACACGAATCTGCCGGTGCGGCTGGGCGCCTGGCCCAGCTACGTCTTGAGTCTGACTGCGGTGGCAGGGATGGTCTATGCCACCGCTCGGCGCAGGTCCGAAACCAGGTAGCCTTGTCCGGTACCAGCCCCCAGTCAGGAGCGTGCATGACGTCCGAGCCGCTAGGCAGCGTCCTTGTGATCATCCCCACGTACAACGAGGCCCTCAACATCGCCTCGATCGTTGGCCGGGTTCGAACGTCGGTGCCGCAGGCCCACGTACTGATCGCAGACGACAACTCGCCCGACGGTACCGGTGACCTGGCAGATGGGCTGGCGGCCGCCGACGAGCACGTCCACGTCCTGCATCGCATGGGCAAGGACGGGCTGGGCGCGGCCTACCTCGCCGGGTTCACCTGGGGCCTTGACCGCGGCTACGGGGTACTCGTCGAGCACGACGCTGACGGATCGCACCAGCCGGAGGAACTGCCACGCCTGCTAGCCGCCCTGGCGACTGCGGACATGGTCAAGGGATCTCGATGGGTCAGGGGCGGTAGCGTGGTCAACTGGCCAAAGAGCCGCGAACTGTTGTCTCGCGGTGGAGGCCTGTGGGTGCGGTTCTGGCTCGGCATCAAGGTCAAGGACGCCACTGGAGGCCTCAACGCCTTCCGGGCTGACACACTGCGTGGAATCGACCTGGACACCGTCGAGTCGGCCGGGTACGTCTTCCAAATCGACCTCACCTGGCGAGCCCTGAAGCGTGGTTTCGCGGTGGTTGAGGTACCGATCGAGTTCGTGGAACGCGAACACGGCGCTTCCAAGATGAACCGCTCAATCGTGCTGGAGGCCCTGGTGCGCACAGCACAGTGGGGGATGGCCTACCGACTGGGACAGGCCCAGGAGGCCCTGCGCGGCCGTGGACGAAAGGTATCGGCGTCCACAGATGCGTGAATCCCGGAAAATCTCACCTCTGGTCGGCATGTTCTTGGTGGTGGCGCCGATGGCGCTGCTCGTGTTCGCCGAGCTGACCGTCTTCATCTGGTCGGCGGAGGCCATCGGTTGGTGGACCCTGACGCTGATGATAGCCAGCACCCTTCTGGGTGCCGTGTTGCTGCAGTGGCAGTGGCGTCGAGCGTGGCAAGCGCTATCGGATTCGCTGCGCTCGGGGGTCTTGCCACCGGGCATGACTGCGGACGCCGTGCTGATCTTGATTGGTGGTCTGCTGCTCCTGGCGCCGGGCTTCATCACCGACGTGGTGGGACTGTTGCTGCTGCTGCCGATCACCAGGCCACTTATTCGCCGTCTGCTTGGCACGATCATCGGGGCCTCGCTGCGTCGTGGCGGCGGGACCTCACAAACATCCACCACTGTCATCGACGGTGAAGTCGTCGACGACGACAGCGGAGGGGTACCACCCCCATCCTCCATCACCTTGTCAGGCGATGTTGTGGCGGAAGATCCGAAGCCCGAGTGATCGCGCTGGCCGGTCAGGGTGCGGGGGCACCCACACCGATAAGTAGATATCGTCGGACTCCCGGAGTTTGGTGAGTTGCTCGGCCCGGATGTCCTCCAGCTCCGGGATGGCGCGGCGCTCGCGCAGCAAGTCCCAATGAGTGCGGTGGGGTTTGGCCAGTTTCCCCTCACCG
>JBKEBG010000138.1:0-20109 GCA_047972985.1 Arachnia sp.
GCTCACCCCCGCGTGCGCGGGGCTGAGCGCGCGGATTAGAGAGAGGCCATCATCGCCTCCGGCTCACCCCCGCGTGGGCGGGGCGGACCTGCCGGTGGATTACGAGTGGTTCGGGCGATCCGGCTCACCCCCGCGTGGGCGGGGCGGACACTTGTTGACAAGGGTGTTGGCCGAGCCAAAGCCAAGTGCAACTCTACTCTTCGCGGCTACGGACGGCGAGCCCGCCGTCGACGCGAGGCGTTGCTCCATCCCCGCCGCATTGGGTTGCGCAGTTCGCCATCGTTCGGGCGCAGCATGAGTTTCAGGCCGTCGAGGTCCGTGACTTGCCAGTCATGGTTGTGGACCTTGAACTCGAGACGTTGCTCACCTTGTGTGTTGTGCACCATCAAAGCCCTGCCGTCCTTGGCCATTTCAAGCACTCGCAACCACAAGAGGTCCCGGATACGCACCGGGACATTGCCCACGAACACCCCAGGGCTAATTTCAAGCAGCCAGCGAGTGAGGTGACCGCGAAGCCCAGCCGGGCAAGCAGTCAGGACGAGCACTACCACGGAAGGTCCCGGTCCCAGGCTCGGCCACCGGTCACGGAACCGATCTCGTCGTCCCAGAGCTCGACGATGTCCCAGCCGTAGTCACTGTCGGGATCGCCATCTGCTCCCAACAGGCGATGAAGGTCGCGCACGCAGGTGGTGAGGAGCTTGGCACGGTGGATGGCATCACGCATGGCCCGCCTGGTCTCACCCGGAACGTCCTCCGGCTCGCGGGCTGCGATCGTGAACGCGGCGGGGATGGCCAGCTCTGTCTTATAGAGATCAGCGATGTCGTAGACCAGTGAGCGGTCGTGGCCGGTGTGCACGAAACCCAGCCCGGGGGACAGCCCTAGTGCCACCACGACGGCGTGAACCACACCGTACAAGCAGGTGGTGGCCGCCGACAGCGCCTGATTCACCGCGTCTGATTCGTCGAAATCGCTGAACTTGTAGCTGCGCTTGTCCCAGGTGACGCCATAGTTTTGAGCAGCGTCGCGGTAGGCCTGCCGAACCCGGGCACCCTCGCGGCCTCGCAACTGCTGCATCGTCAGGGTCTCGACGGCCTCGTCGGGGAACCGCATCTCATACATGCGGCGAGCCACCTTGAGCCGCTCGGTGCGGCTCACCACGGCGGCCGCCTGCAGGTCCAACAAACGCGTCGTACGGGCGAGTGGACGGCCATGGGCGTAATAGCGCACCCCATGCTCGCCCACCCACACCGCAGTCGAGCCGCTGTCGGCGAGTAGGACCATCGCCTGGTGAGTGACGTTGGTTCCTGGGCCCAGCAAAAGCGCGCCAATCAGCGCTGCAGGGATATGGATGATCCCCTTATCGCTGGTGGCGGTGATGGCATTCGACTCGCGGTGGACGTGGCAGCGCTCGAGATAGACAAAACTCAGCCGGTCCTGGGCCCGGGCGAGTTCGTGCACATCGGCGGGCGCTGCCCCTGGGATCGGCTTCACGCGTGCCTAGGCGGACGGGGCGAGGGTGAGCAGGCCGCAGCCGTAACCCTTCGCGGCGCCCACACCCTGGGTCAACGTGCGGCGAAGCGCTTCGGGATCGGTGACCTCCAGCAGCCCGTCGAATTGGACCACCGATAGCGTGATGGGTTTACCCCCCGAAGCCTTCGCGAAGCGGGAGATGTCACGGCCGGTGACGGTGGCCGCCGGGGCTCCGACGGAATCCTCGGGAAACGCCACACCCATCTGAGCAGCGCGAGCCACGAGCCAGTGGAGCTGCTGTTCGGCGGTGACATGGGCCGTCCGACGTCCTCGCCCACCGTCCTTGGGCCGCACCGACGACGTCGGGTTCGCGGTGAGGCGGAATCGCCAGCGCTGACCAACGTCGAGCCCGGCGAGGAAGGGATCGTAGTGTGCGGTCCTGCCTGGTGTCCCGGTGTTCCAGCCCGCCTGCTCGTTGAGCGCGGTGAGGTCGGGCCGCAGGGGACTGGCGATGAGCAATTTCGGCAGCCGCGTCCGGGCGTTGTCGAGCCGCCACAGGGTCCGATGGTCGGACGTGGCGGACTGGGCTGGGGGAAAGCAGCCAAGGACCGCGGCATGAAGCCGCTCCCGGGACGCGAGCAGGGCCCGGGCATCACGACGCCCGGAGTTGATGTCGAACTCGGTGAGAAACATCAGGCTCCCCCCAGTGCCGCGAGCCAGTCCGGTTCGGCCGTGCCATCCGGATTGGGCTTGCGGATGGTGTGGTGGTACACGGTGCGCCAGCCGTACTGGCGGTTGGCGGGATCCAGGCTGAGCGGAACGTCGCGAATCTCGTCGCCGTGCTGCCCTGGCTCGGCATCAAGGTAGAGGTCGAGCGCCACGTCGTGCGCGCAGCGTTTACGGTGCCACGGTGAGGCCCACCAGCGCTCAGCCGAAAGCTCTTCACACAGGGGCCCGGGCCTCACACCGAGGCTGATCTGTCCCTCTGCTGGGCAGGCGCGTCTTCCCAAGTACAACGGAAAACGCGGGGTCTGGATGGCCTGGTCCAAGGCGGCCAGCAACCCCTGGTCACCCTCAACTCCCGCGACGAATGCGGCGTCGGCCAGGTAATAGCGGTTTGACAAGGGCATTGAGTTACCGGCGTGATCGTGGGCGGTGTGAAAGTCACGAATGATGGTGCCTGGCTGATCGACCCGCACCCCGAACCGCAGGTTGAGCAGGTCTTCGAGGCTGTCGGTGCGACGACGTCCCTGAGCGGCCGCGAGCAGCCCCAGCACACCGCTCTTGGTGGGTTCGCGGCGGGTGCCGCGGGTCTGGAACCGGCTCGAATCACCCCACGACTGCATCGGCCCGGCGAGCCGCAGCAGGAGAACGCTCACGAGGGTGCGGCCTCGCTATCCAGGGCATCGGTCACTGCCGTCGTGACCTGCTCCAGCAACTGCGTCAGGGGAAGCTGGGTTCCCAGAGACGCCAACGCTGCGGTCTGGGTGCCGGCCAGGGTGACGAATGATGCGTGAGGTGCCTCCAGGAACGCCTCCTGCAGGCTGGTCGCGTAGCTGGCCAGGGCCTCGGCGGAATTGCCCATGTAGCCCCCGTCGGCGGTGACGGCGGATTCGAAGGCGCCGACGTAGCTGGCCGAACGTCCCCTGCGTAGCTGAACGACGGCACCGTCGGGCAGCGTGTTGTTGCCGAATGTGTTCTGCTTTCCGGTGGGCATGGAGGTGATGAAGCCCCGCACGAAGGCCGCCGCTGCCTCGGCGGTCAGCGGCACATCACCGGTCAGATTGCCGCGAAGCTCCGTCAGATCGACTGTGGCGAAGCGATACAGCGTGGACGAGTTGAACTCGATGGTGCCCATCATCCCGGCCCCGGCGTCGTCCTCATCCAGCTTGTAGTCGTCGACGGCGGTGTAGAAGTCGCCCTCATTCTCGACGGCGTGGGTGCTGATGGCGTGGGCCACCTGGACCGCGGCGTCAACGTTGAGATCGCGGGAATCTGCCACCATGCGCCCGAAGAGGCCAACCTCGATGCCGTGGTCGGAGTCGGCCGCCCGTTTGGCTTCTCGTTTGGAAACTTTGTCCTCGGCGGTGGCGGCAAGGGCGGCGAGCCGATCCAGCTGTGGCTTGGAGTAGAACACCAGGTACTGCGTGCGCTCGATCAGATCATCATTGTTCTTGCTGCGCGGCTTCTCGGTCTTGAGGTCCAGCGCGTTCACCACAGCGATTGCACGCTCGCGGGCCTGCTCGGCACTCAGGTGGGGAGCAATCTCGGCCAGCCGGTTGATGAGGAGCTCGACCACGCGCAACGTCCGTTCGCCGCGCTGCTCGGGGTCGATGAACTCCGCGAAGGACGAGCGCACCGCCTTCTTCCACGCCTGGCTGCTGACCCGGGCCCGCCGCACGCCACCGTAAAGCGCCGTCTTGGGTGCGCCGGTGTCGTCCCGGTTGACGTTGCTCGGCGGCACCGACTGCAGAACGTGGATGTCGAGGTAGTACGAGGTCATGCGTTGTCTCCTTCGGTGGAATGATCGGGGGTGGGGGTGTTGGTGAGGCGGTGAAGCTGGCGGCCCCAGCGCAGCATCACCCGGTCAGCTCCTCGGGTGTTGAGCAGCCACAGATCCGAGGCGAGCTGGCCGTAGTCGAGAGGGACCTTTTCGCCCCGCATCAAGGTGACCAACCCCCGCAGGTGATGCAGCCGGATCGCCGACGACTGCGCCCGGGCGAGTGCGTGGAAGCGAGAAATCGTGCCCGGGTCCCAGTCGCTGCCGGAGCGGGCATAGGAGACCCGACGTACGGCATCGCCCAATCCCACTCCCGAGACGTGCATGGGCAGGGAGGCTCCCTGCTGATGAACCGCGTACAACACCAGGCTGGCATGGATCGCCGACTCTGCCCAGGATGGCGCGTCGCCACGCCCGGCCAGGCCTTCGGGCATGTTGTTGAGCGTGACCTCCCACAGCGCGGGGTCGGCGCCCGGTGCGGCCGGATCGGCGCGGCGTAACTCGGCCAGCGTGCGCTGCGCCCAGCTGGTGCGCGGAGTGGCGGTGTATCCCTGTTGGAGGGGGCTGATCCGGCGTGTGAGGTCGGCGTAGATCTCGCGGGTGTCGGCCATTAGTTCTCCTCTCGGCCGGGCGTGCCCCCGGCGGCGGGTACGTCCGCGTGCTGTGTTGCCTTGGCCAGCGCCGATTGGAATCGGCCCCAGGCGCGGGGGGTGTCGAGTATCTCGTCGCGCTCGGAAGCCCCGACTGTGATGGTCTAGAGCCTGCCCCGCATGGCAGCTTCGCCGGCGTCTCGGCACAGCTGCGCCCCGACATCGGTGAGGCTGCGGCGCAGGATCGTGTGCCATTGGCTGCTGGCCAGCCCGGGACTCGTGTCGCTGCGCAGGGTTTCGAACCACCGCCGGAACAGCGGATCCAGTGCGTTGTAGCCGGCCTGGAAGGCGTGCTCACGCTCGGCGGTCTCCTCGGTTCCCGCGGCCTTGGCCAGGTCCGATCCGAGGTTGGCGAGCCGGATGACGCTGTCTTGCGCGGCCTGGGCGGCGTCTACGGCGAGTTGGCCGAGCGCGCCCTCGCCCACCACGGCCAGCGACATCGGCAGGGCATCGTCGATCGTGGATGCGACGACAGCGCTCTGCGAGCCATACTCGACCCCGATAGCGCGCAGCCGAATCGGGAGGTCCCGGCCCAGCTCGTCGGCGTCCCGCAGGGCTGCCAACCAGTCCAGCAGCGGCGGGCGGAGCCACTCTGCGCCCGGTTTGGTCTTGATCAGCAGGGGTTCCAGCCCTCGCCACAGTGCCCTCCCGGTCTGGTGTCCGCGGGGCATGTAAACGTCCTGCTTGAGCTTCTTCGACTGTGGCTTGCTGTAGCGCCACCCGCTGAGTGGCTCCAATGCCTGCAGGTTCTGCGCACCGAGCGCATCGCCGTTGCACACCAGGGCGTCGGTGATCTGGCCTCCGGCCTGGATCAGGCGCACCCGGCGTGACTGCCAGGTGTACAGGTCCGCGGTTCCAGTGGGCTGACTGTGTAGCCAATCCTCGCCAGCGTCGTGCGGGTCCCGCTCCCAAGCGGCCGAATCGAGGGTGGGATCGGTGGGCAGCACCAGGTTGAGCAGCAGAGTTTCGCGCAGGGTGGCCCCCTCGGCGATCACCAGGCCCATCCAGCCCGAGATCCCAATCCCGATCGGATACCCTTTGCCGCGTTTGACCCTGTCGTCGCCGACGGCACCGGATTTGATTCCGCTGATGTCGAAGGCATGGGTGTAGACGAGCCAGCGGGCGGCCTCAGCCAAGCTCAGCCGCTGGATCCCGGCCCCGTCTCTGGTGGTGAAAAACTTGTGCCCGGCGGGCACGTCCGCGATGAGCTTGGTCAGGCCCGAGGTACCTCCCTTGGCGGTGTGAAGGTCGGCCACCTGCATGAATGGCTGGTGGGCCTCCAGCAGGTCGAATCGGTCGCGATGCTTGTCGAGGTAGCTGTCGATCTCGTCGAGCGGCAACTGCTCACCTTGCCACCACCGCGCCCACTGACGCAGCGCCTCATCCTCGGTTCGCTTTCTCGCGGTGGCCCGTAGCTCAATCGCCAACAGCAAACGCAGCACGGCCGCCTGCTGTGTGGGGATCTCCCCGGCGAGGCCCTGGAAGTCACCTGCCCGGTGGAAGGCGTCCCGGAGGGATACCTCTTCGATAGTGCCGTGCGCGGTTCGCATCGCGATCCAGGGCTCACTGACAAGGTTGAAGGAACCCCCCACGTCATCTCCCTTCCTGGGCCTCAACAATGAGGCCGGTGTCGAAATCGTACCGAATCATGTGCCCCGCCAATTCGGTTCTGCCTGAATTATCCAGGACCAATGCCAGCTGGCCCTTCAACCACGGGGAGGTCTGCCACGAAGAGACATCGAAAGTCTCAAGTTCGTTGATGATCTGCTCGATGATCCAGGCACCGGACAAAGAATGTGGTAACGCGAGCGTGCATGCGGCCGCGGCCCTGGCGACATTATTCTCGGGCGGCCCGAAAAGCGGCATCGGCGCGCTTGAAAACTCGCCGATGCGATCCGGCAGGCGGACCTGACCGCCGTCTTTGATCACGACGACGACCTCCAGAGAGTCCTCGCCGTCTCGGACCTGTTGGTAGCTGCGGGTGTCGTCGGGATCGCCGGCCGCCCCCTCGATCAGGCCATTCAGGTTGCTCGTGGTGGTGGGATCGGGCATCAGGAACGAGGCGGCGCGACGGTGCCGCTCATCCGATGCGCGCCGTGCCTGGATCGTGGCCTGCTTGGCAGCCGCCTGCCACCGGGCCGGCACTGGCGGCCGGGGTTCATAGGCGCGGGCCACGAGAGCGGGAATATCAGCAGGCAGCGTGATCCGATCGAGCTCGCCCAAGACCGCCGCGGCCCGCAGCAAGGCGTCGTGGCCGTAGACGAATCTCGGCCCGCGCGGGAATGTCGGTGGCTCGGCGGACCAATCCTCCACGCCGGTCAGGAAGCACATTGGCTCGGCCAGCGCGGGCGGGCGAGCGCGGTCGTGCCGATGCAGGCGGCCGATGCGCTGCAGCGTCAGGTCGACGGGTGCAAGATCTGCCACCATGACGTCGAAGTCGATGTCCAATGACTGCTCAAGAACCTGCGTGCCCACGACGACAAGGCGGTGGGGCCGGCGAGAAGCGCCCCGGCCGAGGCGCTCGACGAGGTCGGCCTCGCGAGCCGCGCGGTGCGGGGCCAGGAAGCGGCTGTGGACGAGAAGCACCTCGCAATCCAACCGCTGCGACAACAGCCGATTGGTCGCCTGGGCACGAGCCACAGTGTTGTGGATGACCCCCGCGCACCCACCACCTTCCAGGAGCTCCGATAGGCACGACACCAAGGCATCCGGATCGTCCGAGAGCTGCCTGAGCCGCACCGTGGTCGCGCCGCTGGTGGCGGGCACCTTGACCGCCTCAACACCCGCGCCAACCGCTGTGACGCGCGGGTAGCCATCGGTGGGCGCCAGCGTCGGCTCAGCAGCGCCGCCACGCCCCTCTTGATAGGCGGCGATGAGTTCGGCCCGCTGCCCCGGCGGCAGCGTCGCGGACATCAAAATGACGGGAGTGTGGTAAGCGCCGAGCCAGGTGAGGACCCGTTTCAGGTAGGTGCGCATGTACTCATCGGCGGCGTGCACCTCGTCGAGGATCACCACCTTGCTAGCCAGCCCCAGATGACGCAGCACCACGTGTTTTGCTTTGAGGCCTGCGAACAGCGCCTGATCGATTGTTCCCACCACGTGATGGGCAAGGATTGCGCGCTTGCGGCCCGTGAACCACGCGTGAACCATCGCCCTTGACTCGGCCAGCACCGGATCTGCATCCGCCTCATCGAAGACAGATCGCGGCCGTGCCCAGGGCATCATGCCGGCGTATTCCTCGTTGAGGCCCGCCTTACTGTGGGCGAGAGCCACGCTCGTGTCCGCCTGGGTGGGAACCTGATCCAGCCAGCTCAGTACCCGGCTGAACATTGGGTTGGACGTGGCCATTGTCGGGAGGCCAAAGAACACCCCGCCCATCCCGAATCGCCTGGCCAGCACCTCGGCCGCCAAGAACGCCGCCTCGGTCTTTCCCAGCCCCATCGGAGCCTCCAGCACTATGAGCCCTGGCTCGTCGAGCTCGTACGCCTGGCGCAGCGTCGCCTCTTGCGTCGCGTTGGGAACTGCCCCCGCCAAGCCCGGGAACCTAGCCGCAAACAGCTCGCCCGGGTCTTGGGGGGTGTGGCCGGGCGACCAGGGCGCGGGGAGCCGCAAGGCTCCCATCGCGGTGGCCAGCCGGTCGGCAGTAGCGGCTGGTTCCTCGTACGGAAACAGGCTTTCATCACTGGCGATCCAGTCGGCCATGATGACAAGTGCTGTGGTGAGCACCTGGGTGGTGATGGGGATGTCGACGGCGAGCCAGCTGTCGAGGAACTGATCGGCGCCGGTCGCGGTGGCCATCTGGTGCAAGATCTCGTCCCGGACGGCGTGCCAGTTGCCACCCTCGCTGTCGAGGACGTAGCGGGCCGCCTGCACATCGGCCGCCGTCGGGTTTCGTCCGTGATGTCCGCCGACGATCCCGGCCAACCGGATGGCCCGCCGCGGATCGGCCCCGGGCCTGCTGCGGAGCCAGCCCTCAAGATGGGCCTGGCCGAGCACGCCGTGAGGCAGCGGCTTGGCGATCCTTGTCGGTACGTCGAGGCCGTGGCGCACCATATCCTCGGCCAGATGTGGCATGCCGACCGCGTGGGCCTTGAACGCGAAGTGCTGGGACGCCTTGCCGAGGTCGTGAATCCCGGCACAGAATGTCACGAAACGCTTCGCGGATTCCGCGGAACCAAAGCTTCGGGAAAGACCGGAACCAATGGCGGTGGGGGAGTTCTCCCATAACGCCTCCGCCACGGCGGCGGCATCTTCCAGATGTCGCACCAGGGGCAGTGATCGGCCGGTTTCGGGATCAGTTTTTCCCCAACAGGAGGCGGCTAGTGGCGACCACTGTGTCGTAGGCATTGCACATCCTGATTTCTTCACGATGGGACGGGCGCACTTTGACCCTAGCCCTCCAGCGGGAGTCAGGTGGGGAAACCGGGTGTGGTTGTTGGTCGCCTCGCCGCTTCGCGGCGGCTCAACCAGCCGCGTGGGGCGGCCTGGCCGGCGTTATCGGTGCATGATGCGGGCGAGGAACTCCTGCAGTTCGGGCGTGTGGGGATCCTCGAAGATCTGCTCGGGTGGGCCCTGCTCGGCGATGCGGCCGCCGTGCATGAACACGACGCGATCCGCGACGGATCGGGCGAACCCCATCTCGTGGGTGGCCATGAGGATGGTGGACCCGGAGGCCTTGAGCTCTCGCACCAGGTCCAGCACCTCGGCCACCAGCATCGGATCCAGCGCCGAGGTGATCTCGTCGAGGAGCAGCAGCTCGGGATCAGTCAGGATGGCCCGCACGATTGCCACGCGCTGCTGCTGTCCCCCGGAAAGCTGATCGGGATAGGCATCGACCTTGTCGTCCAGCCCGAACCGCCACAGGCGTTCGATCCCCGCGGTGAGGGCCTGCTCGGCGGGCATGCCGTGCACCTTGCGCGCGGCAAGCGTCACGTTGTCGATCACTGTCATGTGCGGGAACAAATTGAAATGCTGGAACACCACGCCGATCCGGGCCCGCGCTGCGTCGGCGTTGATCCCGGGAGCCGTGATGTCATCGCCCGAGAGCGAGATCACGCCGTCGTCGACCCGCTCGATGAGGTTGATGGTGCGCATCAGGGTGGATTTCCCCGAACCCGACGCGCCGATGAGCGTGACCACTTCGTGGGCGTCGATGGTCAGATCAACCCCGCGCAGCACGTGATTGTCCCCGAAGAATTTGTGGATGCCGTTCAGGCTCAGCACGCTCACACAGCACCCCCCATCTGCTCCCGCTTTGCCATCCGGGCCGATACCCAGTCGGTCAGCCGGATCATCGGAAACGACAAGGCGACGAACAGCAACCCGGCTACCACATATGGGGTGAAGTTGTAGGTGGTTGCCTGCGTGATCTGGGCGGCCCGGATCGCGTCCACCGCACCGAGCACCGAGATCAGGCCGACGTCCTTCTGCATCGAGACGAAGTCGTTCATCAACGCCGGCACCACCTTGCGAAGGCCTTGCGGGATCACGACGAGCCGCAGGGTTTGCGCGTGCGACAGGCCCAGGGAACGGGCCGCGATGCGCTGCGACGGGTGGACCGCCTCCATCCCTGCGCGTAACACCTCCGCGACGTAGGCGGAGTAGCACATCATGATGCCGATCGTGCCCAGCACGGCTGCGGGGTAGCGGGTGGTGGGGTCAAGGGCTGGGATGCCGAAGCCCACCAGATACAACACGATCAGCACCGGCAGCCCGCGGAACAGGTCAGTGTAGGCCGTGGCAAGGATGCGCACCGGGAAGAACACCGGGCCCCGCAGCGAACGCACGACCGCCAGCAGGGTCCCGAACACCGCGACGCCGATGGTTGCGAAGAACAAGACTCGAAGGTTCAGCCACAACCCGGCCAACACCTTGGGAAATGAGTCCCGGGCAACCTCCCAGTTGAAAAATGTGGTTCGCACCGACTCCCATCCTGGGGAGTTGAGCACTAACGCGCCCGCCACGACAGCCGTGATGACTGTCGAGACGAGCGCGATGATGACCGAACGATTCGAGGCGCGGCGCCGGAGCCCCCGGCGCTCGCGCTCGAGTTCGCTCGGTTCCCAGGCGGTTCCCGCCGGGTTCGAGTCGGTCATGTGAGGTGGGGCGTCAGCTCAGAACAGGCACGTTGACCGCGTCGGAGAGCCACTCGGTCTCCAGCTCGGCCAGAGTGCCGTCGGCGGCGAGCGCGTCGACGGCCTCGGTCACCGGAGCGGTCATGGGCGAATCCTTGGTCAACACCAGGCCGAACTCGTCACCGCCCTCGGAGGAGGCGAACTGGCCGATGATCACGCCGCCATCGACCTCGACGGCCGCCGAGTAGAAAGCGCCGGGCAGGTCGGTGACGAAGGCGTCGATCTGGCCCGCGTTGAGCGCGGCGACCACGTCGGCCACCGAGTTGAACACCTGCAGGTTCTCCTCGCCGAACTCGTCGACGGCCACGTCATAGGACGTGGTGCCCACCGCGACCCCGACGACCGAATCGCTCAGATCCGATACCGAGGCGGCAGTGGCTGCATCGTTGCCTTCGACGGTGACGATCGCCTGGGTGGTGGTGTAGTAGGCACTGGAGAAGTCGACGGCCTCGGCGCGCTCCGGAGTGATCGAGAACTGCTGGATGTTGAAGTCCCAATCCTTGGCGCCGGGCGCGATGGCCGCGTCGAATGTGGTGCGGACCCAGACCACCTCGTCCTCGGCGAAGCCCAGCTGCTCGGCCACCGCGTAGGCAACCGCGGACTCGAAGCCCTGGCCGGAGGTCGGATCGTCGCCAATGACCCACGGCTCGTAGGCAGGCTCGCCGGTGGCGATGGTGAGGACCCCGTCGGTGACGGTGTCCAGCGCGCCCACCTCCGAGGCGGTGGCCTCGGCGGCGCTGGTCGAGCTGTCCGTGGCGGGGTCACTGGTCGACCCGCAGCCCGCCAGGGCCAGGGTGGTGGCGGCGACGGCTGCCAAGGCAGCCAACTGATGTCTGGTGGATGTCATGGTGTTTTCCTCGGGGTTGTGCGTGGACGCGATCCCGACGCTGCGATCCTGGCGCGTAGTTTAACGACCGGTCTCAGCGAGGGTCCAATCGGCGAAGTCGAATCCGGGCGAGACAACGCAACTGACCAGGACTTCGACCCCGGCCGCCGGCCGGGCGGCCTGCCAGGTCCCGGCGGGCACCAGGCACTGCGCCGCATCACCGGCGGTCAGGTTGGGGCCCAGGCGCACCACTGTGGCGTCATTGTCGGCGACGGGGGCCTGGCCGGAACCACCCAGCGACACCTCGAGCGCCCCCGGCCCATGCCACAGCCAGATCTCGTCGGAGGTCACCACGTGCCACGCGCTGGCCTCCCCCGGGGCCAGGAGGTAGTGGATACAGGTGGCGGCGGGACGGGTCCCGGCCGCGGTGTGCAGCGGCAGCGGTGAGGTCCAGATGCGGCGGAACCAGCCGCCCTCGGGGTGCGGCTCGAGGTTCAGCCGGGCGGCGGTCTCTGGTGTGGTCATCGGTGGGCTCCGAAGCTCGGGACGGGTGGCGTGACCGGCGCGATGCCGGTTTCGGCGGTGAACCTGTCGGTGGCGTGCCGGATCCGTCCGGCGATGACGGTGGCGGCGGCGCGGCCCGCCCCCGATTCGGTCAACCTCGTGAGGGTCTCGGTGATGTCGGTCACCGGCACGTCGAAGAAGGCGAGGTCGGCCATCGCGCCCACGGCAAGGTAGCCGCGCCGCTCGGGTCCCACATCGATCCCCATGGCATGCGCTCCGCCGAGGGTGGCGTCGTTGAGGAGCCGCTCGGCAAGGTCGTTATCCCGGTATCCCTGCAGGCGGGCTGTGGCGGCGAGGTCCGCGATGTCGGCCATGAGGTCGAGCGAGGGTGAGGAGGACAGCGAGTCGGTGCCCACGGCGATGGGATTGCCTTCGCGCAGGTAGGCCGCCACGGGCGGCGAATCGAGGCCGATGGCCGTGTTCGACCGGGGGCACAGCGCCACAGTGGTGCCCCGGGCACGCAGGATTGCCCGGTCGAGGGCCGACATGTACACCCCGTGCGCGACGTGGCAGTCGGGGCCCAGCACGCCCAGGTGATCGACGTAGTCGGTGGCCGAGGTCCCGAAACCGGCCTGGCGTAGCTCCTTGAGCGAGCCGAACCCTGAGGTGTGCCAGGGCACTGAGCTGTCGTGGTCGAATTCGCGCTCGATCGCCGACTCGCCCAGGTGAATGTGGATCCGCCGGCCGCGCTCGCGCACGATGTCGGGCAACTCCAGCAACGGCACTATGTCCAACGAGTAGGGGGCGTGAGGGCTCAGCCCGGACCCCGGGTGGCTGGGCAGCGAGTCCAGCGCCGCCTCCACTTCCGCGCGCCCGTGCTCGCGCCACGCATCGTTGGACCAGTCCATGACCTCCCAGTAGGCGATGCCGGCGAGCCCCGCATCGTGCAGGGCGCGGGCCGCGGCCGGGTCGGTCACGATGTCGGCGGCCGCCGTCGTCCCCGACGCGAGTACCTTCGCGGCCCCCGTGGCGGCCTCCGCGGCCCAATCGTGCTCCTCGCAGTAGGCGCTGTTGAACGATACCGCCCAGTCCTCGAAGCCGTTGTAGCGGCCCAGTCCGATCTCGGCCATGCCGGAGTACTGCAGGTGGGTGTGCGCGTTGACCAGGCCCGGCATGAGCACGCCCGGCCACCGCGCGTGTTCCATCGGGATCGAGCGATCGGCCAGGGAGGATTCCACCCAGGCACGCTCCCCGACGTGGAGGATCCGTTCGCCGCGGACCGCGATCGCGCCGTCCTTGATAGGGGGCGCGCTGATCGGCAGCACCAGATCGGCGGAATACACCGCGACGGGAAATGACGTCACGCGGGGGTCCTTTCTGATGAGGTGAGTGAGCTTGCGGGGGGATCGTCGCGGGTGAAGCGGGGTGAGCGCCACTCGGCCTCCGATTCGCCCGGGGCTAGGCCTGGCTCCAGCTGCAGGCCGCGTTCGGCGGCGGCCACGGCCGCCACATGCGCCACAGCCGCGGCGCTGAGCGCGTGCACCCCGACGCCCGGCCGGGTGTCGACGAGTTCGGCCACCGCGGCGAGTTGGGTGGCGAAGGATAGATCCATGATCTCGATGGGGTTCCCCTCGGCGGCGGTGACGTTGATGCAGCTCCCGCGATCCAGGATCAGTGGTCTGGTGCCGGGGCCCGCCAGCTGGTCCACGTGGGGCGCGACCGGGTGCAGATCCCCGTCCCAGGCGATCTCGGCCACCACGCCTCCGGCCACCGCGACGGCGCGGGCCGTCGAGGTGACCTCGGCCGGGACTGTACCGGCGACCCCGGTGGCCGAGATCACCAGCGCGCCGGGGGCCATCTCGGCGGCGCGGCCCACGCGGTAGCCGTCGTGGGTGGCCAGCAGTGCACGCACTGGATCGATCTCCGCGATGCTGACCTCGGCACCCAGCGCGCGCAGGTGGGCCGCGACGCCCACGCCCACCGGCCCGTACCCGATGACAACGGCAGGCTGATCCCGCAGCGTGAGGCCGGCGGCCTCGAGTAGGTCGGCGATGGCGAGCACGCACGACTGCCCGGTTCCGTAGCGGTTATCGTAGCCGGTCTTGGTGGCCGCGTCGTTGACCGCGATCACCGGCACCCGCAGCACCCCGGCCGCTGCCATGTGGCGCAGCGGGGTCAGGCCCGAGGTGGTTTCTTCGGTGGCGCCGATCCAGGGCCGGGTGAGATCGGCCTCGTGAGCCAGGCGGGTCAGGTGGGAACCGTCGTCGACGAAGACATCGAACCCTCGGCCCAGGAACCCCAGCGCGGCGGCCCGTTCCTGGTTGCGGGCCAGGCCGGCGTCGGCGTCGACGGGGATGCCGCGGGCGCGTAACTCGTCGGCGACCTCGGGATCGGTCTCATCGGGATGGGCGTACACGGCGACCTCGGCCCCGGCATCGCGCAGCAGCACCCCCAGCACAGCGGTCTTGGGTTCGAGGGTCATCGATATCCCGATGCGTAGTCCCGCGACGCGCGGGGCGATCTCGGCCGCGATACGGCGGGAGACGCCCATGGTGGAGGCGGCGAAGTCAAGGCGTGCGGCTGCTGTGGGCCGTGCCGGGAGCGGGGCGCCGTCGAGGGTGATGTGTCCGCCCTCGACGTCGTAGCTGACCAGCCCGGGCGTCGTGGCGGCGGGATGGTCCACCCGGGCGCCCATGGCCGCCAGCATCGCCCGCAACGCGTCGGCGGCCTGGCCCTCACCGGTCACGTTCGCGGGCCGCCCCGCAATCAGGAGGTTCGTCTCGCGCGCGAAGCGGCGCAGCAGTCGCTCGGCGTGGCGGCGGGCGTGGGTCATGGCGCCAGTCTAGGGAGGCGCCGATGACCATGCGTTATCGCGTGGGGCGCGGGCCTCCTACGCCCCACGCCTGAACTGGTGCGCGATGATGGTGCAATGCCCGCCCAGCCCGATCTCGCCGGTCAGCAGCCGGACTGGCCGGGGCACGCGGTGGTGCAGATCGGCGTCCCGGAACTGGAGCCGTGGAGCGTTGATCGGGCCCGGCACTATGACCCTGGGTTCGTCAGCCGCGATCCGGGGTTTCGCCACGCCCACATCACGATCTTGGCTCCGTTGACCAGCTGGGACGCGCCTGCCCTGGCGCAGCTCGCGGCACGCACCCCGGCGTTCGGGTTCAGGCTCGCTGAGGTCGGCGTGTTCGGCAACGGAATCATCCACCTGCGGCCCGAGCCCGAGGCTGCGTTCGGGGTGCTCAGCGCTGCGGCACTCGACGCGCATCCGGGCGTGGTTCCCAACGGCGGACCCGATCCGAGGCCCCATCTGACGCTGGATGCGCTGGGCCCCGGCGTGAGCCTGGCGAGCACCCGGGCGGCAGTGCGGCGCTTCGTCCCGGCCGAGTGCGTGGCCGACGCGCTGGAACTGGTCTGGTACGAGTCGGGTAACTGCCACCTCATCCAGCGGTGGCCGCTTTCAGGGGCGCCGTGAGCGTGCCTGCCTCAGGTGCTGCCGTCCGGTGGGTTCCCGGCGCCCGAGGAGAGGGGGCACGAGAACTCTGACTTTCTGTTGCGGAAACGGAAAGTCAGTGTTAAGTTTCCAGTATGGAAAGTAGTGATGCGTACCGACCCGACGTTGCCCTCCACGACGCCGCGCAGGCAACCGCGACCATCGCCACCAGCGGCCTGAGCCCACGCTTCATGCTGCTGGGCTCGATAGGTTTTGGCGTGGCCACATCCCTCTCGCTGATCTCAACCCTCGCGACAGGCTGGGTCAGCTGGGTGCTGTTCCTGGCCCCGATGGTCACCTACTTCCTCGCAGCGGGAATCGCCTGCTACGTGTCCTTCCGACGCACCGGGGTCCTGGCTCTCTCGATGCCCCCGATGCCCGCCCAGCTCAAGCGGGGCCCCATGATCTTCGCCGCCGTCGTTTTCATCGGATTCTGGACGTTCCGCGTCATAGTTGATCGCATGGAGGCCTCCCAATGGCTCGTGGTGGCCGCTGGGGTGCCCTATGGGGCCGGGCTCGCGGTTGCCCTGTGGTGGTTCGGTCGTAACGGCCGGTTGGCCCACGAGGTGGCGGCCAATGAGGTGGCGACCAACGCAGAACCGGCATGAAAGCCGAGTTCAACGAACTGATTCACGCCCCCCACCGGCTGCGCATCTGTGCGATGCTCTGGGCGGCCGATGCCGTGGAGTTCGCCACCCTGCGTGAGCACCTGGGGGTAGCCGACTCGGTCCTCAGCAAGAACCTCAAAGCCCTCGTGGACGCCGGATACGTCGCACTGGACAAGCAGACCTCGCGGGGCCGGTCCCGCACCTGGGCCAGGTTGCTTGTGCCGGGTCGTACCGCCTGGCAAGGACACCTTGCCGCGCTCCAGGAGATGGTCGCCGTGGCCCAGGACACCGAACCCGGATGACCCGGCAGGGCAGCATCACCGGTCCCGCGGCCAGCCCTCGCCCGGCCCGCGGTGCCCCACAGAAACCGAGCTCATCGGCCAGCGTTGCCCTACCCGTGCTCTGCTGCGGGCGCGACCCTCGTGCGGGAGCGTCTGATTGCCACGATGATGCGAGGGGTGATGGCCACGAGCAGTAACCCGAGCGCCAGCAGGATTGCGACAACCGGGTAGGGCAAGCGCGGCTCCTTGCCCACTACCGTGGCGGCCTCGAGGGACACGGTCCACGGTGACAAGAGAACCAACACCGCCACGGCAATGGTCGTGCCCAAGCCAACCTTGCCCTGGGTCAGCGCGAGCACGAGGAAACCCAGCAGCACGATGGCGAGGGTCCACAGCGACGAATCAGCAACAATTTGTTCCGAGATGCTCGCTGCCACGGCAGCGGCGGGTAGTGCCGCTGCCGCCAAGATGATGGATCGGGTTCTACGGTGCCGGTCCGGGCTGACCGCTGCCCCATCGGCTGGGGCGCCGGATGGCACCGGGCCCTGGGGATCTGGGGCGGTGGGGCGCGGAGCCAGGCCCACAGCCAAGGGCAGCCCCACCCCCAAGCCGACCGCGGTCCCGACGCAGCAGCAGCAGCATGAAGAGCAGGTGGGGGTGGCGGGGGCGGCTGCCGGTGTCGCGGTGAACTGGTTAGGTGCAGCGCGTAACATAGGTCACAGCATCTCACGGGGTGAGGTCGCCTCGGCGCACCCGACGGCCATCGCGGCGACATACTTCGCGGCAGGCAGCCCCGTGAGCCCGATGAGATTGAGCACCTCGCGGTCGTTGCCGCCCCCGAGGATCACGGCGCCGAGGCCGAGGTGGGCGGCGCCGAGACCGAGGGATTGAAGCAGGGCTCCGGCTTCCAGGAGGACGAATCGCCCACCTCGTTCCCCATACTTGGCTAGCGCCTGGGCAGCGGTGGACCATAACACCAGGACAGCGGCCGGTGCCCCGGTGACTGACTGGGCGCCGAACAGTTCGCTGAGTTCCGGCCAACCCGGTGAGGCCGCTACCGGGACCAGTGCGTGATGTGTGGGCACGTATTGGCAGGCCATGGCGTTGGTGGGTCCCACAATATTGAGGCACAAGACGCTGATCCCGACGGTGTAGAGGCCGCCCCCGGCGGCATGGCCCCGGTGTCCATCGATTTCGGCGGCCACCGACAACAGCTGGCCGAGTTGCGCGATGGGAATGCCCTGGCCGGTGTAGGTCCTTGACGAGTGACGCTCAGCCAGCAGACGCACCAGTGCGTTATCACAGGTCCCGAGCGAGATCAGATCGCCCGCCCGAGTCTCGGCAGAGACCCCCCGCTGCGCGGGCTGATACGTGGTGAGCCGGGAAGCGAATCCTGGCAGGCGCAGCGAGTTGAGCTCGGAGGCGAGCCAGAAATCCTCGAAACCGGGCGCGGTGTCACTCATGCGGTATCCCTTGTCATGGCGGCTACCCCAGCGGGTGTGGGAACGAGGACGGGAAGCTACCCAAGGGCGCGAGGCTGGGGTATCGGCTGTGCCGGTCGTGGGCCGGTGCGCCGAGGAAGGGCCACCGGTGATCAGCATTGATGGGGATCAGATCTGGAGAGAGCACCCGCATGACCCGCACCCCGCAGGCAGCTGCCTCGGGCCCCGTCAACTCTCGGTACAGCAGCTCGATCCCCAGGGATTCGAGCTCAGTCGCGAGCCGCTCCAGTTCAGTGGCCTCACTGGGCCCGAGGTCGGTGTCGGGTCGAGGTGGTTCCACGGGGCGCGCGGTGCTGGCATCGCAGGCGAACCAGGGCAGCTGTTGCCACAGATCGGGGCGACGGGTGTAGAACCTGGCATGTTCGTCGAAGGTGGTGCACGCCTCCGCGGGCCACAGGCTGGCTCGTTGGGTCGGGGTGAGTCCTGGTGGATCGTCTGCGGTGGCGACCCCGGCGAAGACGATCCCTTGGGCCCATTCGAGGGCCGCCTTGTCAACTGCCTCCTCCCAGCGGGCGCGGCAGGCCAGGCCGAAAGCGTGGCGCTGCTTACCAAGGACCGACACCGATCCGGCCACCACCGCCACCGGGTGAGGATTCCACGCCTGCGTGATGTCGAAGACCTGCGCAGTTGCGCCGATGGGTTCGGCCAGTGAGGTGACCCCCGGCGTGAGCGGCCGCGCCGGGGGAGCCAGGCAGTGGAGCCAGGTGGCCATCAGGGCATCTCGCTCGAGGAGTTCCTGGGCGGCGCGCAGCAGCGCCCGGGTTGCCGTAGGTGCCGCGGCCAGGCCCGACGAGGTGGCGATGGAACCGAACCGGTGATCCATCAGGAGTAGCCCCACCGGGACACCGATGGGTTCATTGTCGCGGAGCCGATATGCCGCGCAGACGGCATCAGCGAGCCAGCCCGGGTGAGAGTGATGCGACGGGCCAGTCAATCCGAACCGTTGTGCCTCGTACGCGGGACCCTGCCACTGGGCCATAGGCCGGTGCTCGACCTGGGCGGTGCCCGCGGTGTAGCGCTCGATGAGCTCGCCAATGGCGGCACCGCGCGCCTCGTCCCGGCTGCGACCGGCGCCACCGGCGGTGGAAATCTGGCCGGTCGGTTCCTGGAGAGCCGACCACTGATGAAGGACGGGCTCGGCCAGAGTCGTCGGTAAGGCTGTCGCCGACAGCCCGAGCCCGGCCCGCCAGCCGATGGCGTTGCCGAGTAGATCCTCAGCGCTTGGTGCTCCCCTCAGGTCCATGGAAGCTGGACCCTTCCGGTGGTGACGGCTCTGGCGCAGTAGGGGCATCCGGCCCAGCGCAGCACCGGCGAGGAACTCGCCTCGCCGGTGACCGGGTTGAACGATTGGGTGGTATCGATGAGGTGGTAGCGCTGATCGGCGATCGCGCCGACGGCGGCGGCGACCCAGCCGGCAGCCAGCGCTGCCACGGCGGGGCGGGTCGCGCCGGGTGCCCGGGGTGTCGGCGGGTCACCCCATCGGCGCGATACCCGGCCGGTCAGGCAGCGGGCGCAGGCCGAGAAACCCGGGACCACGAAGGGGCCGAGGGCGACGGTGTGCTGCGAGGCCAGGTCGACCAGCAGGTGCGGAATTGTCACCCCCGGCTCCTGGAGCCTCTCGGCCATCTCGGCCAGTGTCATGGTGGTGCGGCACACGACGGCAAGGTCTGCCTCGATCGCCGGAACGAGGCCGTCATCAAGAAGGAGCCCCAGGTGTGAGGCGAACCGGGGCACCTCATCGCCACACCAGATCAGGCCCACCCGGATCGTGGGGCCAGCGGGGAGGCCGCCGGGACGAATGGCTCCTAGGGCGCGCAGTTGTTCCACCGCGCGCAGCGCGTGGGCGGATAACTCTTCTTGGGTGGGGGGATCGTTGCTCCAGCAGCGCTCCAACTCGGCCGCCACCTCACCCGGGAGATCGTCGACCACCCACACCTGATCGCCACCAGCCGTGGCCACGAGGACGCCGTCCTGGTCCACCAGCCGCCATGCGGAATGGCCTTCGAAGGTCACCGGGCCCAGGGGCTGGTCCATCGAGTCACTGAGCCTGAACCCAGGGCAGCTGCCCCTGACGGTCTCGTGCTGCCCGAGGGGAACCTGCCGGGCCGCCGATGCCCTGGGCCTGGGACGTCGCCCG
>JBKEBG010000080.1:0-3177 GCA_047972985.1 Arachnia sp.
GCTCCCACGAGCCCGGTGAGGGCACCCACGCCGATGGCGGTCAGCGCGAACTCCAGCAGCCGTCCCGGCTTCTCGTCCTGGGTCAGGGCCGGACACAGCGCTCGCTTGATGCGCTTCATGTTCACACCCGGCTGCGTCGGTTCCACACCCTAGCGCCCGGCTCAGGGGCGCGCCCCGCCGGGCCACGCCGGACGGTGACGAGGCGAAGGGCACGCCCCGGCAACGTCCGGCCGGGCGGCGTGCCCCTCGTGGGATGACTGGTCAGGCCACCAGCGATCGGACCTTCTCGACGATCTTGGCGACACTGATCCCGTAGCGGTCATCCAGCGTCGGCAACGCCCCGGCGTGCAGGAACTCGTCGGGTAGCGAGATCGGCGTGACCTGCTTGACCTGGCCGGAGCGCACCAGTGACGCGGCCAGAGCGTCGAACAGCCCACCGACAACTGTGTGGTTCTCCAGTGTCAGCACAGGACGGTCCTTGGCCACCTCGGCCAGCACCGTCGCCTCGTCGAAGGGTTTCAGGGTGGGGCTGTGCAGCACCGCCACCTCGATCCGGTCGTGGGCGAGCAGGGCCGCCGCCTCCAGGGCACGCTCGGTCATCAGGCCGGAGGAGACGAACAAGGCGTCGGCTCCATCGCGCAGCAGCTTCGCCTTGCCCAGCTCGAAGGAGTAGTCGTACTCGTCCAATACCGCCGGAACCTTGCCCCGCAGTACCCGCATATATGTGGCGCCCTCGTGCGCGGCGAGCTGCGGCACAGCCTGGGCGATGTCGATGGCGTCACACGGGTCGACGATGACGAGGTTGGGCATCGCCCGGAAGATCGCCAGGTCCTCGGTGGCCTGGTGTGAGGGGCCGTATCCGGTGGTCAGGCCGGGAAGCGCGCACACCAGGTTCACGTTGAGCTGTGCCTCGGCGATGTCCAGGCAGATGAAATCGTAGGCCCGCCGGGCGGCGAAGACCGCGTAGGTGGAGGCGAAGGGGACGAACCCCTCCTGGGCGAGGCCGGCGGCGGCCCCCACCAGCGCCATCTCGGCCATGCCGATCTGGTAGAACCGGTCCGGCATCGCCTCGCGCAGGATGTGCAGGTCGGTGTACTTGGCCAGATCGGCCGAGAGACCGACGATGCGTTCGTCGCGCTCGGCAAGTTCCACCAGCGCGTGGCCAAGCGGGGCGTCGATGCTGCGCTGGCCCGCTTTGGCGAGGTCGGCGCTCATGGCGCCGGATACGAGTGTGGGGCTCATGAGTGCCTCGTCTCCTTCAGCTTGTCTTGGGCTAGTTGCCATTCGTGTGGCGCGACCTTCATGAAGTGAAGCTTCTCCCGGGATTCCAGGAAGTCGACGCCCTTGGCGAGCTTGGTGCGCACCACGAGGCACCGCGGTTTGTCGTTGGTCACGCCGTAGCGCAGCTCCTCCAGTGCCTCCAGCACCGCCCGGATGTCGTTGCCGTCGCAGGTCCTGGTCTCCCAGCCGAACGCGGCGAAGCGCCCGTCGATGGGCTGGGTGTCGAGGATCTCCCGGCTGGGCCCGTCTGCCTGCTGGTTGTTGTCATCGACGATGGCGATGAGATTGTTGAGCCGGTGATGGCTGGCCACGGCGGCGGCCTCCCAGGTGGAGCCTTCGTCGATCTCGCCGTCGGAGAGCAGGTTGTACACGACTGAATCGGAGCCCTTGCGTTTGAGGCCCATGGCCACGCCGTTGGCGATGACCAGCCCGTGGCCCAGGGAGCCACCGGAGATCTCGACGCCGGGGGTGTAGCTGGACATCGACGACATCGGCAGCCGTGAGTCGTCGGTGGCATAGCTGGTCAGCTCTGATTCGGGGAAGTAGCCGACGTCTGCCAGCGCCGCGTACAGGGCCAGGGCGTAGTGGCCCATCGACAGCTGGAGGCGATCCCGGCCCTCCCATGCGGGATCTTCGGGCCGGAGGGTGAGCTGGTCGGCGTAGAGCACCGCCAGCACGTCGGAGACGCCGAGGGCCTGGCCGATATAGCCCTGGCCCTGTACCTCGGCCTGGATGAGGCTATTGAGCCGAATCCGGTAGGCGGCCTCGGCGATCCGGTGCACCCGCTCCTGGGTGATGGGGGGACGAATCGGGGTGGATGTGGTTGTCACGGTGGGTTACTCCTTCTGTAGGTGAGGGTGGGGTGCGTTACAACACGAGCCACAGCAGCGCGACGAAGCCGAACCCGCTGGTTCCCAGCAATGTCACCAGCGGGGTCCAGGTGCGCAGGCCGTCGGCCACCGAAAGGCCGAGGTAGCGGGTCACTATCCAAAAGCCTGAATCGTTGATGTGGCTGAGGGTGATGGCCCCGCAGCCGATCGCTAGGTTGAGCAGCACTATGTCCATTGATGAGTAGTCGCCGCCGGCGAGGGTGCTTTGCAGGAGCCCGGCAGTGGTCAACGCCGAGACAGTCGCGGAGCCTTGGGCCGCCCGCAGCAGCGCGGCGAGCACGAAGCACAGCAGCAGCACTGGCATGCCGGTGCCGAGCAGGACGTCGGAGACGGCGGCACCGATGCCGGTTTCGGTGAGCACGCGGGCCAGCACACCGCCGGCTCCGGTCACGAAGACCACGACGGCTGCCGGGCCGAGCGCCCCGTCCATGACGTGGGCGATGTCGGCGGTCTTCCAGCCGTGGACGGTTCCCAGCAGAATCCCGGCAACCACGCAGGAGATCAGCAGCGCGAACGCGGGGGCGCCGATGAGTGAGAGCACCTGGTAGGCGGCCGAGCCCTCGGCGGTCAACAGCTTGCCGACGGTGCCGATGCCGATCATCACCACCGGTAGCAGGACGCTGAACATCACCGATGCGGCGCCGGGGCGGGTCCACTCGCGCGGCGCCTCGTCGGCGTCGGCGGTGCCGAAGGAGTCGTAGTTTGCCTTGGTCTCGGGCAGCATCGCGTAGCTGCGCCGGTTGATCCACTTGGAGGTGTAGTAGGCCACGAAGCCGACGGGGATGCAGATCAGCAGGCCGAGCATCGTGATCATTCCGACGTCGCCGTTGGTGACTGCGGCGCTGCCCGCGATGCCGGGGTGCGGCGGCCCTGTGACGAGTATGAACAGCATAAGGGCAAGTGGTAGGCCGAAAGCCATGGGGCTTTTGAGTCCGGCGGCCTTCGAGAAGCTGTAGATGATGGGGATCAAGATGATGAAGGCTACGTCGAAGAAGATCTGGATGGC
>JBKEBG010000131.1:0-2536 GCA_047972985.1 Arachnia sp.
GGCGCCGTCTCCGGGCCAGGAGATGCGTCCGAGTTGGGCCTCGCCACGTACAGTGACGTTGGCGCGCCCGGTCAAGGCCACCTGCAATGACCCTGATTCCACGTGCACCTTTGACCGGCCGACCGAAATGGGTCCTCGCACGGAGGCTGACCCCGCCTGGACCAGCGCGTCAGAGATGCGCCGCACCCCAGCGAGTTGGGCCCCTCCCGCCGTGACCCGGATTCGTCCCAGGAACGGTACACCGTCAGTGGTGAGGGACCCTGCGGTGACCTCAGCGTCGACTTCAATCGCCGGATTCACGCGCAGGGTGAGTCCCTTGGTCAGGGTGATCCCACGAAGGTCATCGACACTCCGGGGAGGGCGCAGCATCGATATCCCCCCGAGCGTCGGAGCCAGGTCGCCGTCCGAACTCACCTCGAGCACATCCCCCTGCCGACGCAAGACATGCTCCCCATCGACGGCCACCGTCGCCACAGCCCGGTCGGCCACAATTTTGACGCGCCGACCGACGGCCCGGACGCTCACCCTGGCGGTGCCTTTTACTCCCGTCGGGCCCGCAGGTTCGGGCTCCGGGTCAGGTGCTCCACCCCCAGCCTTGTGGCGCTCGGCGTCGATCAACCGCGCCGCCTCGGCAGCGTCGATGCGACCCGCAGCAAGATCGTCAAGAATTCCAGTGAGATCGGGTTCAGCCATGCAAGAATAATAAGCCGAGCTTACCATTCTCGAAAGGGGGGGTTACTCCTGACTCTCCCCTGACTCGACCTCGGACGGTCCTGGCTCCTCGCCGGTCACGGCGTCCGCCACTCGCTGCTCAGCTTGTTCAGCCATGTCCTCCAACGGCAACGGTTGTCGCAAGGCGCGGAAGAAGGCCACCCCGAAGGCGAGGATGGGAATGGCGAGCAAGGCGCCGAGGATGCCGCTGATGACGCCGCCTGCCGTGATACCCAGCAAGATGGCCAGCGGGTGGATGTCCACTGCCTTGCCCATGACCAAGGGCTGAAGGAAGTGGCTCTCGATGGTCATCACGAGAATGGTGCCCACCAGCATGAGCACAGCCGCCAGCGGCCCTTGAGAAACAAGGGCCAACGAGACGGCTACCGTCCCCGCGATGATGGCACCCACGATGGGGATAAAGCAGACGATCCACGTAAGTGCGAACAGCGCCATGCCCAGGGGCACGCCCAGCAACGTGGCTATGCCCGCCACCCCGATCGCGTCGATTCCGGCGACGATCACAGCCGACCGCATGTATGAAACTAACGACGCCCAGCCGTGGCGGGACGCCTCATCCGCACGCCGCTGGTACATACGGGGCATCAGGACGCCCACGGCACCGGAGAAGATGCCTCGGCCTTCAGCAGCGAAGAAGAACGTGGCGAAGAGCGCGATACCCAGCCCGGCGAAAAAGTGTCCAAAGGCTGTGCCCACCGAGGCGGCCGCTGCGGCCAAGGCCGACGCCTGCGACTGCAGCCACGTAAGGCCGGTGTCAACCCACGTGTTCAGCTGATCGGTGTCAATCCCGAGCGGGAGGCTGCCGATCCACGCCACGAGCGCACTGAATCCTGCGGCAAACTGATCGACCAAAGACGGCCACTGACTCGCGACCTGTGTGCCCACCAAGGTCAACAAGACACCAACGATCAGGAAGAGCACCACCAGGCTTGCCGCGGCCGCAGCGAACTTGTTCCAGTGCCAGCGCTGGATCATCCGCTGAGTCAGGGGGTACAGCATCGCCGTCAGCAGCACAGCGATGGCGACGGGAACCGCGATCTCGGAGAAATAGCTGAGAACAACAAAAACTCCGACGGCGAAGGCGGCGACCACCAGGATGCGCCACGCGAACCCGGCCGCAATGGTGAGGCCAGCGGGCACGTAAGGGTCGAGCGGAATGCGATCGGCAGGCGCCTGATTGGCTTCGTTCCCGCCGAAGTCAGGAAGGGGGGTTGACGACGCCATGGCGCCTCCTCTCACGGTAACAACGCGCCCAGCCTATCCACCAGATACAGGTGGACTGGGCCCGCGCGGAAACTCCCCTCTATCGGCGGTAGCCTGAGCATGTGCCTGCTCACCCTTTGCCCGATCTCATGGCAGCGGATTGGGCCAGCGCGCTCGAGCCAGCGGCACCACGCATCCATGCCATGGGCGAGTTCCTCCGGGCCGAACTCGCCGCTGGCAGAAGCTATCTGCCCGCCGGAGACCTTGTCTTGCGCGCTTTTACTCGCCCCCTCGCCGACGTCCGCGTGCTCATCGTCGGGCAAGATCCCTACCCCACGCCCGGACACCCGGTGGGTCTCTCATTCTCCGTCGCAGCCGATGTACGGCCGCTCCCCCGTTCTCTGGTCAACATCTATGCAGAGCTCGAGTCAGATCTCGGCATCACGCCCGCTCCCCATGGCGACCTCACGGGGTGGTTCGACCAGGGGGTCCTGCTGCTGAACAGGGTCCTCACCGTGCGGCCCGGCGTTCCGGCGTCGCATCGCGGCAAGGGCTGGGAAGAGGTCACCGACGCCGCAATCGAGGCGCTCGTCACGCGCGG